>CAXBHO010000014.1:0-50284 GCA_963975485.1 uncultured Balneola sp. | reverse complement strand
AGCAAATTAACATTTTATTGTTTTGCTGTCCTATTTTCCTAGACCACTACAGTATATTCTGTCAACTTGTTCGTTTATAATTCCGAGTGAAACTTTAGTAGAGTCAATCATTTTTTCTATCAAAATCTGGTCCTGAATCAAATCTTTGTTAATCGATTGTACGTAGTATTTTCTTAATGATTCCTCTTTATTTTTATCTTTCAAATCATTTAAGTGGAGCGCTATTAAAATTCCAATAACCACCAAGATAATTTCGCCAATCGCATAAAGTAAATACTTGCTGAATTTGTTTTCAGTCAACAAATTTTGTCTAATTTTTTTAAAGAATTTTATCATTGGTTAGCGGTTTGTCATAATGAAGCACAACGTTTAGTATATGAAAAGTAGGCGATTTCGAAGCACCAAACTTTCGGATAAGCACAAAGTTTGATACGAGCTAAAAACCTTGATTTTAGTACTGTTTCGCCTATTTTTTATATACATTGTTGTGTTTTCGTACTTTTTTTCGTTCTGCTGATAGCGTTGGCAAAGACATACTCTTTTGCAATTTTTGGCTTGTGTGTCTGCTGTAGCGAATTGCAAATGTGTATGGCTTTTAGCGTTGGCTTTTCATTTTCTAAATATTCTTTTCAATCGTAGCAATTTCAGTCGGTTCAATTTGGTAAAGCTCGTAGATTGTCGAGTTGATTTCGCTTTCGGCTTTTTCTAATTCCGTTGTAAGTTGCTCCAATTCTTTTGTCAGTTGTATTTCTCGGTCAAAATTGTTTTCCGTTTTTGCCTTGTCTAACAACTCTTGATAATCAGAACTTTTTTTTGTGTTAGAAATAATGCTTTTAACTAAATCAGCAATTTTTTCTTGCGTTTCAGCACTCGGATTTATTAGAGGTAAATTCTCTAAAGGTGTTTTGTCAATTTGGTAATTGTTTCCTTGCATTTTTCCTTTATACTTTAACCAAAATGCCATCAAATTTGAGTTTAAAATTCCTGTCAAATACTTTTGGTTAATTCGGTCAGTTTTAATGACCATAAAAGTTTTATTAACATACGTATCAAAATCTGTATAAGTAAATCTTGGTCGAACTGAACATTTTCTTAATGAAAATATTTTTTCTCCTTTAAAATACTTTTCATCTCTCGAACGATGTAAACCATAAGGTTTGTTTACAGAAGTGAAAACGTCTAAAAACTTGTCTAAATGTTCTTTTACGTTTGGATAAGGAAGTATTTTTTCTTCGTCTTTAAAACTTGAATCTGTGTAAATAATCCAAAGTTTGTTTTTTGGATTACCATAGTATTGTTGTAATTCTGTTGTTGTATAGAATGGTTTTAAAAGTTCTTTTTCCTTTTGGTTTAAGTTCAAATTATCATATTCCGTTTGACTTAAATTAAAAATCCCATCTCCAATTTCTACGTTTTCGATTACTTCTTTATGCTTTTTATTCACAAAATCTTGCAATAAATCAATGCCTGAAGCAATTTCTTTAGACTCTAAACTAAAATTTTCTTTTGCCTTAATTTTCTCAATTATCAAATTGAGTTCTTCATTTATAAAATTAATTGGCTGATTTAATAATTCTTCTTTCGCAATGTTTGAAATAAAATACTCGTATTTCTCGTCAACAATTTTTTCTAAAAACAATTGAGCATCTTCGTGTTTTATTTTACTGTTAAGGACTTTAGAAAAGTTAAGACCATAATTTTCATTATCATCTGTTCTTTTCATTATGTAAATCATTGTTTGAATTCCTGCTGAATCGAAAACTTTAAAGTCACTAAAATCAATAAACTCAACGATTTTTCCTTTATCAATTATGTAATCTCTGAACTTTGATGCACCATCATTGGTTATCCAATTATTTGGTGCGATATAACCGATTAAACCATAATCTTTTTTAATAATATCCAATGCTAAAGCACCAATGAAATACCATAAGTCCATTTTCCCTTGGTAACAGGAATGTCCGTGTAAACCATCAAAAGCGGATTTGTTTGTAGCCTCTTTTATATATGGTGGATTTCCAATAACAACGTCAAAGCCACCATTTTTCATAATGTCTGGAAATTCTTTGTTCCAATCAAATTCAGATGTTAAAAGAGAGTTGCCACATTTTATATTATTGTTTAATTTTGAAAGCTTACGGTCTTTTTTTGCTGTGCGAAGCCAAAGCGATAATTGAGCAATTTCAACACTTTCTTCATTAATATCTACACCAAAAAGATTATTTTCTAAAATATTCTTGTCAGTATCGAACAATCTCAAAGGTGAGTTAGTCAAGTCAGCAATGATGTCATCTATTTTTTCGTGTTCTTCAATCAAGTAGTTTAATGCTTGATTTAAAAATGCTCCACTTCCACAGGCTGGGTCAATAACTTTCAAATTTGTTAACCAATTTTTATATTCGGTTAAAGTTTTGAAAAGCTTTTTCCCTTTTACAGTTAATGTTCCGTCTTTTTTTAAGAAGGAATCGTCATATTCAATTTCTTCAATGTCGAGTTCTTTTCTTTTGTCGATGCAAAGTTGCCCAATCGTATTCGCAACAATGTAAGTAGTTATATATTTTGGTGTATAAAAAACACCATCTTTTTTTCTTTTTGTTCTTTTTTGGTCGGAAACTGTACCCTCAATTTCTGCGGTTACTTCTTCAATTTCATTTAGTGAATGTTCAAAAATATGACCGAGAATATTAACGTCAACTTCTGTGTTAAAATCATATTTAGATAGTTTCTGTAAATCGTCAATTAAAATTTCATCATCAATGGTTAAGTTGTCGAGTAATAAATCTTCGTAAAACAAACCTCCATTGTATGCAGGAATATTGTCAGCTTCTTTTTTACCTTTTCGACCAATGTTCATATATCCGAAATACTGTTTGAAGATTTCGTAAATCGGTTTATATGCATCTTCTTATTTTAAAATGTCAAAACGCTTTATTATTCTTGAAATAGAGTTTGGTGGCAACAAGCCACTATCTTCTGCAAAAAGTATGAATAAGAAACGGTCTAATAGTTTTTGAGACTTTTTGAAAAGTAATAACTTATCATCATCTGGATGATTACCTATTAGATTATTGAACAGTTTATTTTTGAAATGAGAATAGTCTTTATAAAGTTCTTCTGAAATTTCTTTTTCGTGAAACTGTGTTTCTTTTTTAAGTTTAATTGGAAGATTTGAAAAAATACTTTCTTTGTGAAGTATTAAATAGAGTAGTTCAAATCTTTCTCTGTCGAGAAAAAACAAATCAAATTCCTCAAATTCGGTAGAGTAATCAATGTAAAAACGAATTTTTTGAAAATTTGAAGTAATTACATATTTACATTCTGGTTGATTGTTTTTGTAATTGAAAGCTTGTTGAGTAATTTTTGTTAAGTCCTTTGTTTTCGTTTACTTTAACTCAATTACTGCAATTGCATTTTCGTCTTTTAAAATTGCTCCATCTGCTTTTTTTCCGTCCGTTTGGTTTTTAAACTCTCGCTGTAAGTCAAAATTTTCGTCTGGACGAAGTGTGTAACCTAAAACGTCAACAAATATTTCACGTAAGAATCCATCTTGATATTCTTCCTCTTTGAGCGTTTTTATTTGCTCAATTTTCGCAGAATTGTAATTCAGTCGGAATGTTTGGAAAGCTTTTTCTACCTTTTCTTGGTCAAGATTTTTAAGGTGTTTTTTTATTACTGATTTCTGAAATATTGGCATTTATCAAGGACGTTTAATTACAGAAATAAATAATTCTCTTTCAGTATCATTGATTAATTCTAAATCTGGCGAATTCTTTAAGGCTCGCATAATTCCACTTCCTGCTCCTTTAAATGGCAATAAATATCTTGCATTGGAATATAAAATGGGGTTTCTAATAACAGAAATTCCTGCTTTGATATTCTCAATTGTCAAAGTATTCGGTAACTTTCCAGGGCTAATTATTTCAATGCGATTATCGAAAATAAAAACTTTAATACTTGAATTTATGAAATAATCCCTATGCACTAAGGCATTTACAAGAAGTTCTTCAATAGTTTCAATGGGTATTTCAAGTTCACCAAGAGAATTAAATTTTTCATCTTTTTGAAGTTCTTTTAGATTTTGAATAATAAATGAGTGTGTCTTTTCATAAACCTCTTTAATATTTCCAGTAAATGGTTCTTTCTTATTTCTATAAAGATTAGAACTAATATCATTTCCTTTAATAGCTATACAGTGTACAGTAAATGTAGCTCTATATTGTTGAGGGTTTTTTCCAAATAAAAGTAATCCTCCTAAAGTAAGGTTTCCATTTTTCAACATTCCATTATTGGAAAGAAGTTGTGGTATTGATAATCCAATCTCTTCAATGGATTTTTCGTGTTTTTTTTCAATCACTTTCGTAAATAGAACATCATCAATATCATTTGTTGTTGTCCCATTTACAATTGTTTCATCTGCAAAAAGATTTCCACTACTTTGTAGTAGCCTTGCCATTTCTTCTCTTGCCACAACCTTGCGTTTGTCCGAACCATTTTTTAGCCAAATTATACCTTTATTGTCAGTATGAGGTTTGCTCAATCCTTCAGCTATACTAGCTACAATGACATTCTTGTTTTCTACTTCTACTGTTTCCGTTTCAATAAAAATTTGAGGTTTGACATTATCGGAAGCAGCATTAGCTAAAAGCTGATTGGTTTCTGCTATTTCTTCAAAAGATAGTCCATTGATATCGCCCGTTTTGTCGTCAACTCCAATTATAATTAAGCCACCCTTTGTATTGGAAAACGCTACCATTTCTGTGCCTATTTTGTATGCGTCATTAATGCGGACTTTAAATTGCACAACGCTTGATTCTCCTTTTTGGATTAAATCCAATAATTCTAATGCGTCCATAATTCGTAAATTCTTTTTCTATTGTTAAATGCCTCTTTTCCACCTTCCATAATATTTACTATTTCTTTTCTGATTGTTTCATCATCAATACTACCAAGATTCGTCTCGATAAGGTTAGAGTTATATCTACAAGAAACTACCTGTTCACAATCTCCGAGAACAGGTATATTTGGATTGTGAGTTGCAAAAATAAACTGAGAGGTGTTTTTTAGCTTTTTCAACTCTCTAATTACATCATTGTAGATGGTTTGGTTATCCAAATCATCTTCAGGTTGGTCAATAATTATTAAATCACTTTCTTTTAGAGTTAGCAGAAATATGATTAAAGCGGAAGCTCTTTGCCCCAAAGAATGTTCGTTCAAAGACCTGTTTCTATATATAATATCAAATTTATCAGGTATTCTATAGGTCAGAAAGGCTTCAATGTTTGAATTGAAATATTCTCGAAATGTATGAAGTTGTGTATCAGTAAGACTTGTGGAAATAGCACTTTTTGAGCTGTTTAAATCTTCATACACCGCAATCATATCATTGTAATTATCGACTATGTTTTGGATTTTAATATCTGATAAATTACTACCTCTTAGATTTTCTTTTAAATATGATTTGAAATCTTGTTTGTTTCCTTTAAACTCAACAGCTATTTTAATAGAATCTTGGTCATCATTAACTTTTTTTATTTCTTCTTGTACAATTTCAAATTCGTTGTGCCACAGTTTTTGTAATGAGACTAAAGTTTGTTTTAATTGAGCTTCTAATTCTTTTTTCTTTTTTGTAAGCTTTTCCAACTCCGACAATTGGGCTTTTGTCAAATCAAGTTCCTTAGTATATTTAACATAGTCATCAGCCTGAATATTTGGCAGATTTATTTCCCGTTTGATTTTTGAAAACTCTTCTTTCAGCTCTTCATACTTCACGTTAAAACTTTTGTGCATTTTTTCAAGAACCAAATTCTCGGTAACCAATCTTGATGAAATGGTTTTGGTTTCAAGAAATATTTTTTCAAAGGCAACCAAATGTTGCTTTATTTTATCAATATCTAATGTGTTCTCTTTTGATGAATACGCTTTAAAGCTCTGAAAACTATCTTCGTACTCTCCAATATATTCGTTTATTCCCTCAATAACTTTTAGCTCGAATTTTTCAAGACGTTTAATGAAATTACTGTCTTTGTCAAAAGAGATTTGCTTTTCAAGTTTTTTGTCTATTTCATTATCTTTAAAAACTTGAATTTTAATTTTCAATTCAGCTTGTTTAGCTTCAATGTCTGCTTTTCTAGCAACTTTTGAATCAATTTTTTTGAGTTCGTTAATGATTTTTAATACATCTTGATTTTTTTCTTCAACTTCTCGTTTCTTATTTTGTAATCGGTCTCCAATTAATTTACTAATCAAATATTCAGTTGAATCCGAATTGCCTATTTGAGAAAGGTCTTTTTGACCAAAATAAATTGGTTTTTTGACAATTGCATTTGGTTTTAGTCCAAGTTGAAGTTCCCCATCTTTATATATATTCGTTCTATCTCCAAGAATTTTCTCAGCTACGTATTCTTTTCCTTGGTCATCAACCAATACCGAAGTTATTTTACCGCCACTTCCTAATAAAGCGTTTACTAGATTTGTTTTATATTCAAAATCGACATTTTGATTTCTAGTTAAATCAATATCCAAAGAATATCTAATAGCTTCTAAAATTGAAGATTTACCGCTTCCTCTTATACCAATCAAGTTATTCATAGAATGATTTAGATGAAGTGTTGAGCCATCTAATTTTCCACCTTTAAAACTGATGGATTTTATATATCCATTAATAGGTTCAGTCGTGTTTTGTGCTAGTCTGTATTGTTGGTCTAATAAAGCATATTTTATAGCTTCAAAATTGAATGCACCAATTTTCAAATATGTTTTTTGCGTAACTCCATTTACAGAATTACCTGTTCCAATTTCTTCAATATTTTTAGCGTCAGAACATTCTACAAAAGCTGGTAGTTCATTTTCAAGCCAAGTATTAAGATTCTTAATTATATCTCTTGTCCTTACTTTTTGGAATCCAAGAACTGCCTTACGGAATATTGGTACTTTACCCAACTCCGTAATTCGTCCTCCATTTAATTCTTTATAGAATCCACTACTTGCCTCGATATGAGCCATTATTATGAAATAGTCCTTCTCGAAAGTATCAAGCTTTTTTATAGTCTCAATTAAGTTATCATTTGAACGACCGTTTTCATTTTCAAAATTTTGTTTCCCTGCAAATGTTTGTGTTATAAAATGATTGATATAATCATTGCCATTTTCAAGCCATTCCATAGGATTAAAAACAACAAGACAATGGATGCCATTCGCCCCATCATTTACTGACAATTCTACTCCGGGCAATAAATATATTTCTTGTTTTCTTGACTTTTTGGCAAGTGCTTTATATTCGTTGAAATCAAATTTGTTATGATTTGTTATTGCTGCGACACCAATTTTTTCTTTACTCAGCTTATTTACATAGTCAGAAACAAAAGAATTATCTTCTCCACGATAAACAAATTCTTTGTCCGCTTTTGTGTGTAAATGAAAATCAGCTCTAAGCCAAGTGCTGCCGTTTTTAAAAATTTCAAATTCTTTATCCATTTTACTAATTGTCTTTGGTGGAAACTAATAATTCTCTTACGTCAACGTCTAAAACTTGAGAAATCTCCGTTAAGACTTGAATGCTGGGTTGTGAATTGTTATTGCAATAGTTTGTAACTATTACATAGCTTTTTCCGATTTTCTCAGCGAGCCAAGTTTGAGTCCTTCCTTGCTCTTTTAAAACCTTCTTTATTCTGTTCATTGGTTTTATATCTTTACGTTTTGACTATAAAGTTCAAAGATACATTAAATTATCCTTTAACAATATAATTATGTATTGAATAATGATATATATTTTTCAATTTTGGTAGGGGAAGAACAGCTCTTTTGGTTTTTAGAGCGTTGGAATTGAGCGTTGGAAAAAACCGAAAGTGCTAAAATATGCGGTGGGTCAGTATGAAACACAACGTCCCGCCCGAGTTGGCGAGGTTTTTAGGAAGGTACAAAATGTAGGGTATAAAAATGTCGCTAACTCGGCCGTTGTGCGAAGTCCCGAAGGGCGAGCGCAAGGGCAGGAGGAACTCGGGCGGGACGTTGATGCGAAAGACCGAAGGGATTTCGCATCAACGTTGGTAATATGAATTGATTGGCATTTCATAGCACCTCCGTTTCAATTTACTTTAAACATAATTAAAAGCCTAAACCTACGCAAACCACTGACTGCCAATTTATTTATATTACGTGTTACCAACTGGCCTTTATTCATTTTCAATCTATTAGCTATCAATTTTGCAGTCTTCTGTGCGTTTGGGTAGGCAAGCTCTTTGGCTGGTTTTGGTCGTGTGTTGGCTCTTTTGAGCGACCGGCCAATGTGCTTGACTACGAAGCGTGGGCTTATCTTATCCGTCATTTATCCGCCATATCACATTTATTTCCGCCATTTACCCGCCAAATCCTAATTTATAAAATGTTCCTTTTTTCTCTCCTTCTTTAATGAGAATACCTTTTTCAGTTAATTCATCTATATCTCTTAATGCTGTTCTGTCGGAAACCTCATTAAGTATTTGGTATTCACTATTTGTTATCTTTCCCTTTTCTTTCACAAACAAAACAGCTTGTACTTGTCTGTCATTAAATCCAAGTTTTGTAAGTTGTTCCGATGTTAAATTATCTTTGAATAGCGTAATTATAAAACCACCGTCTAGTTCTTTCATTTCAGGCTCGGGAAGGTCTGCTTGTTTACAAGTATCAATGATTTTAATTGTACCTCTGCCCCAAGCATCAATATAACCTCCTCTAAAACATACATCTGCAATAATCGGATTGCGTGGACGTGATGAGTGAGAACGTTTTAACGCATCCAAAGTTAAACCATCGGGTAATGTACCTTCGTTCCATATGTTAATTTTATCATCATACACACGAATTTGAATTGGAGCACCCATGTAATTGCGATGAACCAAAGCGTTCAACAACATTTCACGAATGGCCGCAACAGGATATTCTCCTTTCTCAATGCGGTGCATTCCTTCAAATTCAATCTGTCTTATCAGGAATTTATGGTTAAGTTGTTTTAATACAGCATGAAGCTGTAATATTAAATTTCCTTCCTCTGTTTCTTGAAATCTGATATCTGCATCATCTTTTCCAAAACGACCAATTTTCACAAATGTATTAGGGTAGAATTTGCCTGGGTCTTTGCCGAACAAAATCAATGATGCACGTTTCAGTTGTCCGTTTTCTGTCAATCGAAGTTTTTCAAACAATTCAGGTAATGCCAATCCTTCATTTTCAGGTAAACGACCTGCATTTTCTGATGCTTTTAAAAATATGCTGACTGTTTTTTTATCAATATCGTCAAAACTTGCTCTTGGTTCTATTACATCATCCCATGTTTTGCCCGATTTCTTTAGCAAAAATTCGTTTAGCGATGCTCCTGTTAATTCTTGTTTGGTACTTCCACTTCGATAATAATACCTTCCTCTTAGTGAAATTGGAACAGAATAAGGATGTGTTACAATTTCAATAAAATGCTTACCTGTTTCCTCGTGTAGATTGACTTCAGCCATTATTCCAATAGCATTTCTAATTTTGTTGGGAATATCATCCATCAATTTTTTGTAATTGTCAATACCTACAAGATTTCCTTCATCATCTTTACCGATAAAAATCAAACCACCTTGGGCGTTAGCAAAGCCACAAACCCATTTCAGGTACTCATCATGCCAGCTTTGTTTGTATTCTATATTTTGTTGTTCTGGCATTAGTATAATTTGTTTATTTCTTTAAACATAATTTCAAACCTGTCCAATGTATCTTTTGAAAAATACTTAGATTCAATCGACATTCTTGCCATTTGATTTGCTGGTCTGTAATGATTGAAATGGTTTTTGCTTATAAGTTTATTAATCTGTTGAAGGATATTTGGCAACTTGCTGTCCAAATCGGTTACAGCAAAATCTTTATATTCTGTAAATGCTTTATTGAACATATCCAGGTACTCTGACTTTTCAAATAAATCTTCAATATCTGCCTTACCATTTGATGTTTTGATAAATTCATCAAAGTATCTTACATTTCTATCTTTAATGATTTTTATTTTTATCAAATCATCGATTCTTTGTTTTCCTTTTTGGTCTGAAAATGAATCAAGTAGGCAAACAATATTCAACTTACTACCTCTTAATAATGAAATAAAAGAAGCGACTTTATCCATTCCACCAATTGGAACTATTGTAATGCTTTCCTTTAAACCTTCTCGTTTTTCTGATTCTAAAATACTACTCAAAATTGAAAGGTATAGTAAATCAGCAGGACCTTCAACAAGTAGATTATTCTTTGAAATGAATAAGTTTTGTGCAATATCATAACCTAAAGCAGCTTGTAAAGGGAATAATGTATCAGGGTCTTTTTCTTGAATAGCACTTGATATAATACTACCAGCATCGCTATCATAAACAGTTCTCACTCGTTCCAGATGATTAGAATCTATCATAAATGGTGAATGAGTTGTATAAATTACCTGATATTCTTTTGCTAAATCTTCTATATAACGTAATAGGTCGGCTTGTGCAGATGCATGTAAGTTTAAGCCAGGTTCATCAAGTAAAAGAATGAAATTCTTATTTCCATCACTTTGTATTTTGCTAAACCATACAATAAAAGAGAAAAACCAATTAAAGCCTTTACTTCTGTTTCTCAAAGGCAAACAAACTCGGTGGCGCGTATTCCTGACACGGATATCTAAAACCTTTTCAATTAAATTAGAGTTCTGCGGGTTTTTAACTGTTTCAATTTCAAATTTAATTTCTAAATTTTCATTTGTAGACCAGTATTCAAAAATTTGGTCTGTAATTTCATTTGAGGTTGCTTCAAGTTCCGCTATAAAAGTTTCAAAAGTACTTGCATTAACAAGTTTAGTTATATCAATACCAGCAAGTTCAAAAAGTGCTTTTGATGTCTTTAATGCTTCTGCTGTTAATTCTGCATCAGTCTGATTACTTTGTAAACGATTAATATTTACTCGTGAGGGCAAAGAAAAATATTCGTCAAAATACCAGAATTTAGGGAAATTAGATTCCAAATAATTCTTTGCAATATAACCTTTTATTACATTGTCCCATTTATAAGCCTTGTCAATATAATCCTTTTTTAATTCTTGATATAGTTTCTTGATATCCTCATTTTTACTTGTAGCTGTTAAGGTTTCAAGTGCTTGAAATGATTTAATCCCTTTTAATTCTTCTGTTACCTCTGTTGAAAAGTCATTTTTTTTAATGTAAGATTTTAAAAATGCATCTTCGTTTGCAGACAAGTCATACCAAGTTCCATTCCCATCATATTTTATTCCATAAGCAAATGACTTTATTTTAAAAACACCATCTCCTAAATCCTCAGAAATTTGCTCTAAAAGTTCATCCGAAATTTCAAAGGTACATTTAATAACCTCCAAAGGTTCATTATCTCGTTGATATTTCTTTAACTCATTTATTGGGTAGTCAGCAGTTACATCAAACTGAAACTTCGAGTCTTTTTCAAAGTAATTAAATTTTGCAATTGCCTCTAGAAAAGCAGTTTTGCCTGATTCGTTTTTACCAACAAGTGTTGTTACTTTGTCTTCAATTAGAACCACCTGCGTTTCAAGGTAGCTTTTATATTTTGCAATTTTTACTTCTTTTAATTTTAGCATTATATTTTTATTTAATCATTTTCAGAAACTCTAAATTTACAATTTTTCTCTAGTGTGTGGGCAAAAAAACAGCTCTTTTGCAAGCTGAAGCATCGGCTTGTGTATTGGAGCTTGTAAATGTGCTGTTTTGTGGAGTGGCTGTTTCATTTTATCTTTTTTCTCAAACTGCAAAATTACTACTGACGCTTCACTTTGGCTTGTTGCCAACGGTTATGTATATGGAAAGTTGCGTGTTTGTGTGCGAGGATTTTCCGAAGGAAAATCAGACGTAACAAAACAAGCAACGACCTTTATTTAAGCCAAAAACCAGCAATTTTTTATATACGGTGTTGGCAACTGGCTTTATTCCGTTTTGGTCATTTTTTCTGGATTCTGTCGGCAATCAAAAACGTTTGCTATTTCAATTCGATTTTGTTTCTCATTAATCCAATAGATTACTTTATAGTTTTTATGAACTAAATATCTGAAATTTTGAGTTCTGTCAGACAGAAGATTTTCTTTTTGTCCAATTTTTGGAGTTTTCTCTAAATCAATAGTCGTGTCGACAATTCCGTTAATTAGTTTTTGAGCAACTCGATGTCCTGCTTTTAATTTGTAGTAAATGAAAATATCGTTAAGCTTGTCTTCGGCAATTTGAGTCCAATAAACTTCTAACTCCATTTTTTGATTTTGGCTTTTAAATCAGTCGCTTTAATCAGTCGTCCATTTTTTGAATCATCCAATGCTTGGTCAATTTCTGCGTTAAATTGTTCCGTACTCATTGGAATGAAACTCTTTTCAATAAGTTCAGCTTTTCTTTTGCGCAACATTTTTTCCAATCCTTTGACTATTTCTTCATTCTGAAGTCGAAGAAATTCTTGAACAAATGATATTTTTCTGGCTTCTAAATCCATTTTCTAAATCTTTTTATCAAAGATACGAATTCTTAATTTTAATTCTGAAATTTCTTTAAATCACGATATTTTTTGCTTGTTGCCAACGGTTGTGTATAAGAACAGTAGGGCGGAAAAAACGCACGAACCATTCGGTTGAACACAAGCCGAATTTTTAAATTTTACTTATTGTCTTTTTTCTCAATAAGCCAAATTTAAAAATTTGGCGACTTCTCAAAAGTACTTTTGCCATTGGGTTAAGCACTAATTGCCCTATTGTTTTTATACGTTGTTGTAGCAAGTACTTTTTCAGAACAGGCTGTCGGGATATTTCTCAATCTCCTTTTCGACTTGTTCTTCTTTAGCTTGCTGTAATTGTTTAATAATTGATTTTGTTTCTCTAAATTGTTGTGCTTCGATGTCTTTTACAAAATCAACTTCCTTTTCAAATTTGTCGATGATTACTTGCTCAATTTCATCTAATGTAACTCTAAAATACTCTTTTCTGTAATTTACTTTATTTATTCGCCTATCATCAAATTCTCTATGCAAAAGGTTTTCAAGTTCAGGTGCATTCTCTGAAAAAATCATTGCGTGTAAATCAAATGTAAATGGTACAGAAGCGTCTCCTAATTCTTTTACTCTGTCCAAAGGTTCAAGTCTTCTCGTCATTCCAATTTTATAAACATTCTCTCCAAATGAGCCAAGATTAGAAATAATATAAACGTGTCCAGACTTTGTTTCCTGCGCTCTCGAAATGGCTCTTTCTTTTGCTTCGTGTGCTTCTCTTAAATTTTGTTCCAATTGAGCAATTTGAGAATTAAGCTCTTCTAATTGTTGTCCGCTGACTAATCCTAAATCTTTTCTGGCGCGTTCTAAAGCTTTTTGGTATCGTCTTTCTTCAATTTCTGCTTCCTTTCTTGCTTTTTCAAATTCTCTTTGCGCTCTTTCTTCTTCTCGTTGCTCTTCTCGAATTGCTCTTGCCTCTTCCTTTTCTTGATACTTTTTATGGGCTAATTCATAAACCAAATGTAGTTCGTCTAACTTTAGGTTTAAATATTTGTCAGTTATATAAGTATTGTTTGATTTACCAAGTTTGTTAATTGCGTTGAAAGATTTTTTAATTCTTTCTTCAAATCGTTTTACGTTATTCCAACGAACTTTTGAAATTAGCGCATCACATTCTCCATTAAAAGCTCTTAATGTCAAATTGATATATCTTCTTGTCATTATTTCGCCTTGTTTACGGCTATTTCCGACAACCCATTCGGTTTGGCAAATACAAGCATTTCCGCCTTTTATTAATTGCTTTTGCCTTGTAACAATTTGTTTAATTCTTTCTTTATATTTTTCGGAAGTTTCTAAATCAAAAATCGGTTCATAAATTCCAAGTTCAACAAATTCTAAATCGTTTTGGTAAAGTTTAATATCTTTTTCTAATTCTTTAAAAATAGATTTTGCATTGATGAATTTGTCATTTAATTCAGTTGCACTCGTTTGAATACCTGAAAGTTCTTTGTTTTTTAATTCTATCTCATTTTCAATTGATACAACTCCGCTAAATCTTTGTAAATCAGAATTAAGTTTTTTGTTTTCGTCAACCTTTGATGTCAGTTCTGAATTTTTACTTTCAATTTCAGAATTTAGTTTTGCTTTTGCTTTTTTACTTTGATTAATCACAATAAAGAGCGCAATTATCAAAACTGAAATTGCTATTATTAATCCTAATTCCATTTGGTCAGTTTGTTTTTTTCGTATTTGCTACAACGATATAGCTATGAGACTTACGTAGCGAATGCGGAGTATGTCTTATAGCGGTTGTTATGTTGAGTATTGTGTTGTTCATGTGAAAACTAATACGTAGTTGAGTACCATCAAATGGTGGTTTCTCTTTGTGTTTACATTGACATTTTACCCAAGGGTAAGTGCAGTGAAAACGGGAAACCATTAATGTGTCATTTAATTTGTAAGAATTCAAACGTTTTTTGGATTAACAAGGTTAGCAAGACATGGTTTGAGTGCTCAAACGCATTCAGTCAAAGCTGTATGCCTGATAAGCGAGCTTCTGGCTTACTTCTTGGCTGTTTCGATGCCTGTGCATCCGTCTTGCTAAGCTGTTAATCAGGGTTAAAAAACAAATTAAATAACTGATTTTACTCAAATTCAACATAACTTATGCATACACGCATTGCGTATATGCCTGTCTTAATTTTATTGCGTATATACATTCTATTTTATTAATATATGAATGTAATAGAATATGATATATGCCGCAACGTGATTTAATACAAAAGTTCGAGAGTAGGTTAAAGACCCAAAGATTTAGCGAGAATACAATATCAAATTATTCAAGCGCATTGAAATTGGCTCTCAAGGAAATGAAAAAAACAGGAAAAAACTCACTACCTCTAGAGTTAATTGAACGGTATATAAATTATAAAGTAACTGAACATAAGATTTCCCCTTCCTATCAACGAAATATTATAGCAGCGCTTATTAAATATCATGATTTGGTTTTGGAAGAGAGCTTATCAGCAGAATATTTGTATCCAAAACGTAAACAGAGTAAACTACCTAATGTATTGTCTCAACAAGAAGTCAAAAGATTATTTTCAGTTGTTACTAATATCAAACATAAAACCATACTTCAAACAATCTACTCAGCGGGTTTAAGAATGTCGGAAGTTCTTAATCTTAAAGTTAACGATATAGACTCTGATAGAATGACTATTAAGATTAGGCAATCAAAAGGAGCAAAAGATAGGCACGTTATGTTAGCTGAAAAACTGCTAATACTACTTCGACAGTATGTAAGAGAATATGACCCTCAGGAATACCTGTTTGAAGGACAGAAAGGGGGAGCTTATTCTTCCAGAAGCGTTCAGCAAATCATGAAAAAAGCTCTTCAAAAAGCTCAAATAAAGAAAAAAGCAACAGTGCATACGCTTAGGCATAGTTTTGCTACCCATCTCTTAGAATCCGGTACTGATTTGAGATATATTCAAGAATTTTTGGGTCATAAATCTATTCAAACCACGGAAATTTATACCCATGTTACCAGCGTTGGTAAGTCTAACGTAAAAAGCCCTTTAGATACTTTGTAAAAATCTATACTACCAACCAATTCTACCACGATTTTTATCGGTTCCAAGTTCTCCTCGCACTTCTTTAGGATCTTCAGGCATTACAAAGCCGGGAGGAGGAGTAAACGCGTCATAACCCCAATATGCTTCGGGATCAGCAGTTACATAGTTTATAAAAGTGCCAACGATTGGAAGAGCAGTTCTGGCACCTTGTCCAATACTCCCTGCGGTTCCTTTTCCCTGAGGAAATCGAATTTTACGATCTTCACCACCAACCCAAGCTCCCATTACGATATGTGGAGTCATGGCAATAAACCAATTGTCGGACGCATCGTTTGTAGTTCCGGTTTTTCCGGCAATATCTTGACGTACTCCATACACATTTCTTAAACGAACTCCGGTTCCAAAATATCCGTCACCACCACTGATTACACCTCTCAGCATATCAACCATGATGTAAGCTGTCTCCGGGCTAATAACTTCCTTTCGATATTCAGGAAAATACTCTTTAAGTACATTTCCTTCTTTATCTTCTATTCGTGTAATAGCTATTGGTTTAATATGCACCCCATTATTTGCAAAAGTGGTGTATGCTGAGGTCATTTCAAGTAAAGAAGCTTCAGCAGTCCCTAACGCAATGGATGGATAAGCAGGCGTGTTGCTCATATCAATTCCAAGGTTCGATGCCATCGTTTTTATTTTTCTGGCAGCAGCGTCTAGTTCCCATAACTTATTAGTGCCGGGATAACCCGCTAGCTCAGGAAGTAAACGAACAGTTACGTTATTCATACTTCTGGCTAAAGCCTCTCTTAAAGGAACTTCATCAGGTCCGCTTGCAATTTCGGAATCTTTAGGATTCCATACTTTTCCATTTCTGTCACGGAATGAAATCGGGTATTTAGAAAATTTGTGATAGGGTTTGAAACCATTATCGATAGCTACTGAATACACAAAAGGTTTAAAGGTTGAACCTACTTGTCGGCGTGATTGATATACATGATCGAATTGAACATTGCCATAGTTTGATCCACCAACCCAGGCTAAAATATTTCCATTTGAAGGTTCTATTGCTACAAAACTAGCTTGCAATCGGGTTTTAGCTTTTAGCACAGAATCGACAAAAGCTTCATCAGCTTTCAGGCTGTCTAATACTACTTTTCGGACTTTAGTATTGTACGTTTGGTATCCGTTTTTATAACGATCTGTTTCTTCGAGAAAGTCATCTTTGAAAGTAGGAAATTCATCCCAAAGCTTATCCATGTATTCATCACTTCCGGGAGTAGTCCACTCGTATTCAAATATTTTTTGGAGTGAATCTAACTTGGTACTTAAAGCAGCTTCGGCATGTTTTTGAAGACGGGAATCAATGGTAGTATAAATTACCAATCCATCTTTATATATATCATAGCCATTCTCTTCCGCCCAACCGGATATTCTTTGGCGAACATATTCTCCAAAATAACGGCTTACACGTCCCGCTTTTGAAGGAGGTTGATAGTCTAGTTTTATTTCTTCTGCCCAGAGTTGTTCATAAATATTATCATCAATGTACTCACGGTTCTTCATCAAAAACAGAACAATGTTTCTTCGTCTTTGTGATCTTTCAGGATAAATACGAGGGTTATAAGCATATACCGCATTTACAGAGCCAACTAATACCGCAGCTTCAGATAAAGTTAATTCTTTAGCAGACTTATTGTAATGTGTTCTTGCAGCTGCTTCAATCCCAAAAGCACTGTTACTATACTCAACGGTATTCAAATACATTTCTATGATCTCTCGCTTAGTATAATTTTTTTCAATCTGAACTGCAGTTATCATTTCTCTAAATTTTCTGGAAATGGAGAATTTTAATCCAATTTCTTTATAAAGATTTCTTGCAAGCTGTTGGCTAAGCGTAGAACCACCTTCAACCCTGCCTCTCAATAAATTTAATGGAATAGCCAATGTTCTCACCATGTCAATTCCCCAGTGATTGTAGAAACGATGATCTTCGGTAGCAACGAGAGCATTTATGACGTGAGGTGAAATTTCAGAATAAGGAACCCATGTTCTGTTTTCAGTAAAGTACTTATCAAGAACAACGCCATCTCTACTTCGCACTTCCGTTGCTATTGAAGTATCAGGATTCTCTAATTTTTCGAGTGGGGGGAGACCCTGAAATAAAAAGATTACATATCCAATTACTGCGATTAGCATTACCCCGGCTATCCCACCTGTCCAAACTAAAATTTTATTTCTAAGTCTATCAGAGTCAGGCTTGTGTTTCGCTTTTTCTTTTTGGGGAATCCCTTCCTCACGAGCTTTTTTTTCAGCCAATACTTCTTTTCGATATTCCGAATCGTTGAAATATCTTTGATGATCAATAGGTTCTCTTTTGTCGCTCATTCTAAAACACTTAGTTCGGTAAAAGGTACAAATTCTTTATCAGAAGCACTCCATATAACGAGTTTGTATTCATTATTGGTATACAATACCACTGTTTTATGATGGAAAAATGTTCCTAGGTTTATATACGTTCCGGTCTTAAAAGTTTCCACTCTTGGAATATGATCATGCCCCATTAGTATATAATCAATCTCTTTATCTCTCAGAATTCTTTTAGCGTGCTTGTTAAGCGGGCTTGGAGTTCGTCTTTCATTCATTTTAGAAAAGCCGGAGAAATTTTTCATAACACGAATTCCGGCAGAAGGTGGGAGTACTGCTTGAAATAACTTGATAAAATATTTACTCCGTAATAATCCATGAAAAAACGGTCTTAATAGATCATCACTTTTTCCGAATCTTCCATCTCCATGCATTAATAGTGTACTAAAGCCATTCTGTTTTATAATTCGATAATTACGCTCAACATCGAAACCCATTTCTTCAAAATACCCATAGGTCCAATTATCATGATTTCCGGTAATGAAAGTGGTAGGTTCACACTCTGTGTTATGCTTCTGAAAAGCTTTCAAAACATTTGCACCTACATCAGGTACATATTTTTTTTTGGGATATTCCATCCAGTAATCAAAAAGATCCCCAAGTATATATATCTTTATTTTATGCTCACAACAGTAATTGATAAGCGTAATTAATTCTTCTTCTACTTTAGCTTCGGTAACTTTATCAAAGGCTCCAAGATGAACATCAGAAATAAACACACACTTTTGCTCACTCATCCTATTTCTTGCGTGTGATTACATAATGGATTAGTTCTACAAAGTCGAGGCGAGCCTGTGATTCAGGTAATTTCTCCAGCCCTTCAATCGCTTTGTTTGCATACTCATACATAGTTTCTTTTGAATATTCCATGCCTTCATTTTCATGCACAAATTGTACAATCTCATCAATATTTTTTGAGGTCTTTTTCCTCTTTTTCATCAATGCACGAATATGAGCGGCTTCTTTTTTTGAAACTTGCTCGAGAGCTTTTATTAGTGGTAGAGTGACTTTTCGTTCCTGAATGTCGTTTCTCTTTGGTTTGCCGATATCATACATTCCATAATCAAACAGGTCGTCTCTTATCTGAAAAGCAATACCAATACACATGCCTATCCCTGCCATTAATTCGTGCATTTCTTCGTCATCAGTTGCCGATACGGCTCCACATTCACAACAAGTTGAAATAAGACTGGCGGTTTTTTCAGAAATAATTTGGAAATATCGCTCTTCAGTCATGTTAAAAAGTCCGGCTGTTTTAAGCTGACGAAGTTCTCCCTCACTCATTTTTTGAACAGCTTTCGACTGAACTTTAAGCAATGTATACTCTTCATTTTCTAACGAAACAAGTAATCCTCTGGAAAGCAAATAATCACCAAATAATACACCGGCTTTATTCTTCCATATTTTGTTGATGCTTACAAAGCCACGCCGAGAGTTTCCTTCATCTACTACATCATCGTGGATTAGTGTGGCTGTGTGCAGCAACTCGATCATTGTTGCAGCAATATGGCTTCGATTCGAAATACCATCAAATAAATTGGCGGTCATAAAAACTAAAGTAGGTCTTAGTTCTTTACCTTTTTGCCGATGCAAATACCTGAGAATTTGATCCAAAAGAAAAACATCAGATTTGATTGTATCTTTAAAAAAGGATCGAAACTCTACTAAATGTTCTGAAACAGGAGCGGTAATTTCTTTTAAAGATTTACGAATTACAGAATCTTTATTGATTCTTGGAAGTGATGCGTTATCGATCATCAATTATGGTTAAATTTTCTTAAACTTCAGTAGTTCTAAATTTAGTTAATATATAGGACAATTATTTAGAACGAATTACACTCACTCACTTAAAAATAAAATTATGACAACGGATAAAGCCGAAATTAAGACCATTGGGGTTTTAACGAGCGGCGGAGATTCACCAGGTATGAATGCGGCTGTAAGGGCTGTGGTAAGGGTTGCAGTAAAACAAGGTTTAAAAGTTTTTGGAATAAGACACGGATATCATGGTTTGTTAACGGATCAAGTAAAGCCAATGAAAAATAATTCTGTGTCAAATATTATTCAACGCGGAGGGACAATTTTAAAAACGGCACGCTCTCAGGAATTTCGTTCACCCGAAGGAAGAATAGTAGCAGCTGAGACTATAAAAAAATATGGTATAGATGCTCTTATAACTATTGGAGGGGATGGAACATTTACCGGTGCCGAGATTTTCAGCAAAGAACATGGTGTAAAAGTAATTGGGATTCCGGCGACTATCGATAACGATATTTTTGGAACAGACGAAACCATTGGCTACGATACAGCACTTAATACAGCACTTGATGCAATCGATAAGATCAGAGATACAGCTGATGCGCACGAACGTATGTTTCTGGTAGAAGTAATGGGAAGAGATGCAGGTTTTATAGCTTTAGAAACCGGTATTGCCGGAGGAGCTGAACTTTCATTACTACCGGAAGAGTTCACAAATATAAATGATATTAAGTCGCAGCTTAAAAACATGTTAAAAAATCAGGTTAGAAGTAGCTTAGTTGTTGTTGCTGAAGGTGATGAAACCGGAGGAGCTATTAAACTAGCTGAACTAATACGTGAAGATTTTAAGCAATATGATATGCGAGTTTGTATTCTTGGCCACATTCAGCGAGGAGGTTCGCCAACTGCGAGGGATCGCGTGTTAGCAAGCAGGCTGGGTGCAGCAGCTATAAAAATATTAATAGAAGGCCAAAGTGAAGTTATGGTTGGAATTGTAAATAACCAATTAAAAATTACTCCATTACACGTTGCAATCACAAAAGAAAAAGTGTTAGATAGAACACTTATTGACTTAGCGAGGCTACTTAGATAATGATTTCCGTAAATATTGATATCGCAAAAACACATGTTTCAGAAGCTGAATTCGAGAATTCGTTTACGAAATGTGAATCAGCTTTAGAACAGCTTAAAACAAAAACCGGTCCGGGTTCGGAATGGTTGGGCTGGAGAGATCTTCTTAAAGAACCAAACGATGCGCTTCTGGAAAAAATCAATGCGCTTGCAACAAGTATCAGATCACAGGCTGATATATTTATTGTTTGCGGAATTGGTGGTTCTTATTTGGGAGCAAAAGCAGTGATAGATGCTTTAACTCCTCACTTTCATAAAAATGGCCCGGAGATTCTGTATGCAGGACACCATATGGGAGGTAAATATTTAAAAGAGTTGCTGGATCATATTCAGGCATCCAAAGCTGATGGAAGCCAAAAGAATGTATATGTAAATGTGATCTCAAAATCAGGTTCTACGCTAGAAACAGCTCTTTCTTTTAGAATGATACGAGAAGCTCTTTACAATATGTATGGTGAAGAAGCTTCTGAAAAAATAATTTGTACAACCAGTAGCGAAGGCGGTGTATTAAATGGTTTGATCAAGGAAAAATCTTACAAAAAATTTATAATTCCTGATGATGTTGGGGGTCGATTTTCTGTATTAACACCAGTTGGTTTAATACCTATTGCCGTAGCCGGAATTGATATTAAAACGCTTTTTTATGGTGCTGTTTCGGCATTCAACAAGTATGAAGAGGACGCAACGGATATTTTAAATTATGCTGCGATGCGCCGAGCTTTGCATGAACAAAACATAACTATTGATGTATTTTCTTGCTTTGAACCTGAATTACAATCATTTGGTGGTTGGATTCAGCAATTAATGGGCGAGAGCGAAGGAAAAGAGGGAAAAGGTATTTTTCCAACGGTAGCTTCCTTTTCTACGGATCTTCATAGTTTAGGACAATTCATTCAGCAGGGCACACGTAGTTTGATGGAAACGTTTATTGCCGTTGAAAGGCCATTGTCAAAACTTGAAGTGAATTCGCTTTCAGGTGATCATGATAAACTCAATTATCTCTCAGGTAAATCTTTTCATGATATTAACACGAAAGCAAGAATCGGCACAACCGAGGCGCACAAAGATGGTAAAGTTCCCATTATAAATTTATCATTAAGTGCGTTAAATGCAGAAGCAATTGGTGAGCTAATTTACTTTTTTGAATTACTGACGGGCGTATTTGTATATAGTTTGGGTGTTAATCCATTTAATCAACCGGGAGTTGAAGATTACAAAAAAGCGATGTACCGTTTGCTTGGAAAAGACTAAAACCTATTTATGACGGAATCGAACAACACTAAATCTAAATATATTGCTATAGCAGGTAATATAGGTGCAGGTAAATCATCCTTAACAAGTTTGCTTTCTAAGCATTTTAACTGGCAAGCATTTTTTGAATCGGTTGATGATAATCCCTATCTGGCAGATTTTTACGAAGACATGCGAAGATGGAGTTTTAACCTTCAAATCTATTTTTTATCGAGCAGATTTCGCCATCAAAAAGAAATGCTTGAAAACCAGATAAACCTCATTCAGGACCGAACTATCTACGAAGATGTTGAGATCTTTGCAAAGAACTTGCATGAGATGAGTTTGATGAGTGACAGGGACTTCAAAAATTACGAAGCTCTATTTCAGGAGATGAGTCATTATTTACGGCCACCCGATCTGCTAATCTATCTTCGCGCTCAGGTTCCAACGCTTGTGAGCCAAATTCAGCAGCGCGGAAGAGACTATGAAAACACAATCCGAATCGATTATTTAGAAAAATTAAATCGTTTATATGAAGATTGGATCGATCGTTATCCGCATGAAAAGCTTATTATTGAGACTGATGACCTTGATTTCGTAAATAATAATGAAGATCTTGGCAATATAATTGAGCAGGTTGATAAACGACTATTTGGTCTTTTTAATTGATTGTAAGCGTCTAGTATAATCCTTATATTTGCAAGCTGTAATGGAGACGTTCTATGTTGAAGTTTAAGATCTTTGAAATACCTGAAGGGCAAAGCCAAAGAACCATCGAGCTTAAAAGCGACGATCTTGAAATCGAGGAGATTCCTTTTAAAGGAGCAACTCTAGATATTAATTTCTATCGCACGCTTCAGTTTATCCAGGTTAAATTTGGATTAAAAGCGGATATAAAGTTGATTTGTGATCGATCGTTAGATGAATTTGATCATCAGATTGAAACCAATTATCAAGTGTTATTTAAAGCGGAAGAAGTGGAAGAATCGGCAGATGAAAATGGCTCCATCAGGAATATTGATATTCATACTAAACAAATAGATTTAGAGCAGGATGTGTTAGACACAATAGTGCTCAATCTCCCGATAAAAAAATTGCATCCCCGTTTTTTGGATGAAGACGGAAATCCTAAAGAGTTTATAAACGAAAAGTTTGGTGAAAGCTCTGATGAAGATGAAGAAAAAATTGATCCAAGATGGGAAGTATTAAAAGAACTAAAGAATAATTAAGTAAATAAATGGCACATCCAAAGCGAAAAACCTCGAATGCACGGAAGAATAAACGTCGTGCACACCACGCAATTTCTGATGTTACATTAGCAAAATGCTCTAACTGCGGATCTCTTCACAGATATCATCATGCTTGTACTGAGTGTGGATATTACCGAGGGCGACAGGTTACTAAAGCAGCAGTTGCTAACTAAATAAACTATTATGATTGTTGCAGTAGATGCAGCCGGTGGAGATCATTATCCAAAAGTTCCTGTTGAAGGAGCTTTATTAGCGGTTAAAGAAAATCAAAATCTTACCGTCTTATTACTAGGGCAGGAAGATTTGATCAAAAAAGAACTTGAAGGTAAAGAATACGATAAGAATCGTGTGCTTATTCAAGATGCTCCGCAAATAATAGGCATGGAAGAATCGCCTGCTTCAGCGGTAAAAAACAAACAACAATCATCTATTGTAATTGGCATGGGCTTGCATAAAGCAGGTAAATGTCAGGCTTTCGTAAGCGCAGGTAATACCGGTGCTTTATTAGCCGCTTCTACATTCATTTTAGGAAAACTGGAAGGAATACATCGTCCTACAATTGGAGCTTATTACCCAACCGTTAAAGGTTTTCGTCTTTTAATTGATGCTGGTGCAAACCTTGAACTTAAACCTGAAGTTGCTTTTCAGTTCGCTAAAATGGGTCAAGTTTACTGTAAACAGATCATTGGAATAGAATCCCCAACAGTTGGTTTATTGAATGTTGGAGAAGAAGAAGGAAAAGGAACTGAAGAATTAAAAGCAATTCATAATCATATCAAAGACCTGCCCGGATTTATTGGAAATGTAGAAGGTAAAGATGTGTTATCCGGAAAAGCAGATGTTTATTTGACAGATGGCGTAGTCGGAAATATCTTGCTGAAATTCGGGGAATCAATTCCTGCTACTATTATGAAATTAGTAGAACGAGCGGTTTCAAAACTCGATTTGGACGTTGAAGAGGTAGTTGCAACACAAAAGATATTAAAAACAGCGTTGGCTCCTTTCAATTATGAGCGAGTTGGCGGCGTTCCATTTCTAGGAGTGAATGGAGTAAGTATTGTTGGGCATGGCGGAAGCTCTCCGCTGGCAATAAAGAACATGATTAAAAGTGCAGTGTCTTGCATCGAGCATGATATAAACGGTAAAATTGTCGCATCTTTAAACTGATATTCCCTTTATGGAAGTAAAACAAGCTAAAATCACTTCAGTGGGCCATTATCTGCCCGAGTTCAGAATGACCAATTTTGAACTTGAAAAGTTAATGGATACCAACGATGAGTGGATCAGATCAAGAACCGGGATTTCTGAACGAAGAATTTTAAAAGATCCCGACAAAGCAACTGCTTTTATGGGAGCTGAAGCTGCTAAAGAAGCACTCAAAAATGCGAATTTAGATGCCGCCGACCTGGATTTGATTATTGTTGCTACCGTAACACCTGATTTTATGTTTCCTGCAACGGCTTGTTTGGTACAGAATATGATCGGAGCTACCAATGCATTTGCTTTTGATCTTTCTGCAGCTTGTTCCGGATTCCTTTATGCATTAAGTACAGGGTCTATGTACATAGAGTCAGGTCGTGCGAAAAAAGTACTGGTTATCGGTGCTGATAAAATGAGCTCCATTCTGGATTATACTGATCGTACTACAAGTATTCTTTTTGGCGATGCTGCCGGAGCAGTATTATTAGAAGAATCAACAGACGGAACAGGCTTGATCGATCAAATACATTATACAGAAGGTGATACAAATTGTAGTTTGTATCAGCATGCAGGAGGCAGTAGATATCCTGCAACCAAAGAAACAGTAGAGAATAAACAACATAATATAACTCAGGATGGTCGTGCAGTTTTCAAAAAGGCGACTGTGGGAATGGCAGATGTTTCCTTGGAAATCATGAAGAAAAACAATCTCGATGCTGAAGATGTGGCTTGGTTAGTACCGCATCAGGCAAACTTAAGAATTATTGATGCTACAGCGAATAGAATGGGATTATCATCTGACAAAGTGATGATCAACATCGATAAATATGGGAATACTACTTCAGCTACAATTCCACTTTGCTTGTACGATTGGCAAGATAAATTGAACTATGGAGATAATCTTATTCTGGCTGCGTTTGGCGGCGGATTTACCTGGGGTGCTATTTACCTGAAATGGGGAATTAAATAATGAGTACAGCTTTTCTTTTTCCCGGACAAGGATCACAATTTGTAGGAATGGGTAAAGATCATTACGATTCAAATCCTGATTTTGCAGAAATAGTTGATCAGGCTAATGAAATTCTTGGTATCGATCTAAAAACGATCATGTTTGAAGGCCCGGAAGATAAATTAAAGCAAACAGAATTTACTCAGCCGGCTATATTCTTGCATTCAGTAGCTTTATACAAAACTTTAGATGCAACACCTGATATGGTTGCAGGACATAGCCTTGGAGAATTTTCTGCATTAGTTGCTTGCGGAGCTGTAAGTTTTGAAGATGCTTTAAAGATAGTTCGAAGAAGAGGTGAATTAATGCAAGCCGCTGGTGCTTCCAATCCCGGAACAATGGCAGCCATTATAGGAATGGACGATGATAAAGTGGAAGCAGTTTGTGAGAAAGCAAAGGAGCAAACAGGAAAAGAAGTGATTCCTGCAAATTACAACTGTCCGGGACAGCTGGTAATCTCGGGTTATACGGAAGCAGTAAAAGCAGCAGTTGATATTGCCAAGGAAGACGGCGCAAGAATGGCGATGTTACTTCCGGTTTCGGGAGCATTTCATTCTTCGTTAATGGAACCGGCTTTTGTAGGTTTAAAAGAATCTTTAGAGAATCTTTCAATCAAAGTTCCATCTTGTCCGATTTATAGTAACTTTACTGCAGAACCAACGTCAGATGTTGAGGAAATTCGATCAAACTTACTCAATCAGTTGATGAATCCGGTTCGCTGGACTCAGACATTACAGAATATGCTGGCAAATGGAGCTACATCTTTTGTGGAAGTTGGACCAGGGAAAGTTTTACAAGGTTTGGTAAAAAGAACGGATAGAAAAGCGGAAATTTCAGGATATCAATAAGAAAAAATTTATGGGTTTATCTTTAGAAGGAAAGAGCTGTTTAGTAACCGGGGGAAGTAGAGGAATCGGGAGATCTATCGCTCTCAGACTTGCTGAATTTGGTGCCGATGTAGCTATCACTTACGCTCGTTCAGCTGATGCTGCAAAAGAAGTTGTTAAAGAAATTGAAGCATTGGGAAGAAAGTCGAAAGCTTTCCAGGCAGACGCGGTTGATTACGCTCAGGCAGAAGAAGTAATTAAGGCCATCACGGATGAGTTTGGTAAAATTGATGTATTAGTGAACAACGCAGGGATCACTAAAGATAATTTAATTCTTCGAATGAGCGAAGAACAATGGGATGATGTGATTACAACAAATTTGAAAAGTGTATTCAATTATTCAAAAGCTGTTGCTCGCCCAATGATGAAGAACCGAGGAGGTTCAATTATCAATATTAGTTCTGTTGTAGGAATCTCAGGAAATGGCGGTCAAACCAACTATGCGGCTTCAAAAGCGGGTATTATTGGCTTTACAAAGTCATACGCTAAAGAATTATCATCCAGAAATATTAGAGCGAACGTAATAGCTCCAGGATACATTTTAACAGATATGACCGGCAATTTGGACGAAAAAGTATTAGAAGCAATAAAGGCAGAGACTCCATTGGGAAGAGCAGGAGAAGCCTCCGAAGTTGCTGATGCAGTTGTATTTTTAGCATCAGATATGAGTACGTATATTACAGGCGAAACTATCAGAGTTGATGGCGGAATGGCAATGTAGCTTATTGCTAGTGCTTGAATGAATTTTTATGTTTAATTTACTATAGTAAAACCTAACTACTAAATAACCTTATAGGACACAATATGTCACAAGATGTAGAATCAAAAGTAAAAGACATTATCATCGATAAACTTGGTGTTGATGAATCAGAAGTTGTATCAGACGCTAATTTCACTAACGACCTTGGAGCTGACTCTCTGGATACAGTTGAGTTGATTATGGAATTCGAAAAAGAATTCGATCTTAGTATCCCTGATGAAGATGCAGAAAACATTGCTACCGTTGGAGATGCAGTAAGCTACCTATCAGGTAAACTTTCTTAAAAACCTTATTTAATTTATGACAACACGTAGAGTCGTTGTAACAGGAATTGGCGCTCTTACCCCACTTGGTAAGAGTGCTCCCGATTTCTGGAATGGGTTGATCTCAGGTAAAAGTGGTGTTCGTACAATCGAACATTTCGATACCACAGATTTTCCTACAAAATTTGCTGCAACTATTCCTGAGTATGATGTTTCTGACTATTTCGATAGAAAAGAAGGTCGTAAATTGGATAATGTAGCTCAATATGCATTGGTAGCTTCAGAAGAAGCTATAAAAGACAGCAAGGTAGATCTTGATGCCATAGATAAAGACCGTGTAGCCGTTATCGTGGGTACCGGAGTTGGCGGCATGAAAACCTTCTACGATCAGTCTATAGAATTCCACAAGCGAGGAGCCAGAGGAGTTTCTCCTTTCTTTATACCAATGTTGATTCCGGATATTGTTCCCGGACAAATATCTATTCGATATGGGTTCAGAGGTCCGAATTATAGTGTTGTTTCTGCATGCGCTACCGGTTCTAATAACATTGGAGCCGCATACGATGCTATTCGTTATGGACAATCAGACATGGCTATTACGGGAGGCTCAGAAGCTCCGGTAACGCAAATTGGAATATCTGGTTTCAATGCTATGAAAGCAATGTCTATCCGAAATGATGATCCTGAAGGCGCTTCACGTCCATTCGATGTAAATCGCGATGGATTTGTTTTAGGTGAAGGTGCCGCAATATTCTTTCTGGAAGAATATGAAATGGCTAAAAAACGTGGCGCCAGAATTTATGGCGAGATTGTTGGATATGGTTATTCTGCGGATGCATATCATATAACAGCTCCCGATCCGGATGGTGGTGGAGTTCAGTTAGCTATGAATAATGCGTTAGAATCTGCAGGTATTAAACCTGAAGATGTAGATCATATCAATATGCATGGAACATCTACACCTCTTGGTGATATTGCTGAAACAAAATCTATTAAGAAAGTATTTGGCGATCACGCAAAGAAGATCAATCTGAATTCTACTAAATCTATGACAGGTCACACTTTAGGTGCAGCCGGAGCTATAGAATCAGTAGCGTCATTGCTTGCAATTTATCACAGCTTAGTACCTCCAACCATTAACCTGGATGATCAGGATCCTAAATGTGATCTTAATTATACAGCGAATGCAGCTGTAGCGAGAGATGTGAAATATGCAGTTAACAATGCATTCGGATTTGGTGGACACAATACGTCTTTAGTATTCAAAAAATTTGAAGAGTAATTGTTTATGCCATCTTGGTTAAGGTCTTTATTTAAGAAAAAAGATCAATTTACTGAAGAGGGCAAAAACGAACGATTAGTAGCATTAGAAAAGATCATTGGTTTTGAAATCGATGATCCTTCTTTGTTTTTAAAAGCACTTCGTCACCGTTCTACGCTTTCGAATGATCAATATGCCTCCCATGATTCCTATGAGCGGCTAGAGTTTTTGGGAGATGCTGTTCTGGATTTGATCACAGCAGAGATCTTGTTCGAAAAATTTCCCAAAGCTAATGAAGGTTTTTTAACCAAAGGCCGAGCCAAGTTGGTAAAAGGAGAAACACTTGCTAAATTTTCGGCAGCTTTGGGGATCGAAGAAATGCTTGAATTAGGGGAGCGCTCCGATTCTGTAAACCTATCTAAGAGTATTTTAGCAGATGTATTCGAATCAATTATAGCCGCTATTTATATTACAAAAGGCTATCCAAGTGCTTTTCTATTTGTTTCCAAAGTATTTGAAAGGGAAGTAAATTTTAAGAAACTTGTTACTCAGGTAGATAATTATAAAAGTGTGCTTCTTGAATTAACCCAAGCAGAGAAAATGAGCTTACCTGATTATAGAGTAGTTTCTGAATTTGGCCCGGGGCATGAAAAGATTTTTCAAATCAAGGTGCTTGTGGATGATAAAGAGCTTGGAGTAGGAGAGGGAAAAAGTAAGAAAAGCGCAGAACAAGAAGCTGCCAGAAAGGCTTTAGAAACATTGGGTAATCGATAGTTGATGTTTTCTTATTGATGTCAGGTAATTCGTTGACAGTTTTGATCCGATTAAAATATCAGGGTCATCCTGAACTTGTTTCTCCGAAGGAGTCCTGTGGACAGGATCTTACGAAATGGCTATTAGCCCAGTAACAGATTAGTTCCTGTTTAGACAATGAACTAAGTGTTCAATCCTGAGGATACTCCCGAAAGATCTGCTTGTACGTAATAAGCCTATTATTTTTTTCTAGCTCAATTTCTTTCAAATTTTAATGCTCTTTCCTGCTTTCGCTGTTCATTCCAGTTATTTATAGATACAGCTATCAGAATTCCAATAACTACGAGTAAAATTTTACCCAGCGCATATTTCAGATATTTTCCAGTAGTATCTTTGGAGAATACAGTTTTTCGGATGTGACCAAAAAAACGCGACATTTTTTAGATTAGATTAAGTTGTTATAATCTAAAATGAAGAATTTTGATTTTATTTCAAAAAAGGCTTTGCACTGTGATAGAGAATAAGGGTGGGATTGAATTTTTGTCCAACAGTCTCGGTTATCGGTTGTCTATCTCCAGAACTAGATCCTCGGCGTTCGCCCGCCTTCCAAAGTACATGCCCGCAAGCAGGAGTGCTTTTATCTAATATTGGCATCAGTTAACTTTTCCAAGAGTCTATCCGGATCTTGTCGATTATCCCAAATTACAAGCAGTCTGATATATTGAGGTGCATTGATATAAAACAAAGATGTAGTTTTGTGAATTATCAGTCTTCTGATTTGTGTGTTCTCGAAACTTAGTCCAAGCTCCGGATTATTTTGGAGCTGTGTTATCCGGTAATCAAGTTGTTCAACGAATTCTTTATTGACATTCTCATTCCATAGTTTAAGGATGAAATCTGAAGTTTCTTGCAACGTTTTTCTAGCTGTTTCAGTCCATTGAACTTCTTTCATCTCATTTTCAGAATATTTCTAGTGCTCGTATGTTTTACCAAATTTTCCTCTGGTTCTGCCTCTGCCTTTTTCAACAGTTGAACGATAGCATCAGGAAGTTCATCCAAGGAAGACTTCTGAAATCCTACGATTTGATCAAGCACCACCTCGTCTTCAAGGTTTGTTATCCAGTTAATAAGCGATATTTTCTTTTGTTCGATCGTCATAATTTAAAGATAAAGATCTTTCGACCTGAAGGCAATTGTTGGAGAAGAAGAAGGGCGGAGCGAATTCTTCTCCAACGATCAACTAACGTCCGTAAACAAGACTTTTCAAATTTCTACAAAAGTATCCTGTTTCACTAGCCTTTGCAAAGAGCTCAATAAGTTTGTCCTCGTTCCGAACGTCCCTTCGGAATGCCATGCAGGAAGCTCGTGCTTCCAATTGAACGAGATAGCGAATGGGGGCATATTTTATCCCGCAGACCGATCTATAAAACAGTCAAAAAATACCACGCTTCACTAATCAGGAAAACAAAGATTATTCTCAATTCCTTTTTAAATGGTCTTCAACTCGACTTGTTTTTTGGCTGATTTAACACGATTCTTACTCTGCTAAAAGAATCACATTTTAGAAAAATAATTATGCTTTTACAGCTAATAAAACCTGAATTTGAAGAACTCATCCAAGCCAAGGACTGGGTTGCACTCAAGGATGTTTTAGCTGATGTTCCTGCTGCCGATATTGCTGATCTTTTAGTAGAACTTGAAGGGAATGTATCCATTGTGATTTTTCGATTGCTCAAAAAACCTCTAGCCGCAGATGTGTTTTCGGCACTTCCATCCAGTAAGGGAGTAGAGTTGCTGGAGTTATTCAATAAACAGCAGTTAAGTGATGTAATGACCAATTTAGAACCGGATGAGCAGGTTGCTTTGATGGAAGAACTCCCTGGAAATCTCACTCAACGAGTGATGAATTCCATGAATTTGGAAGATCAGAAGCAGGTAAAGAAATTACTTGGCTACCCGGAGGAAAGCGTTGGTCGTTTGATGACGCCTCGATATGTACGGGTAAAAACAGACTGGAGCATTGAGCGGAGTATGAAGCACATCCGTAAATATGCGGAAGTTGCCGAGACGTTAAACCGAATTTATGTAGTAGATGACAACGAATATTTGATTGATGATTTAAGATTGACCGAATTGATCCTTGCAGATCCTGAAGAGACCATTGAAACATTGATGGATAGATCTTTTGAAACATTAATGGCGTACGAAGATCAGGAAGAAGCGGTTAAAATGTTTGCGAAGTATGACAGAGCCGCACTTCCGGTAGTTGATACAGACGGCATTTTGGTTGGAATCGTGACTGTGGATGATGTGATTGATGTTGCGGAGGAAGAGGCAACGGAGGATATGCAGAAAATGGCCGGTATGGATGCATTGGATGATTACTACTCTCAAACTTCTGTATTCAAGCTTGTTAAGAAAAGAATTGGTTGGCTAATTATACTCTTTGCCGGGCAGATATTAACCGCTTTAACCATGAGTGGGTATGAAGAAGTGCTTCAAAAAATTGTATTGCTCTCATATTTTGTGCCACTATTGATTGCAAGTGGAGGAAACTCAGGCTCGCAAGCAGCTACATTGATTATTCGGGCACTTGCAACAGACGACATCAAATCGGATGGATGGAAAATGGTGTTGAAAAGAGAAGGACTATCCGGTTTAATGCTCGGCTCTATTCTTGGAGTATTAGGTTTTGTAACATTGATCATATGGGGATTAATTGGTGGAGATCCTATGAATCAGGAATTAGTTTTGAAAGCTTCTGTAGTTGCATCCAGTTTATTATTAATTGTAGTATTTGGAAATGTGATAGGAGCAATGCTTCCATTTTTGCTTTCCAAAGCAGGACTTGATCCCGCTGTTTCTTCAGCTCCATTTGTTGCAACTTTAGTGGATGTAAGTGGAATCATTATTTATTTTAGCATTGCAGTATTTTTACTCAGTGGAATTTTACTCTAAGCGTTAAGTCATTCAATGAAAGCATATCTTGATCTCGTTAAAAACGTACTCGAAAACGGTGTTAGAAAAGAGAACAGAACCGGAACCGATACCATCTCGAATTTTGCGGAATTCTATAAAGTAGATCTGTCGGAAGGATTTCCTTTACTAACTACTAAGAAAGTATATTTCCGATCCGTAATTTTGGAATTACTCTGGTATTTACGTGGAGAAGATCACATTCGCTGGCTTAGAGATGAAAACGACTGCCATATTTGGGATGCCTGGGCAGACGAAGACGGACATGTTGGTCCGATTTATCCGGTGCTTTGGAGGAGATTCCCGTATCTGGAAAAAGAAAAGGTAGATTTGGATGGAATTGGAGGAGCTGTTGAAAGCGAAACATGGATTCGTAAAGAATTCGATCAGGTGCAACGAGCTATTGATATGCTGAAAACGAATCCAAATAGCAGAAGAATTGTAGTAAGTACTTGGCATCCGGGATTATTGGGAGAAATGGCTTTACCGCCGTGCCACATTATGTATATTTTTAATGTGAGCAACGGGAAGCTGAACTGCCATTTAACACAGCGTTCAGGTGATATTGCTTTGGGTATTCCATTTAACCTTGCGTGTTATTCTGCTTTGACCATGGCTATTGCACAAGAAGTAGGCTTAGAACCCGGTACCTTTGCTCATACTATTGTGGATGCTCATATCTACGTGAATCATGTGGATGGATTGAAAGAACAGCTTAAAAGAGAACCTCGAGCGCTTCCAACGTTAGAAATTGCAAAGGAGCCGGTGGATGAACTCACCTTTGATGATTTCAAGCTACATAATTACGATCCTGATCCTGTAATTAAATTTGAGGTTGCGGTATGACTTTAACCATCGTTGTTGCCCACGATCCGAATCTGGTAATCGGAAAAGAAGGAGGATTGCCGTGGCGTTATCCCGAAGATCTCAAGCATTTCAAAGCCACAACCACGGGTGGAACTATTATTATGGGTCGTGGTGTGTTTGAAGAATTAAATGAGATTCCACTTCCCGGAAGGAAAAACATTGTTCTATCCCGAACAAAAACCTACAATAACGTAGATACCTACACTTCCTTAGATGAAGCATTGGGTGCGGTAGATGAAGAAGAAGTATTTATCATCGGTGGTGGAGTGTTATACCGTGATGCGTTACCCGAAGCCGATAAAATGATTGTCACGCAGGTTAATGCAGAACACGATGGAGATACTTACTTTCCTGAATACCGAGATGATATAGGTAAAACCTGGATTGAAACCGATCGTCGGGAAACCGATGAATTGACGTTTTTGGTGTTTGAAAGGGCTTGAGCCAACAAGCCGTGTTGAATTAATAAATTCTTGAACAGAGGATCCTTCAGATTCAAGTAAAGACTGTAGATATTTTTGAGGAGATTAATTTTATCGATCTACAAATGTTGGAAGAAAAACTCTATTCACTATCGCAAATGGTAATTTGTCTTCCTGTGAATTATAAGCTCCCCCCGTAAACACAGCAACCATTTCAAATTCAGGGAAAACCATGATGTATTGACCACCATTTCCTGTAGCGGTTATGGAGTTGATTACTTCTCCATTAATGCTAAAAGGAATATTCCACCAGAAATAAGCGTATTCCATTCCGGTGATTTTTGTTTTTGCCGTAGTGGATTCTCTGACCCATTTTTCGGAGACGACTTGTTCGTTATTCCACATTCCGTTGTTTAGAATTAATAATCCGATTTTAGCTAAATCACGTGAAGTCATATATAATCTTTTCCCGGATGGAATGACTTTTTTTCTTGATGTATGTCCCCAATTTAAATTATTAATTCCTAGCGGTTTAAATAAATACTGTTTGGCAAAATCATCAATTGGAACTCCGGAAGACTGGCTCAATTTAATGGGGTTCCTACACATACCTTCTTACTGCATTTAAAAGAAACAGAATTTAGATTTAATCACCGAAATACTAACTTATATAACGCACTGCTAACCTTACTTCGAAATGACCCGATTTAAGTAGTTTGCTTCACTAGACCCTTAATATATAGCGGAGGATTTATAACAGCTTTTATAACAGACATTAATATTATTAAAACATCTAATGGTGAAAAAAGTCTCAAAGATTTTATGCAAGCTTTACACGGTTCTTTTGGAGGCGATAAAAACAAGTATTATTCAATACAAGACTTAGTTGAGTTAATGGAAAATGTACAGCCATCTTCAAATTTCAATAAAATTATTGAGGACTATGTTCTTAAAAAGAATACCATTCTTTTGACCGATTATTTGAAGTCGGTTGGCTTAGAGCTAAAGGATGATAAAACTGTAAAAGTTAACGCTATTGGAGAAAAGGAGAAAAAGTATCTGAAGGAGTTAATGAATTAGAGCAACTTTTAATAGCAATCCTGAGTTCGAGTAATAAGCGCAACAATTAGTGATTTTCTTCATAACATTCTTAAATAAGAAGGCTCAAATGAATAATCGAATATTCACATGCAACAGTAAATACGAGTTATCTTTTTTTCTTCAGCAAAAAACAGGTTTTGCTGGCAAGCAAAGCTCCAATAATGGGAGCGGTGAAGGAATCGCACCAGCGAGACGCTGGCGCTAGGTTGGGGACGGTAAGAATATAGAGCGCACTAACGAGGCTAGATTAGAGAGAAGAAATAGAAATCGCGCAGGCTAGCGCTCCGGAAACAAGGCAAAAAAATAGCTCCACAGAAAACTGAGGAGCTATTGAAAAGTAAGCTTTTCCTTATTTTATTAACGTCATTTTTCTAATGTGCTGGCTACCATTTGCTGTAATTCTATAGATATAAAACCCACTGGAAAATCCCGATGCATCAAAAGATACTATGTATTGACCTGCGGGCTTTTGCTCATTTACAAGCGTGGCAATATTTTGGCCTAACATATTGAATACTTCAAGTCGAACATCAGAAGCTTGATTGATCTCATAGCTAATATTTGTAGACGGATTGAAAGGGTTAGGATAATTCTGAGAAAGTCTGACATCGCTTGGTAATTGATTTTCATCGTCTTCCGTTCCGGTTCCAAGTGCAGCTTCTGGTAAATTAATGGTGTTTTTCTGTAAGGTAACGTTTTCATTTAAAGCCAAAGCTCTTCCATCTAAGGTAGCTCCGGTTGCAAACGTTACTTGTGTTCCTGCCATTATAGTTCCTTTCATTACAGTAGTAGTTCCGAAAGTTGCAGCAGAACCTACTTGCCAGTACACATTACCTGCTTTTGCACCGTTTGTAAGAAATACCTTTCTATCAGAAGTCATATTAAAACTAGAAGCGATCTGGAATATCCAAACTGCATCTGCATTACCATTTGCATCTAGTGTTAGATCTCCGGCTGATATCTCAAGTGTACCGGTAGATTTATATAAACTAGGGTACAGAGTTTGTCCACCAAGATTTCCAGCAATTCCAACAGGAGCAACTGTTCGACCTGCGGCATCGTTAAACGCAATAGTCAGGTCTCCTTTAGCCGTTGTTAACATAGCAGCTGATGGTACTGAACCCGCAGGTCCGGCGGCATCTACCGTAAAGATTGTTCCTGTTACTTCACCTTCTGTTAAGTCAATAAATGAGCCTGAGGTTGGTGTTAATCCCACATCACCTTTTATAGCAGAAGAAGGGACATTAGTCACCGCAGTATAAGCAAGAATTGCAAATCCGTCTGCAAGGCCAAGATCAACTGGATCGGGACCTTTAGGTATAGAATCCCAAGTTGCGAAACTTGATGCTGTTGAATAAGCACTTGCTCCGGTTGCATTTGATGCAGCTACTCTCCAATAATAGGTGGTACTAAAAGATAGACCATCAATAAATTGAGCTGTATCAGCGATTTGTGATTGATCATAAACAGTAGTAGTGAAACTTACCGTATCTGAAACCTGTAGATGGTAAGAATCAGCAGAAGCAGATGCATTCCAAATTAAGTTCAGTTTGTGGGGTTGATTCACCGCTCCACTATCCGGTAAAGATAGTGTGGGTACGGCAGGTTGTGCAAACGCTGACGCCGTAAAAAGAAGTACCATTGCGATAGCTAAGCTGAAAAAGCCTGAACCTCGAATTTTGGTATTTGGTTGTTTTAGTTTCGTATAAAAATTCATTAGTAGCCTTAGTTTTATATGATAATTATTTAGTTAAATGAAGTAGGATTGTTTGTTATCCGTCCTTAAGAAGGAGAGACAATGGTGTTACTTTCAAGAGTGACTGCACCAATTCTGGCTAACAATCTACCATCAATAGTAGCTCCTGTGTTTAATGAAATGGATTGATCAGCCATCACAGTACCCTTCATTACTGAAGTGGTTCCAAATGTGGCTGAAGTACCAACCTGCCAAAAAATATTTGCTGCCTTTGCGCCACCTGCAAGAATTACTTTACGATCTGAGCTGGTAGAAAATGCAGAAGCAATTTGTATGATAAATGTGGCATCGGCATTTCCTTTTGCATCAAAAGTGAGATCACCGGATGAAATTTCTAGGGAACCACTGGATTTGTAAAGTCCAGGAGTAAGAGTTAGTCCACCAATATTACCGGATAAAAGTACGATACTGGTTGATGTCCTGCCCGCTGCATCATTGTAGGCCGTAGTTAAATCACCTTTAGCAGTGGTTAATAGTGACGGAGTTGGAGATGCATAATCTGAGGCATATACATCACCGGTAATTTGAGCAGAAGTCGCTTTTTGATCACCACTGGTATATACTAATGAAAAGCCCGTTATAAATGAACTAGCTGATGGGCTTAGTCCAAGATTTCCGGTGATAGAGGAAGTTGGATTATTAGAAATTCCTGATCCTGCTAAAACAACGTAGTTTCCTGACGTACTTAGTGCTACCGTTGCCTGAGTTACCGTTTGAATTGGGATGACAATTTCGTCATTTGCATCGGTTCCGGAGTCTTTGCAACCACCAATAAACACAGCCATAACTAAGGTAGCGAGTGTGATTGTGTGTAATATTTTTTTATTCGTTTTCATTTTAATACTTGTGTTTTCCCATGCTTATGGGAGAGGTGTAGATTAATTTCCACGATATTAAAATGATTACAATTTCTCTGATAAGTGTTACATAAATCTATATTTAAGTTACATATATCACATGTTTTTAGTCTAATAAGGAATACTCCATCAACTCAATTCTTCGTAGCCACTTTTGATAATAGTGGAAAGCATTTTAAATCTAACATTTGCTTTTATGTTGCAGTTAGAATGTGCAGGTATGATGATTGATTCTCCAGTTTTAAGCAGATAAGATTTATGATCGATTTGCACTTCTGCCATACCATCAATTACCTGAATAAAAGTGTCAAAGCGTAAAACTTTTCTCGAAAATACTTCTCCGGAATCAAATGAAAACACACTGACATTACCCGTTATCTTTTTAATAATCGTTTTGATAACTACCGAAGTAGGAACGTACTCAATACATTCAGCAAGGGTAAAAGATTGTGCTTTTTGAAATTCGGAATGTTCCATAATGCTCATAATGGAGGAGGTTAACTATAGCTTAAAAAAAGGCAGCTGTTCCCGATACTTACAGGTGCTGCCCTTTTGGGGATTGTAAATTTATAATCTGTCTTACGACATCTTTTATTGTGGTTTTACCACACTGTTTCCATCAAGAGTAACAGCAGTTTGTGCTAATGCTCTACCATTCATGGAAGCTCCTTTTTGCAAGGTAATTCCAGTTTTTGAAAGGATAATTCCTTCGAAATGGGAGGTAGTACCTACAATAACTTCACCGGCTACCTGCCAGAATATATTCTTGGTCTGGGCACCACCGATTAGTGTAATGTTTACTGCAGAACTCATGGAAAGATCACCGTCGATCTGAAAAATCCAAATAGCGTCAGCTCCACCAGATAAGGTTACATCAGACGACAATGTAACCGTGTTTGTCCATTTATATAATCCCCTGGTTAAGGTTTTTCCACTAATATCACCTGTATATAGTTCAAAGAAATCCGGCGATGGTCGGCCCGCTGCATCGGTATAAGCAGTTTGCATGTTGTTTACGGCAGTAGTTAGGTTAATGGGGGTAGGATCCGCCATATCTGCTGCAAAAACTTGTCCAGTTACCTGGCTGGAAGTGGAGTAGCCGGTCGCATTGGTCAAAGAAAATCCCGTAATAAAAGTTTCAGCAGCGGGACTGATTCCCAAATCTCCAGTAATGCTGGAAGTTGGAATGTTACTAATGGCTGATTTGGCAAGTATCACATAATTTGCAGCTGTTCCAAGATCAACAGTAGCTAATGGTTCGGATTGTCCACTGGTTGTAAAACTCCACTGCAAATCAGCGGCCAACTTATTACCGGCCAGGTCACTCACATTGGTAGTAATTTTAGCAGTGTAAGTAAGAGCAGCGTCTAAGGTACCTGTGGATGTAAATGTCGCTCTGGTATTGGAATACGACACTTCACCTTCAACGGATGCGCCATTTTGTTTTAAGGTAAACGAGGCTGTATTAATTGTTGAAGCATCCATTTCTTCGCTAAAGGTTATTTCAACTACCTTATTACGTTCAACATTAACCTCATTAGTTGTTGGGCTGGTAGTCATAACGGTGGGTGCCTGTGTATCAGGATTCGATGCTGCGGTAAAGTTCCAAACCACATTGGCAGCCAGACTGTTGCCGGCTAAATCTTTTGCTCCGGTGGTTATGGTGGCAGTATAAACAAGATTTTCTTCAAGTAAACTTGACGGTGCAAATGTAGCTATAGAACTGGAATAAGTAACCGCCCCTGCAATACTGGCTGTTCCTTGCTTTAAGGTAAAGGTGGTTGCATTAATTGTTGAAGCATCCATTTCCTCGCTAAAGGTTATCGTAATATTTATGTTATGTGCAATATCAACTGCATCGATTGTTGGGCTGGTGGTCATTACGGCAGGCGCCTGTGTATCTGAATCATCAGCTCCGGTGCCGGAGTCTTTGCAACCACCAATAAACACAGCCAGAAATATGGTTGCGAGTGTGATTGTCTGTAATAATTTGTTGGATTTTTTCATTTTGATACTTTGATTCCCATACTTCTGGGAGAGTTGTGAATTAATTTTCACAGTAACAAAATGATTATTATTTCTCTGACAACTGTTACATCACACTATAATTAAGTTACATATATCACACGTTTTCTAAGTTGCTATTTCTTTTATTCTTCAGTTGTTTATAGAAAATGGGAGTTGTTTGGGATTGAGTGATGAGCGATTCCAGTGAATCTGGTTACGATGCTCTGCGTCGTAACCTGTCGCTCCGATGCAGAGCATCGGAGCGAGGAGAAGTGAGGTATTTGTGCTAGAAAATATACTTTAAAAAGTAAGTTTTTAGCCCCTCTTTTCTGGGGAGATTTTTTCGAACCGGGTACATGTATCACATGTTTTCTAAGTTACTATTTCTTTTATTCTTCAGTTGTTTATAGAAAGAGGGGGTTAAGCCGGTAATTTTTTTAAACTGGTTCGATAAGTGTGAGACACTGCTGTAGTGTAGTTTGTAAGATATTTCAGTGAGGTTTAACTCATCATAAAGCAGCAATTCTTTTACACGTTCTATCTTATGAATAATGATAAACTGCTGAATGGTAATGCCTTTAACTTCTGAAAAGGTGTTGACCAGATAGGTATAATCATAGTCTAATTTTTCACTGATATAATCCGAATAGTTCACCTTAGGCAATTCATCGGTATAATGAATCATCTCAATAATTACACTTTTTATCTTTTCAATTAGAATACTCTTTTTGTCATCTAACAATTCTAATCCTGATTTCAGCAGATTTTTACTGAGTTCCTCTCGCTGTTCATTGGTTATGTCTTCCAATATTTCTACCATGCCCAGGTCAACAATCACATATTTCAGGCCAGTTTTTTAAGCTCTTCCTTCACCATCATTTTGCAGCGCAAACTGACCATATATTTGATGTATAGTTTCATGAGGTGGACTACCAGCTATTTTAGGTTAGAATACTGAAGCAAAGCAAAATATGCAAAGTTAACTTTTGTATCTAACTATTAGATTTATTCCACCAACAAGGGTAGATATTTTGAGTATGCCTGCGAAGAACTTTTAGGGATTTTTATGTAGCCCCGAAATTTTTAAATGATTCTCAACTAATTATATACTTCGTCATCCTGAATTTGTTCCTGAGAAAAGTCTTTTGGACAGGGACTTATGGAAAAGCTCGAAGTGATCCGTATTTTCTTCAAGATCCTGAGCATTCCCCGGAGGAGGGCGTTTATAAGCACTCTTTACACAAGTTCAAGCGCCTCTCTTGGACGGGAAGAATATAGAGCGCACTAACGAGGCTAGATTTAGAGAGAAGAAATAGAAACCGCACCAGCGAGGAATGGTTAGTAGCAGATTTCAAGGCACTTACCTTTCGGTTTGGCACTATGTATATTTAATCCTAAAATCTTGGTATGTATGCAGCACAAAACCGCCATTAACTATGCACTTGGTTAGCATTTTGTTGTTTTATATCTCATAATATTTTCGTTCCAAAGTAATAGCAATAAGTTCCAATTTTTGTATTTATGTAATATGTTTCTTTTACATTTTCAAATTCACATTCCGACATATATTTCGGCAGTAGTCCTTCAACGTTTTCTTGTGTTGTTTTAAATCCGTCCAATAATTGAACAGCGTAGAATAAAATCCGTCTAAATTTTGATTTCGGTTTCCCCCAATCTCCAATAATTAATATTCCGTTGGGTTTTAAAACTCTATATATCTCTTTCAGACAATCTTTTTTTGTCTTTGTGTCAAGTTGATGAAAGACTAAAGAACTGTAAACTTTATCAAATTTATCATTATTAAATGGGAATTTTCCGCCATCATATAAATATAAAGGGATGTTGAACTTTTCTTTTTCTAATTTTTTTTCCGTGATTGTTTTGACTTTTGTATCAATGTCTAAACCGCTAAAGTTACTTTTTGGATATTTTCGTTTTCCGATTAACAAATTTTGACCTGTGCCAAATCCAAATTCAAGTATTTCTTCACTTCTTTTTGGGTTCACTTCCTTAATTAATCTATTCCTAAATTTTTCCTCTGGCATTGTTAATTTTATGGTTAAATCATAAACTCCAGTTAACCAATCATACCCAAGTGCAGGAATAAAATCTTTTTTATTTGAATCTGTCATTTTCGTTTCTTTTAATGAATGCTAACCTGACTGTGTTAAGTATAGTGGTTTTACCATTGCATTTAGTCTAAGTTGGGGTGAGTTGCTACGCAACTTTGTACTTAGCCCAGTCTCGTTGGAGAAGAAGAGCGAAGCGAATTGTTCGTTAAGATACATAGTTTACAAGTTAAAGATTAGGCTTTACGCTAAATTGGTTTCTAACCTTGTTGATTGTTCTTTATTTCTTAATTCATTTTCGTTAAAAAAACCTAAAAATGCTTTTCTATAAAATACCTTCCATATTCCATTGCCTAATTTTTCAATACCGACATATTTTCCTTTTAAAGCAACCGTTAAATATACCCAATAATAGGATTTCCATTGAATAGCCCCATTTTGAGTTACTTTATGAACCTTAAAGTTAGGGTCGTAATCAAAATGAGATATTCTTTCAGGAAAAGGTTTGGTAGAAAAGCTATGTACAGAAGCAGGAGTTTCCATGCCTAAAGCCTCGTGTGACCTAATGTGATTATATTCCTTCACAAAGTGATTTAATCTTCGTTGTTGAGCCTTTAAATCATAAGATGAGGGATTTAGCACAAGTAACTTTTAAATCACGGTGCATACGTTCATATCGACCGTTTTGTTCTGGATGTGATGGATTAGAAAAGTCAGGCATGATACCCAGTTCAATAAACCAGTAGGAAAGCTGTGTAAATCGTTGAATGGCACGAACAGAGCCAAAAGGACGACCGTTGTCTGTATGGATTTGCTGAGGGATGTCGTATTTTCTAAAAACCTTTGTGAATTCAGCTTTAGCAGATTTTAGGTTTTCGTGATAATGCCCTTTAGCAGAGAATAGTAACCGGCTTTTAGAGGCGGCAATGGTAAGTGGATGACAATAGATTTTGTTGCCCATTAAAAACGTTCCTTTGTAGCCTGCGCCCCACACACTTCGCTACACTCTTTTGGGTCAAAAATTGGGTACACTGGCTTGACTCTTCTCATCCTCTTTTGAGGACAGACAAAACCGTTCTTCTTTAAGATGTTGTGAACGGTAACCACAGAAGGGATCTCTTCTTCTGTAAAATCGTTAAACAACAATTTTTTGATTTTTTTAGCGTCCCATCTGGGATGTTTTGTCTTTAAGGTGAGAATACCTTCTATCACCTTTTCCTTTGTATCATTTGGATGTCTCCGATCATTTAATCACCCAGCGGTGAAACCTGCCATCAATTAAAACAGGGTCTTCCTATAAAAATTAATTTGTAATATTTTGCTAGTTTTTGTATTTATTAGTTAGTGCCTAAATCAAAAAAAAAGAGAGTTAAGAGATATATGAGAGTTACAGTTATTCGATTAATGATTGGGTTGTTGACAATTATAAGTATAACCTTCTTTGCTTGTAACACCGTCAATCCACCCACCCCGATTATAGAAGTGCCCAGAGACGAAGCTCCGGCTTGGTCACCAGACGGAAAATATATCGCCTATAACCATTACAATCCCGAACCGGACGAGGACGAGTCGATCTACAGTCTGCGCTTATTGGATATGGAGACTCTGGAAAGCAGCCTGATACTGGACGGCTTTGCCTTTAACCCTAACTGGAGCCCCGACGGGCAATGGTTGGCCTTTAACGGCGGGGATATCTTTAAAATCCGCCCCGATGGAACCGATTTACAACAGATTACAAATGTAGGAAGTGCATTCTTTCCTTCCTGGAGTCCTGATGGAAAGACAATTTCTTATAGCCGATCAGGAAGTCAGGAAGAGGTAGGTATCTGGTATATAAATCTTGAAGATTCAATCTCTACCAAATTTGGTTTTGGATCTGCTCCAGCCGACTGGGCTCCTTCTGGACAGCAAATTGTATATGAATTTTTAAATGAAGAAAATAGTGAAGGAGACAATCAAATCTGGACGGCTGATACTTCGGGAGCAAACAAAGCCCAGTTAACCACCAATGAGTTCTCCGCAAACCGCGCACCGGCTGGAGCCCTGATGGAGAATGGATTGTCTGGTCAACATTGGGTAATCAAGGAGGTTTAGAGTGGGGAATATGGATTATGAAACCACATGGCTCTGAGCAAAAGAGACTGATACGTATCCCTAATAAAGAACGATTATCGTTTGAACAAATTGACCCGTCATGGAGCCCCAATTCTCAGAAAATTGTATTCAGCAAGCCCACGGCAGACCGGGAAAAGGTGGTTTTGTGGGTTGTTAACCGAGACGGGAGCGGGTTGAAGCAAATCACCTATTAATTCTAATTGAGAAACAATGATCAAACTAGCCTTAAAGCAAATGGACGAACTTATCAGAGCATGTGAAAAACTCTTGGAAACACATCGTTTGACCACAGTAAGGATTGGTTCTTCGATACTAGTCTTTTGATACTCTGCAGCAGCCCACTAAATGCACAACTAAAAGAGCCCGGAGCTGAGCATGATGGTACAAAAACTTGGATAAGGCTTGGATTTGGATCTTCCTCTGGAAAGGATTATTCAGGCATTTCAGGTTCAGCAAGTGTGCACTATATCACCAAGTATGGTATCGCTGGCATTTTGCTGGTTTGTGTATCTATTAGTTAGCGCCTAAACCAAAAAAAAATAGTTAAGAGATAATGAAAATTCAGTCCCTTATTTTTCTATGTATGGTTACACTCTTCATTGGCTGTGACTTATTTAATAACGAGCAAGCCAAACTGCCCGGAGAATTAGTTCCTTTAGCGGTAGGAAATTATTGGGATTACCACCGCTGGTATCTTTCCCCAAATATTGCCGATACCATCCGCGAAGAAATTAAGAGCGAACATACGTTTGTGGTAGATGGAGTGGAACAAAAAATGTACGGATATCAGCAATTCTATCTGCAACAGCCGAAAAGGGCAACCTCTGGTTCTTCTTTGTTGGCTTTTTTGGAAAATAAACAGAGCTCTGCTCCTTTCCGCTATAAAAATGATGTTTCTACGCCCGATTACCAGTGGCTTCGAGCCAACGGAGAGGATGGTTTGCTTTCCTTTGGAGGTATTTCTCCGTCTGATACGTTACTTCTCAGAAGCATGCAGTACCGATATCCGACAAAGGCAGGGGAGCAGCAAGAGTTTCCCACACTATCTTATTCGTTTAGCAAATTACAATTCAGTGTGCAAGACACGATTACCATCGAAACCATAGGTACCAACGAAACCTTTGAGTCGGAGTGGGCCACCTATAAAGGATGTTATGTGTACCGATTTCAGGAGGTTGGAAAAGAGGATGCAGTATATATATGGGATCATTATGTGTATATAAAACCCGGTATTGGTATAGTAGCGGTAGATACACGACAACATTATTCTGGGGGTGAAGATCCCGAAGATTTGACTATCGGTCAATGGATATTAATAGACCATCAACTAAACGATTAAGGAGGTGCTTTCCGAGAGGATGTAAAAACGACCAACACACGATCATTAAAAGCATGTAATAGAAACAGGGTGGTGCGAACACACCACCCTGCATGAAATCCCGCCATAGACGGGAGCGTGCAGAGAATTATTCACTATCACGAACGGCAATGCCAGCTTTATGGCAAAGGCACGCCTTTTTCTTTGCATTAACAGTATAGGAATCATTTCACAAATTTAGAACTATAAAAATATGGAGGGTGATATGAAATCACTCCATTTATTAGCAACCCTTATTTTAATCAATGTGGGAATCCCCACACTAAACGCACAGGATACTGATCTGTTTGTGTACCCGGAGCCGCAAACAGTTGCCTTAACTGAGCAGCAACAGGAGATTCGGCAGAACGCCGAATCCCGCGAGTATTCAAAAGGCACGGTTATTGTGCGCGTAAATCAGCCCGAGGCACTAAAGCAACAATTATCTGTTGTGCTAAATCTTCCCAATGGGAGAAAAATTCGTGTTCAGCAAAAGAACCTCAGAATCAGAGATGAACAACGGTTTACCTGGAATGGAACGACGGGTGAGTCGGCTTTAACCACACAATTCGTAGTAACCGATAAGGGAATTACCGGGTGGATACGCTTTGCCTAACAAAAATTTAACCTAAAACTTTGTAACATTCTTTTGTATTCAGCATCTTGTATGTATAAAGTCAAAAAAAAGAGTTAAGGGGTATGATAAAAAGTAAAATATTCTTTATTCCAATCGTTATAACGGTCTTTTTTTCTTCTTGCGACCTATTTAACAACGAACAAGAAAAACCGCCCGGAGAGTTGGTTCCTTTAGCGGTGGGAAATTACTGGGTATATGAAACCACGTATTTAGATGTTTTAAAAGACACCATCCGCTACGAAGTGACCCAACAGGTTGAAGTGCCCATTGGCGATACCAGCTACGCCGCCTACGCCGCGAATTTCGTGCCGTTCCCGGAAGGGTTGGAACCCTACTATTGGTTGCGCCGAAATGGAGCAAATGGGCTGTATTTAATGGGCGGGATTTCTGATACCGATACACTGTTTGTGAATAACGTGGAATATAAATTGCCTGCTGAGGTGGGGGAAACCTTTACAAGCCCCCGGGTTTCCTTTTCATTCGACCGCTTTGAGTTTTACCAGTCCGATACGCTCAGCATCACCTTGATTGATGATGATCGGGAAATTGTAACTCCGGCAGGAAAATTTGAATGCCTCGTTTACAAGTTTAGTATAGATTTTTTTGAAGAAGGCGTTGTCTTCACAACCTGGGACTATTATTTGTATTACAGTATTGGAATAGGTTTAGTAGCACAAATTTCTACTGAGAAAAATGATATGGATGACCTAAAAGAAGAATTGTATTTGATAAAGTATGTTTTAAAATGAAAACGATAAAAAGCCCTGCCGGGCTACTGCTGAGTTTGATCCACCACAATCAAAATAAACCGCAGGAAGTATTGAATGCCCGACAGGGTTTGAATTCTTTCTGTTTAATCTAAACCAAACAGGAAATATCATGAAACCTAATATACGAAGTATAAGGCCATTTCTTAGCGCTCTGTTGCTTTTAAGCATTTCCATGAGCCTTAAGGAGCAATCGATAAAAACACTTTTTAACGTAATCCCCAATGCCGAGCAGGTACTAACCCCTACCGAACGGAGTAGGTATGCCGCAATTGGTGAAGAGGATACGAAAGAAAAAGTGCTGATTGAAATCTCTGAATTGGCAAATATCCTTTCAGAATCAGCCTTTTCAGTTCCAATAAAAGGCGTAAATCACTCTATGCGAAGCGAGCGTTTTACCCAAGAAAAAGAAGGTAATTTCACCTTTAAAGGTAGTTTTAGCGAAACCATGGGAGAACTGTATATATATGCCACAAACGGGTTTGTATATGGTAACATCCATATCGACAGTTTGGCATATCAAATAGAGCCTGTAAATAAAAAATATGCGATGCTTTTGCGTAGAGATTATTCCGGAACGACATGCCCTTTAGGAGAAGAACATGCCGAGGAAGGAAAAGTTAAAATGGGGCAAAATAACGAGCAACAAAGCTCTACTATCTCTTCTACAAATCCGGTTATTGATGTGATGGTGGTGTTTTCAAACCAAGCCGCAGCAGCCACTTCAAATATGCAAAGCTTAGCTCAGGGAGCTATTCAATCTAGTAACGATTCTTTTTCCAATAGCAGTGCTGGAGTCACTTTCAATCTCATTCACTACCAACAGATCTCTTATAATGAATCCGGTTCGGCAGTCACCGATCGTGATAGATTGATTGCAACTTCAGATGGGCATATGGATAATGTACATACACTACGAGATCAGCATGGAGCGGATGTAGTTGTATTAATTGTTAGTAATTCGCAGGGTTATGCGGTATAGCTGGTGGCATAGGTGTTAGCAACAATAATGCCTTCGCTGTTACCATAGATGATTGTGCTATAGGAAACTATTCTTTTGCTCATGAAGTTGGCCATTTGGCAGGTGCGAGGCATGACACTGACGGGAACAGTTCCCCATATCCTTATGGGCACGGGTTTAGATATAATCCTGGTTATTGGAGAACGGTTATGGCTGTGTTTGATCCAGTAGTTAATCGCTTACCCTATTGGTCGAACCCCAACAAATATTACGGCGGAGTAGCCATGGGAACAGCCAGTTGGAGAGACAACGCCCGTGTTTGGGATGAACGTGCGGCTACAGTGGCAGACTTTAAAACTCTACCTCCACCACCACCAGCTTTTACCGTTACGGTGAGCGGACCTTACAATATGTTTGAATTTACCTCTGCGACGTTTACAGTGAATGTTTCCGGGGGCTCTTCTCCTTTCTCATACGATTGGTATTATAAGAACGAACCGAGTGGGTTCTGGACTTTTGTTCCTTCTGCCACTACTAATTCATATTATCATACCGCGGGGTCTGCATCAGGTCAAACTATCAAGGCCGTTGTGACAGACAACAACTCCAATACCAATGAAGACGAGCATTTTTTTACGATTCTTGGTTCTGGGTTTAAAACGGTTAGTCCCGGTGAGTCGCCCCAGACATTTTCCATGGACCAAAACTACCCCAACCCGTTTAACCCTTCTACACAAATTAAGTTTGAGCTACCAGAAACAGCGGAGGTTTCCATTAAAGTGTATAACATTATGGGGCAGGAAGTGGCAACGATTGTGAATGATCAAATGCAGGCAGGTTTTCATAATGCTACCTTTACTGCCGATAATTTAGCCAGTGGGATTTATATGGCTCGTTTGTCAGCTATTGGTTCTTCGGGCAAGCAATTTATTCGTGAAATTAAAATGCAATTGATTAAATAACTCAGTAGTTATTTACTCATTGAGAAAAAGCTCCTTGGGCGGGAGCCTTTTTTGTTGAATAGCTCAAATAAGAACGCAGGGGGCTGAAACCTGCCATCAATTAAACAAGGTTCTTCCTATAAAAATTAATTTGTAACATTTTTGTGGTTTGTGTATCCTTTAAGTGTAGGAGAAAAAACTGTTAAGAGGTAGTTTATGAGATATCTATTCGTTTTATTAGCCTTTATTTTTCTTGTTTTCAGTGGTTGCGACCTTTTTACCAACGAACAGGAAAAGCCTTCCATACCCGGTAAGATAGTTTTTTCTATGCCCGATGATACCAACAAAGAAAATAGCCAGATCTATGTAATGAATACTGACGGCTCTGATATTAGGCAGCTAACCTACTTTGAGAACGATGAAGCGGCTCAACCTTCTTGGAGCCCCGATGGAGAACATATTGTGTTCTCCACTTCTTTGAATAACACTTCAGAGGGCATGTCGCTTTATATTATGAATGCCGATGGCTCCGATCTTCATCCTATGAAAGACCGCCCCAATACCAATGTACCTGTATTAGGCTCAAATGCTAGGTGGAGCCCAGACGGCACCAAAATAGCGTACGACTTCTGTATTGACTGTAATGCATTTGGCAAGAATACGGAAATTTTTATCTATGATTTTGAAACGGATTCTGTAGTGCAGATTACTGACCACCCGGCTGGGGACACCTTTCCGGTTTGGAGCCCGGATGGGCAAAAACTGGCCTTTGTTTCTAAACGGGATTATTATGAGGCGGATACGTTACGCTTCAGAGGAGATTTATATACTATACATATTGATGGTAGCTTTACCGAACGGCTAACAGAAACTGGATATGCAAGAAATCCACTTTGGGAACCAAATAGTGATCAAATTACATTTCGTAATAGTGAATCTGCAAATGGATTATATCAAGTTAACGGATTAACAAAATCCATTCAACAAATAAAGGATCCATTTCAAAAGAATTTATTTTTATACCCTGTCTCATATTCACCTGATGGCAAACAGTTACTATTAAAAGTAAGAGACTACCCTTTCGATTCTTTTCACTTACTAAACTTACAATCAGGTGAAGAGATTTCTATAAAATTTGAACCTAGAGAATTTATTGAAGCTGATTGGCACTACAATGATAACAATTAACCAAAGAATCTTATGAACCCATAAGAAAAGCCCCAACGGGCAGACCTGTTTCCGCTTAAAGAATAAGGAACCTGTTCCGAGAGGGCTTTATGTGTTTACCCGGTAAAAACCGGATTGAACACCTCAATAATAATCATAGATGAGGTAAAAAATGAAGACCTATCTACTTATACTATCGATCGTACTGGGGCTGGCTTTCTCCGCTCATGCCCAGGAACGTCCTAATGAAGCCAAACAGGCACAATGGGAGCAATTTAAAGCAAATGAGGGCGAAAACTGGAATATCCGTTGGAAAGGTGAAACAGGGGTCCCCCGGGTGGTTTCCAATGGGCTAACCAAAGCCTATACCGGCAGTGCCGAATCCATTGCCCAGCAATTCCTGAACGAATACCGTCAGCTATTTTCATTAAAAAATGAACTGGCTGACCTGAATTATGTGAAAACCCAAACCAACCAGGGAGTTCGTCATGTTACTTTTTCTCAGCACTACAAAGACCTGCCGGTAGAAGGTGGGGAATATAAGGTGCACATCCGCGAAGACGGGCGGGTGGATATGGCCAACGGGCATTATTATCAGGGCATCCAATTATCCATCTCCCCTTCCATTTCTGGGGAACAAGCTATTAATTTGGCTAAAATTGATCTTAAGCTGGAGAACCCGACAGAAGAAAATAGTAGTGCGGAGCTCATTGTCTATCCGCTAACTGACAGCACGTTTATATTATTAACACAGCGGTAAAATATAGGAATATATAATTTAATTATGTATCTTTA
>CAXBHO010000013.1:0-50386 GCA_963975485.1 uncultured Balneola sp. | reverse complement strand
TCGTAAATCGGAGGATATTTTTAGCAAATAAAACTTGTTTAACTCATAGAATACGTAGGCAGCGCCAAAGGCACTCCCATGGAGGAATCTAAATTGTTGTTTAAAATTCATTTGGAATAGTGTAAAGAGATCCAGATTCCCACAAAGTGATGCCTTTGGCACAGGCATTCGCCGTGGAATGACCTAAATTATACTCTAAAGTTGTTTTCAGAATCTGCCAAAGGCATCACTTTGTGGAAACTGAGGTTCAAGGGGATTCCTTGAATTTTTCAGTTCCATCTGACGGATCTCCCTGCCTGATGGAGCTAATTTAGCTCGGAATACATGGTAAACAACTTATATGAGCCTACTTCATCCTTTACTCTAAATAAGTCCAAAATTTACTCCCTCGGTCAGACGGGCAATTCGTCAGACCGGGAATTGCTGAAAAGCACACAACCTTTTCTGAAAAGCAATCATCTTCTCCTACTTCAAAAGCACCATTTTTTTGATTTGTACTTGGTTATTGAATCCTAATCTATAGATATACATCCCGCTTGCTAATGAGGAAGCATCAAAGCGTACAGAATAATCTCCGGCTTGTTGAGAAGTGTTTACTAAAGTAGATACTTTTTGGCCAAGTATTGAATAGACTTCTAAAATCACATTTCCTGAATTCGGTAAGCTGTAGGATATTTGAGTTTCCGGGTTAAAAGGGTTGGGATAGTTTTGAGCTAAAGTAAATTGAACAGGAGTATCGCTTTCATCTTCATTTGAAACAGGGGTGCCTGAGCTTTCCGTTTTCATAGACTTTGCCGGAACTTCCATCGAAAAACCATCACTAAAAGTAACTTCGAGTATTTGAAATGATGGATTATAGGCTACGTAAGTCAAATCATCAGCATCATCCCGAAACACGGAATAAGAAGGAATATCAGCAGTAATATCAAAATCCGGTGTTCCCATTTCTTTAAGATTATACAACCAATGCATGGTATGAGCTCTAGATTCCCCATCAAAAGGAGCGTAATTAGGATCAGCTAAATAGTAAGATAAGGCAAGATCCGGATCGGCTAACGCTAAGTATTCCCAGAATACATCTTTCCAAATGACAGGTTGGCTACCACGTTCTGCAACAACTTCATTGAAGTTCTTGATCACATATTCAGGATTGCTTCCCAAGTATAAGGAGCCGCTCGTTATTGGAAGAAGGTTAATTCCATGAATGAACTCGGGTTCGCTTCCGAACCAGGTGCCATGTGCACCTTTATTTCCCCATACAATTCCAAGTGCTGAATAGGGATAATTTTCAGGAAATACTTCCTCATCAATATCAAACCAGTATTGCTCAATAGCGGTTCTTTCCGTAGTGTGGAGAAAAACGCCCAAATCCCGAATATCTTTTTGATTGGTTGCTTGCCCCCAAAGAAAAGCAGCGGCTGCAAAATTCATTGACTCAGAGCTTGATTCCTGATTATTTCCATCTCCAAAAGCGGCGTGGCCTGAAGCCCATGAATGACCTGCGTAGGAATCGTGAGATCGTAGAAATGGAAACATATCATCATTTCTATCCCAATTATTGGCGTCTTTAATGAGTAGATTTACCATCCCGCCCCAATTCTCCTGAGAAGCCCAGGAACTGTCATATTGAGCAATGGTAGAGGCGCTCATCACCGCATAACTTGCATGGAAATGGTGATCATTAATCTGATTGTCAGCTCCGAAACCTGAAGGGTATCCGGTGAGCACGTCCCATTCACTGTTATAAGAATATTCTTGCTCTCCACCGGCAGTAAACCAATCTTCTAAACGAAATTTTAATTGGCTGATGAAATAATCTCGTTCAGTTGTTGCTCCAAGTTGATCGGCAATGTGAACGAGATGAGAAAATCGTCCCATAGCTTTTCCGTTTTCATAAGATGGTCCGGCAGGTAATGGCTCGCCGGCAACTTCCTGAACCAATTCTAAAAGTATCGATTTGTTGTAATCTCCTTTGTCCGGTAAAGCTGGTAAGATTCCCGAAAACTGTAAACTTGTAGAAAATGAATTTCCCTCTTTGAGCTTCATAATTCCACGAGGAGAATTATAGGTGAGATTTGTCAATGCATCACTCGAATATAGCCATTGATGTCTATAAAGTGCTGTTAAAGTTTCATTATCGTTAGTTTCTGCGCTATCTTTAAGAGTAGTTTCGTACGTATAGGTACTAATTAATTCGGAGGTACTTTCATTGTAATTCCATTCCATAGTGCTGCTTGTAACATGAGCATAAGCATGTTTTCTAAAAAGCTCCAGCGTAGTGGGATTAGCATCAGGAAGCACGGCAACAGTAAGATAGTTTTTACCATTTAAAGAAGATTGAAAAGTAGAAGTACCTGACCAGCTTGAACCTGTTGGAGCAAATATTCCGTAATGTTTACCATCTATCGTAACTCCAAGAACTTCTGCTTGATTGAACCACACATTGGCAGTTTGTTGGGAAGTAATGACGGCATCGCCGCCTTCAATTTTAAAGAATACATATGGAAGACCGTGCCCAAAAGTAGCTTCCATTAATTGATCGCCATCTTCCCACCGTGCGGTTACGGTCCAATCGCCATAACTTTTAGTTTTTGTTTCAGAAGCAGAAAGCCCATTTACTCCAACTGTTAGTTGTTGTGAAAAAGGATACAAGTGATCGCTTCCTGCTATAATATGGTTGGGAGTATATCCAACCTGAAGCCCATTATTTACGGCCTTAACATTTAAAGGATGCGCAAAAATAGGAGCGGAATGCGGATCATTAAAGAAAGGAAAGATCAGACTGCTCCAAAAATCATTGGTTTGAACAGGTTGAGAAAAGGCGGTGGTTATTTTTGGGATAGCATCCTGACCATTTGCGAACTTCGGTCCTATCGCTCCTGAAGGAAGAGTGGTACTATAACTTCCGGCTCCAACACTAACTGGTTGAGCATAAGAAATTGAGCCGCCTGAAAAACTGAAAAGTAAGAGTATTATAAAGGAGCAGAGTATATGTTGCTTATGGAAAAAATTCTTAGTGTAGATAATAGATGGGTTCATAAAATCAGGCTCTAAATATTAAAATCTCGTTTTGGGTTCTATTGAAATTAAAATTCAATAGTGCAAAAATGCAGTCCAACATACCATGCTTTTCAAATAGCAAATTGGGATAAAATTCTATAGTGCTTTCCAGATTGTTTATACAAAATAACCCAATTATTGATCTCTTAACCTTTATAAAGTATATACAGGCGATAAATAAAAGACCTAATTAGTAAGTAAAAATGTAATCGCTTACATGCCTTTCTCTTTAATGAAAACGCTTTTTTAGAGATGGAAAAGCGCTTTTTTAAGCTGTGTATATATATTGTAACTATTGTATTTCCTTGCTTAGAAATATACAATAAGCTCGAATCAGCAATTACAGCCTAACACATTCCATTAGGCTACTGTAAAACACAAAGAAAAATCTAATCATAATGGATATGAAAAAAGTCACCTTGTTTTTAATAGTTTTTTTTGGTGCAACTACATCGGCAATATTTTCTCAAGCAGATAAAGTTGTTGTACAAAACTCAAACGAAGGCTGGAAGTTGCTGATAGATGGACAGCCAAAAATCATAAACGGTGTAAACTGGGACTATTTCCCAATCGGCACCAACTTCTCTTATAGTTTATGGAATCAATCCCCCGAATTTATTAAGCAAGCCTTAGATGACGAGATGTCATTATTGGAAAATATGGGCGTTAACTCAATTCGTGTTTATACAGGTATACCTAAAGAATGGATTACTTATATCTATGAAAATTATGGCATCTATACCATGCTTAATCATTCTTTTGGACGATACGGGCTTACCATAGGCGGAGCCTGGATGGCTAATACAGATTATTCTGATCCAAGAGTGAAAACGCTTTTACTGAAAGAAGTAAAGCAGCTTGTGCAGGATTATAAAGATACTCCCGGCCTTCTTCTTTTCTTGCTGGGAAATGAAAATAACTACGGCCTTTTCTGGGATGGTGCAGAGACAGAAGATATTCCAATAGAAGATCGAAAATCTACTGCCAGAGCACGTGATATGTATAAGCTTTTTAATGAAGCAGCTGTTGAAATGAAGAGGATTGACACTGGACATCCTATTGCAATAAGTAACGGTGATCTTTTGTTCATGGATATTATTGTGGAGGAACTTCCTGATATAGATATTTTTGGAACAAACACCTACCGGGGGATGACTTTCACTGATTTATACGATCGTGTAAAGAATGAATATGGAAAGCCGGTTTTATTAACTGAGTTTGGTTCTGATGCCTTTAATGCCAGAACCGTTCAGGAAGATCAACTTGCGCAAGCAAATTACCTGCTATCAAATTGGAAACAGATTTACGAAAATGCTGCCGGGCTTGCCGGAGCAGACAACTCACTTGGTGGATATACTTTCCAATTTAGCGATGGATGGTGGAAATACGGGCAAACAGTGAATCTGGATGTTCACGATGTAAATGCTTCTTGGGATAATGGAGGTTACCAATTCGATTTTAAAGAAGGTGAAAATAATATGAACGAAGAGTGGTTCGGAATTACTGCGAAAGGACCAACAAATTTCCAGGGATTTTACGAACTATATCCAAGAACAGCTTATTATGTACTGAAAGAAGTACACGAATTCGATCCTTATGCAGATGATGTTTCCCAAGGTGACTTGAACGAATACTTTGGAGATATTTCTCTTGGAGATGCCCGATTGAAAGCAAGAGCAGATAAAGCGGCACTAGCAGGAACCCAAGGCGATGCTATCAAGCTAAGTAGATTTACGGCAGATTTCAGAACATATAATACCGGAGGAAGCTTAATCACAACTCCGCAAGATGCAGATCCTACGAAACAGGTATTTCCAAACGAACAAGGATTTGATCACATGCAATCTATCTATTTTGGTATTGAGGCGAATCCTGCTCCAAATGTAAGAGCTAATGTAGATTTTAATGTGTTGGGGAATGTTCCGCTAAATCCAATCGACGAAATATTTTATGAAAACCGTGGAAGGCCTGTTCGGTTAGAAACTCCAAACGGAACAATAACAGATCAATCTATAAACAGAGTTGCAATCTATAGTTCCAGTTTTAATTGGGATCATGACTTATTCAATCTAACAGGATTTTATAGAATCGGTCGTTATCACTGGGCTTATGAGGGTGATTTTTTTGGATTATATCCTGAAGCAAATTACGGGCCTAATATTGATATATACAATGCAACAGCTCCTGCAGGTTTCGAAGTGGAAGGCAAAAAACAGCTTGATGGCTTCAAGCTCGCTTTTGGTCCAGAACTTTGGTGGGGAGCTAACCCGGCTTTATTGCTTAAGTATTCTAAAACTGTTGGGGAAACGGATTTAACCGGAATTTTCCATGAAGATATTCAGCAGCAAGGTACTAACGTAGCAAGTTCATTTGCAATTCCACAACCTAAAACAAGGCGTCTTTCATTATACGCTGATAGAGATTTTGGAAAACTTGGCGTAGAAATTGGTGGATTGTGGGCAGGACAACCACTTAATGGGCGTGAATTTCAATTGGTAAGAGAAGAAGGCGATAGTACCCGAGTTTATCAGGATGAAATAAAACCAATGGATAATTTTGGTGGAAAGCTAAAGCTTACTTATACCGGCGGTACTTTTAATTGGTATGCTCAATCTGCAGTTATGGGGTTGGTTGCTAATGGCAGTGCAGATCCTACCATTACTTACACAGGTTGGAGATTAAAAGATAGTGGCAGTGGTAATCAGTATAATTTTCTTACCGGGTTCACTTATGCTTTAGGCAACATTCAAGTAGCACCAAACTTTTTATGGCAAAAACCAATTGAAGGTCCAATTCCAAGCGGATTGGATGCACCTGCAAGACCAAGAAATATTTTAGAAGACCCTTTTATAGTTCGATCAAACAGAGAGCAAATTGCCGGAGAGATTCTGTTTACTTACGATCCAACTCCAGGTTCTTTCTTTTATGAATGGAATAACGACAGAATGGAAGATTCTAAATTTGCAGCCAGTCTTGGATTTGTATATCGCCGCTTACCAACCACTCAAGATGCTGCCATTGGTATTTTACCGGACGGAAGAACTCTATTTCCATTCCCGGGAGCTCCACCAGCAAAAGATCTTTTTGAAGTGAATGCAAGAGTGGTTTCTAAACTAAGTAGAGAACTGGGAATAATTGCCTTGATATACGGAGGTAATGCGCAACCCAATGGTAGTGATGAAAGAACCATTAATAGATATGGAATGGATGTACGAATGATCTACAATAGGTTAAAACTCAACACCTTCGTGAAAGTGAACGATTGGGGACCCTTTGATTATTATCGTGATTTTAACCTGACTTTCCCGTTACAGTTTATGGCAGACTTCTCAACCACACTCGGCAAGCCCGACTGGTTCGATATCCCACGCACTCGTTTAGGAATACGAGGAACATGGAGAGCTCTTGATCAATACTCACCGCGCTATGCTCCAACTTATACTACTAACGTTGCCGGTGAAAGAGTTCCTGATCCTACTGCTCCCGGTTTTGATAATGGAACAGAGTGGGAAATCAGTACTTACATACAAATTGACATAAGAAATTAAATTAGAGGCTAAAAAAATGAGCACAATTTTTTCAAAAACAATGAATCGAATCTTCTTCTCAGGTTTACTACTTATTCTACTTGCTCCGGGCTGTGAAAGAGCAGTTAGTGATTTAGAAGAACCGGACTTTTCAAATAACCCGAATGTTTTTATTGACGGATTTAGTGGTGGACTGAACTATGCGGCTTTTGCAGGTTCTGTTCCGGCGGCTTTTCAGGTGGATAACGAAGTTACTTTCGATAACACTGATTTGGGGATGAGATTTGAAGTACCTGATGTAAACGACCCGAGAGGCGCTTATGCAGGTGGAACCTATTTTACTTCAAGCCCAAGAGATTTATCAGAGTATAACGCTTTAACGTTTTATGCAAAATCAACTGAGTCAGTTCCAATGGATATTGTTGGTTTTGGAAATGATTTAGGGGCAAATAAGTTTATAGCATCTGTTACTGACTTTAGAGTTAATTCTAATTGGAAAAAGTACATCATTCCAATTCCTGATCCGACTCGCTTGACTGAAGAAAAAGGAATGTTTTTCTACTCTTTCGGTCCAATTGAAGGAAAAGGCTATACCGTTTGGATTGATGAAGTAAAATTTGAAAGTCTCGGAACTTTAGGACAGCCTTTCTTTGAAATATTCAATGGAGAAAATGATACAACAAGTTCTTTTACCGGCGTAAATACCAATGTTACAGGGTTAGGATCAACATATAATTTAGCTGATGGTACGGATAGAAGCGTAAATGCAACAGCCTCGTATTTTGAATTTTCATCATCGGATGAATCAGTAGCCACTGTTGACGAATTAGGAAATATTACAGTTGGTGTTCAAGGCTCAGCCGTTATAACCGCTTCGGTAGGAGTAGTAGCTGCAGTTGGTTCATTAACAATTGAATCTCAAGGAGCTTTTACTCGGGCACCAGTACCAACTCAAGATCCTGCAGATGTAATTTCAATTTTTAGTAATGCTTACGATAACGAGCCTGTAGATTTCTACAATGGTTTTTACGCTCCATACCAAACTACTACTTCAAATGATTTCGAAGTAAATGGTGATAACGTACTGAACTACGAAAACTTCAATTTTGTAGGTATAGAGTTTAACCAAAATGTGCCAACTATCGATGGTTCTGAAATGAATAACTTCAAAGTCGACATTTACTTGCCAAATGCTGTTCCCCTTAATTCTGCGTTTACGGCAAATCTTAGAGATTTTGGAGCAGATGATAACTTTGGAGGTGGTGATGATACTACTGTTTCATTTACAGTTAATGCAGGAAGTAATCCCGCTTTAGTTTCAGGTCAGTGGATCAGTATAGATATAGATATTTCTGCAATGGCAAGTAAATCTAATCTTGGGCAAATTGTTTTCGATTCTGATGCAGGTCCTGGATTACAAGGCGCATCTATCTATGTTGATAATATTTACTTACACAAATAAATAAATCCCGGTTTCAATTTTATGAAAACTCAAAACCCATTTTTTAGAATACCAGTTTATCTAACCTTACTAGTTCTGTCAGTTTCAGTAGTCAGTTGTTCTTCCTCAGAAGACAATAGTCCAGACTGGCAATTAGTTTGGAGCGATGAGTTTGAAGGTGTTGAAGGCGCTACTTTGGACCAATCTAAATGGAATTTTGAAATTGGTAGAGGTAACAATGGTTGGGGGAATAATGAGCTGCAATACTACACTGATCGTACTGAAAATGCATCATTAGATGGTGAAGGCAATCTGGTTATTACTGCAAAAAAGGAAAATTATGAAGGTGCAAACTACACCTCAGCCAGAATTACCACTCAAGGTAAACTGGAATTGACCTACGGACGTATTGAGGCTCGTTTAAAAACACCATTTGGTACTGGGTTGTGGCCGGCTTTCTGGTTGCTGGGTATTCCTATGGAAGGTCAAACTTGGCCTGAAATTGGGGAAATTGATATTATGGAACTGCGAGGACAAGCTCCTACTGTTGTTGCCAGTACAGTTCACGGGCCGGGCTACTCAGCAGGAAATGGCATTACCAAAGATTACAGATTAACTGACAGCCGCTTTGATACCGAATTCCACGTATTTGCAGCAGAATGGTTTGAAAGTAAAATCGATTTTTATGTAGATGGAATTCTATATCACAGAATTGAAAAAGAAGACATCGAAAATGCAGGGAACGAATGGGTGTATAACGACCCCTTTTTCTTGATTCTAAATGTTGCGGTTGGCGGTTCTTATGTAGGTTCTCCCAACTCATCAACCAGATTTCCTCAAACTTTAACTGTTGATTATGTGAGAGTTTACAGCGAATAATTCCTTTTAAAATACTCTGAAAAAACAATACTAATAAACCATTTAATACAACGATTACTGTGTCAATTTCCCTTGAAAAATTTAACAACGAATCATGGTTTAAAATATCAGACTACGATTCAATGCGTCCTTTTTTCATGAGTATTGTGAGCAATTCAAATCACTGGATGTTTATTTCCAGTAACGGGGGACTTACTGCCGGACGTAAAAATTCTCAATTTGCTCTATTTCCTTATTACACAGACGACAAGATCACAGAACTTGCTCATACCACCGGAAGTAAAACGATTTTTCATATTGAGCTTGATAGCAAAAAAACGGTCTGGGAGCCTTTTTCGGTCAGAAATGAAGAACGATTTGAGATAAGTAGAAATCTGTATAAAAACAGCTACGGCAACAAGATCATGTTTGAAGAAGAAAACCATGATCTTGGCTTAAAGTTCAGTTATCAGTGGAATTCCAGCAACATATACGGTTTTGTGAAAAAATGCTCTCTCATTAATACAGCTAAATATGCTCAAATTCTAAAGGTTATAGACGGGATTCAAAATATTATGCCTTATGGAGTTAGTCCTGATCTGCAAACAAAATCCAGTAATTTGGTTGATGCATATAAAAGAAGTGAACTTGAAAAAGACTCCGGTTTAGGCATTTATGCATTAAGTGCAATTATAGTAGATAAGGCAGAACCAAGCGAGGCTTTGAAAGCCAATGTGGCTTGGTCTTTAGGTTTAGATAACCCAAAATATCTGCTTTCTTCAAAGCAACTGGATACGTTCAGAAAAGGACAAAGAGTTAAGGAAGAAACGGATGTAAAAGGGGAGAAAGGAGCTTACTTTATTGAATCTGAAATAGGGCTTCCCGGAGATTCAGAAAAAAATTGGTCAATCGTGGCGAATGTTAATCTGGATCATGCACAACTTATAAGGCTCAGCAAGTCTATAAAAGAATCTTCAGATCTGGAAAAGTTGGTAGATCAGGATATTGAAAAAGGAACTCAGAAACTCATTCAATTGATCGCCGGGGCAGATGGCTTACAGCTTACTGATGATGAATTTAGTGACACCAGACATTACTCGAACACGCTTTTCAACATTATGCGCGGTGGAACGTTCGATCACAATTACAGAATTGAGAAAAAAGATTTTGCTGAGTATTTAAGTAAAGCCAGCAAAGATGCTGTAGCAAGAAATCAATCTTTCATTAATAATCTGGAAGATCTTTTCGATAAAGCAGCATTAAATGTGCTTTTAGCAGATTGTAATGATCCTGATTTGCTACGATTAGCGAAAGAATATCTTCCATTAAAATTCAGCAGAAGACACGGCGATCCAAGCCGGCCCTGGAATCAATTTTCCATTAACACACATAGCGAAATTGATGGTTCTAAGATCTTAGACTATGAAGGAAATTGGAGAGATATTTTCCAAAACTGGGAAGCTCTTGTTTATTCTTATCCGGAATTTTTAGATGGAATGGTATTCAAGTTTTTAAATGCCACCACTTTTGATGGGTACAATCCTTACAGAGTTACTAAGGACGGTTTTGATTGGGAAACAATAGAACCGGATGATCCATGGTCATATATAGGCTATTGGGGAGATCATCAGATCATTTACCTGTTAAAATTCCTTGAGCTTTATAATGAATATGCTCCAGAAGAATTTAAAGATCTTTTCGATACCAATAACTTTGTATATGCAAATGTTCCGTACCGTATAAAATCCTACGATGACATCACCAAAAATCCAAAAGATACGATTGAGTTTGATGAAGAATCAGACCACGAAATTCGGGCAAGAGTAGAAGAGAAGGGAGCAGATGGAGCGTTACTAGTTAACGCTGAAGAAGAAATTCATCGGGTTAATTTCTTAGAAAAGATATTAGCAACTGTATTAACAAAAGTATCCAATTTTATACCGGAAGCGGGTATTTGGATGAACACGCAACGCCCGGAGTGGAATGATGCGAATAACGCTCTGGTCGGAAACGGTGTCTCTATGGTTACACTTTATTACCTGCGAAGATTTCTAAAATTCTTTGAACCAATTATTAGCAATACAGAACAGGATGAAATATCAGTTTCCGAAGAGCTTGCTCAAATGTTTGAAAGTATTTCAGGTATGCTAAGTACACATGCAGGAGTTTTAAATGCCGAAATAAGTAATAAAGACCGCAGAGAAATTACTGAGGGATTAGGAAGAGCCGGAAGTGATTACAGAGTCAAAGTTTACGAGCAAGGATTTAGTGGTGAGAAGTCAACAATTACTCTGGTTCAAATCAAAGATTTTATACAGACTTCATTGGATTATTTGGAGCATTCCATTGCGGCAAACCAAAGAGAAGATAATCTCTATCATGCCTATAACCTTATGAGTATTGATGAAAGTGGAATATCCATTGCGCATTTAGAGGAAATGCTGGAAGGACAGGTCGCTGTATTAAGCTCCGGATATTTGAGTACAGAACAAGCACTAAAAGTGTTGGATGCACTTCGCAATAGTTCTTTATATCGCGAAGATCAGCAAAGCTATATTCTTTATCCAAACAAAGAGTTGCCCGGTTTTCTCGAAAAAAATACGATTCCTGAAAAATCGGTAAATAAATCGAAATTACTGCAAAAGTTAGTAGCTGATAATAATCAACAGATCATAGCTAAAGATGTGGAAGGTGGATTTCATTTTAATGGAAATTTCACCAACGCTCGTGATGTAAAAAGTGCTTTAACAAACTTAGCTGATCAGTACTCTTCGTTAGTAAAAGATGAAGAAGAATTAGTGCTTCAAATTTTTGAGGAAGTATTCAATCATAAAGCTTTCACAGGTAGATCAGGTACGTTCTTCGGTTTTGAAGGATTAGGATCTATCTATTGGCATATGGTTTCTAAGCTGCATCTTGCGGTTCAGGAAGTTTGCGAAAGAGCGGTAGAAAATGAAGTGGATTCAGAAACTTTTAAACGTCTTACAGCACATTTTGATGAAATAAGAAACGGAATCGGAGTTCATAAATCCCCGGAACTATACGGCGCTTTCCCAATTGATCCTTATTCACACACACCTGAACATAGAGGCGCACAACAACCGGGAATGACCGGTCAGGTGAAAGAAGATATTTTGGTAAGAATGGGAGAGTTGGGAATTCAAATCAAAGACGGGAAACTGAGTTTTGCTCCTTCTTTGCTTAAAAAAGATGAATTCTCTAAGGAATCGAAAACATTCAATTTGGTTTCTCTTGAACAAGAGACGTATCAAATTAATCTGCCGAAGAATTCAATTGGTTTCACGTGTTGTCAGGTTCCCGTTATCTACAAAATGGCAGAACAAAGCGGCTTAGAAGTTGAATTAAATGACGGCTCAACAAAAGTATTCGAGAGTTCAGGGTTAGACAAGGAGACATCACATCAGATATTTCAGAGAAGTGGAGTTGTTAAAAGAATAATGGTATCGCTTCAGAAAAAAGATCTCAGGTAGAACCAGACAAATAAATTAAACCGTAAAAAAATGACCAAACTATTAACTGTAATAACTCTCCCGGCTTTAATGCTGCTGATGGCTTGCGGTAATAGAACGGAACAAAAAATGAGCCCAAAAAACATTTCAGCAAAAGAAATACTAGGGAATCCTGACTATCAGGCGATCTCATACAGTGGTTATCGAGGTATTTCCAGAGATATTCAGCCCACCATTCGGGAGTTGAAAGAAGACATGAAAATTCTGGCTGCGATGGACATCAAAATTGTGAGAACATACAATGTGTATTTAGATGCGGTTCCGAATTTGTTGAAAGCAATCAGCGAGCTTAAAAAGGAAGATCCTGATTTTGAAATGTACGTGATGATGGGCGCATGGATTGACGCTAAAAATGCATGGACTGACAAGCCTGATAGAATTCGGGATGAAGACAGCCCTAGAAATGAAAAAGAAATTGGAAGAGCAGCGGCTTTAGCCAATAAATATCCAGACATTGTTAAAATTATAGCTGTTGGAAACGAAGCTATGGTGCATTGGCAAACAGAATATTATGTAGAGCCGGAGATTATTTTAAACTGGGTAAATCACCTTCAAAATCTAAAGAAAGAAGGTAAGCTTCCTAAAGATTTATGGATCACAAGTTCTGATAACTTTGCTTCTTGGGGCGGTGGTGGAGATGAATATCACAAAGAAGATCTGAACGAGTTGATCAGATCAGTCGATTACATTTCCATGCACACTTATCCGATGCATGATACACATTATAATCCTGTTTTTTGGGGTGTTCGGGATGATGAGATGGATGCATCAGACAAAGAAAAAATTGAAGCAGCTCTGCAAAGATCGTTGGATTACACGGTCTCTCAATATCAAAGTGTAGTCGATTACATGAAAAATCTGGGAGTTGATAAACCCGTGCATATTGGGGAAACGGGATGGGCTACAATTTCAAACGGTTATTATGGCGATGAAGGATCTCGGGCAACGGATGAATTTAAAATGGGAAGATATTACGACCTGATTCGGGAGTGGTCGGACATGGAAAAAGTTTCTGTGTTCTATTTCGAAGCTTTTGATGAGAAGTGGAAAGATGCCAAGAATCAGCTCGGCTCTGAAAACCACTTTGGGCTTATAAATCTGAAATCAGAAGCTAAATATCCGCTTTGGGAAATGGTGGATGCAGGAGTTTTTGAAGGACTCACCCGAGATGGAAAACCAATCACCAAAACATTTAATGGTGATTTTGATGAAATGATGAAAACGGTAAAAGTACCTCCAACAGAGGAAGAAATCCAAGCAAAAACAGCACAGGAGTAAATAAAAGTATGCCAACTAAAATTCACTACATATCACTCCTTCTTTTAGCGATCACATTAAGTTGCACAAAATCAGATACCATGAAAATAGAAGTTTATGAAACCTCTGAAGCCGGAAATAAGCTTACCAAGTTAGAAACCTTTCCGGATGCTGAAAAAACAGTCAAAATCACTATAAATCCGGAAGAGAAGTTTCAGGAAATTACCGGTTTTGGAGGCTCTTTCACCGAAGCATCAGCTTACTTATTGAATGAACTGAGCAAAGAAAATCGGGATAAAATTATCGAAGCTTATTTCGGAGAATCAGGAGCTAAGTATTCTTTGACCAGAACTCATATTAATTCCAGTGATTTCTCTTTGGAAAATTATTCGTATGCACCTGTAAAAGATGATATGGATTTGGAGAATTTTTCGATTGACGAAGATCGTGATGACATTATCCCGATGATTAAAGATGCGATGGCTGTTTCAAAAGATGGATTTAAAATAATTTCGTCCCCATGGACGGCTCCACCCTGGATGAAAGACAATAATGACTGGAAAGGCGGAAAGTTGCTTCCAAAATATTACGACACCTGGGCACTTTTCTTTTCTAAATATCTGGATGAATATGAGAAAGAAGGCATAGATATTTGGGGAATTACAGTAGAAAATGAGCCTTTAGGAAACGACAGTAATTGGGAAAGTATGCATTACACGCCCGAAGAAATGAATGAGTTTGTTATAAATCATTTAGGGCCCCAGTTACAAAATGATGGCCATGAAAATGTTAAGATTTTAGGATACGATCAGAATCGGGATTCCGAGATGATCGAATGGATTGATGCTATGTACGGTAATGAAGAAGCCGCAAAGTATTTTGATGGAACGGCAATTCACTGGTATGCAAGTACGTACGATGTTTTTCCCGAAGCCCTGCAATATGCACACAATGCTGCTCCTGATAAATATTTGATTCAAACTGAGGCTACAGCAGATGCAGAAGTTCCGGTGTGGAAAGATGATAAATGGTACTGGAGCAAAGAAGCAACGGATTGGGGATGGGATTGGGCTCCGGAAGACAAAAAATATCTTCATCCCAAATATGTGCCTGTTTACAGATATGCTCGTGACATGATCGGAACATTGAACAACTGGGTAGATGGCTGGATTGACTGGAATATGGTGTTAGATCGTCAGGGCGGGCCAAATTGGGCTGAGAACTGGTGTCTGGCTCCGGTAATTGTTGATCCTGAAAAGGATGAAGTCTATTTCACTCCACTTTATCACACGATGGCTCATTTCAGTCGATATATACGTCCGGGAGCTGTTCGGATTGGACATTCACACAATGACGAAGAGATTTTATTAACAGCCGTACAAAATCCGGATAAATCAATTGCGGTAGTAATTCTAAATCAAAGTGAAGAAGCGAAGCGAATTCAGATTGAATTAAAAGGTAAAAAAACAGAATTCGCAATTAGTGGTAATGCATTACAGACTATCGTGATCTCTCCAAATTTATAATTTGATCAGCATGAAAAAAACGGAGTATAAAAAATGAGCAAATCTGTAACCAAACAAGTGCCATATTCTTATAAAATAGCATTTGGGGTTGGAATGCTTGCAAATCAGATGTTTCCTGCTGTACTTGGAATTTTCATGGTAGTATTGGTTCAGGATTTAGGATTTCCGGGATGGATGTGGGGAGTTCTCTTTTTCTTACCAAGAGTTTTTGATTCCTTTACTGATCCTATAATGGGATTTATTTCTGATAACACTAAATCTAAATGGGGCAGGCGCAGACAATATGTATTTATTGGTGCAATACTCATGGGTATAAGTTTTATGATTATGTGGCAACTATATGATCAAAATGGTGTTACTTACAGTTTTCTCTATTTTTTAGGTTGGTCAATAATTTTCTTTTTAGGGTTGACAATTTTTAGTGTCCCATATGTAGCAATGGGATACGAAATGAGTGATGACTTTCATGAAAGAACTCAGATTATGGCTATTGCTCAGTGGATCGGTCAATGGGCTTGGATTATTGCACCCTGGTTCTGGGTTATTATGTATGATCCTGAATGGTTTGCATCTGCTGAAGTTGCAACGCGGACGCTTGCTATTTGGGTTGGTGGTATATTTATGATCTGTGCAATGGTTCCTGCTTTAGTGATAAAAAGTGAATCCACCGTTGATAAAGATTATTCGCCACTTACCTTTAGTAACATCGGGAGTAGCTTTAAGGAGATTCTTATAAGTTTTAAGGAAGCTTTTCAATCGGTCCCGTTTAGAAAACTTTGTATCGCCACGTTCTTTATTTTTAATGCATTTAATACAGTAGCGGCTTTCACCTTCTTTGTAATTGTTTACCATCTTTTTGGTGGAGATTCTGCTACAGCAGGAATTTGGCCTACTCTATTCGGTAGTTTGGGGGCGATTGTGACTACATTTATTGTAATCCCTACGGTAGCTAAAATGTCAAAAATGCTTGGAAAAAAACGAGCATTTATGTGGTCTCAGGGAATATCTATAGTTGGGTATGCTTTATTCTGGTTTTTATTGATTCCGGGAAGACCTTACATGTTCATATTTGCTCTTCCTTTTTTCTCTTTTGGAATTGGTAGCCTTTTCACTTTAATGATGTCAATGACTGCTGATGTTATCGATCTGGACGAATTAGTGAATGGTGTTCGGCGGGAGGGAGTCTTTGGAGCCATTTACTGGTGGATGGTGAAATTTGGTTTTGCAATTGCAGGTGGTTTAAGCGGCGTCATTATTTCTATTGTAGGATTTAATCCTGATGCTGTTGTAGTTGCAGGAGAGGTTTGGCCGGGCATAACGGGTTTAAGAGTATTTTTCTCCGGTTTACCAATTTTTGGAACTTTGATCGCATTATACGTTATGCGCGACTATGATATAGATGAAGAGAAAGCGAATGAAATTCGTGAAATTCTTGAAAAGAGAAAAGCTAAACCAGAAGAACCCAGGCAAGTATTAACAAGCTATAGTAAAATTGGTATGGCAGATAGTTTCGAATCTGTGACATTACCCAATCCGTACCTGCCTTTATACATGAATTTTGAAGGAGATGACCTAAAGACAATATTTGAAGAGCAGCTCGACTATAAAATTAACGGAATATGCTTCAGTCCTTACGCTGAAGGTCAAACAATTGGCGATAAATTAACTGAAGATCAGATCAAAAAACGAATCAAGGTTATTAAACCTCACACTAAAGTTGTTCGGTCTTTCTCTTGTACTGATGGAAATGAGTTAACTCCACAAATCGCTAATCAAGAAGGATTGGAAACGGTTGTTGGAGCTTGGCTCAGTTCTGATCTATATAAAAATGAAAAAGAGATCAAAGCTTTAATCAAACTCGCGAAAGAAGGGCATGTAGATATTGCCACTGTAGGAAATGAAGTTCTAATGAGAGGGGAATTATCTGAAGAGCAGGTCATCGACTATATGAAAAGGGTGAAGAAAGAAATCCCAAATATTCCGGTAAGCTATGTTGACGCCTATTATGAGTTTCTTGATCGACCGAATCTGATAGGCCATTGTGATGTCATCATGATTAACTGTTATCCATTTTGGGAAGGATATAGTATAGATGAATCTATTCATGTTATACAAAAGATGTACGCTTTGGTAGAACAAAAAAGCAAAGGGAAAAAAGTAGTGATTTCTGAAACAGGTTGGCCAACAGCAGGAAAGAAAAATGTAAATGCTGAACCATCCTTAATAAATATGATGAAATACTTTACCAACCTGTATACATGGAGTAAAAAAAACGAAACCGAGGTGTTTTATTTCTCTTCATTTGATGAATCCTGGAAATTTAATTTTGAAGGAGAAGCAGGTGCCAGTTGGGGTATTTGGAATAGCAAGAATGAACTTAAAACTAAAAAGTACTAGGAAAACATGTCATTTAGAAAAGAAAAGTATCTCAAATTTAAAGAATCAGACAGTGTAACTGCTCTGGCATATATAGATGAACTTTCCAGTGAAGAAATAGAAAATTTGTTTAGGGAAGTTTTAAATGATGGTATTCATGGCTTTTGCTACAGCATGTATGAAGAAGGGCAAAAACCGGGAGATATTATTTCGGAAGATCAAATTCGAAGGCGATTAGAAATATTGAAGCCACATACAAAATGGATTCGATCATTTTCATGCATAGAAGGCAATGAATTAATTCCTGTAATAGCCAAAGAATTCGGAATGCAAACATTAGTTGGAGCTTGGCTTGGTAACGATGAAGACAAGAATAAAGAAGAATTAGATGCTCTGATTAAGCTCGCCAAAGAGGGCTATGTAGATATTGCAGCCGTAGGAAATGAAGTGCTATACAGAAATGATCTCAAAAAAGAAGAGCTCAAGGAGCACATTCGGAATGTGAAAGAAGAGTTGCCTGATATCCCTGTTGGCTACGTTGACGCTTATTATGAGTTCGTTGTTCATCATGATATAACAGAACTCTGCGATGTAATTTTGTGCAACTGCTATCCTTACTGGGAAGGAACAAGCTTCCAGGATTCTTTCCAGCATATGCGCCAAATGTATTATCAGGCAAAAGAAGCAGGAAAAGGAAAGAAGGTAATTATTACTGAAACCGGATGGCCAAGCCAGGGCGAAGGGTTAGGTGGTGCTGTTCCCGGAAAGGAGAATGCTATGAAATACTTTATAAACACAAATCTTTGGTGCCACGATGAAGATGTGGAAGTCTTTTATTTTTCGTCCTTTGATGAATCTTGGAAAATGAGCGATGAAGGAGAAGTAGGCGCTTACTGGGGTGTTTGGGATAAAAATGGAAAACTAAAATTTTGAACATGAACACTTTTAAAAATATCGGAATAGATCAAGGTCAGGCTATTTGCTACTCAGGGTTCAGAGATGGGCAGCAACCCGGAGTTGTGTTTCCAAGTTATGAAGAGATAAAGGAAGATTTAGAACTACTAGATGGTTATTGGAAATACTTGCGCTTGTTTGATTGTGATAAGCATGCAGAAACTGTGTTAGATGTAATCCGGAATGAAGGATTCGACGTTAAAATAATGCTTGGGGCTTATATCGAAGCTGAACAGAATAATTTTAACTGTCCATGGGATGGAGGAGTGTATTCAAAAACTCAGCTTGAACTAAACAAGCTGAGTAATCAAAAGAAAATTAATCGATTAATTGAGCTTGCGAATAAATATCCGGAAGCTATCTTTTCACTTTCTGTCGGGAATGAGGCTTGTGTGGACTGGACAGACCATTACGTTCATGAAGACAAAGTTTTAGATTATGTATTACAGGTAAAAACAAAAGCCGCACAGCCCGTTACATTTTGTGAAAATTATGCTCCATGGCTGTCAAAGCTAAGTGTACTTGCCGAAAATGTAGATTTCATTTCTATACACACTTACCCGGTTTGGGAATACAAGAATGTTTATGAAGCGCTCGAATTCACAAAAGAGAATTATTACTCGGTTGCACGAAAATATCCGAATAAACCGGTTGTAATTACGGAAGCCGGCTGGACTACACGCTCCAACGGAAATGGAATAGATTCTTCCAATGTAAATGAACTGTTTCAGAAAATGTATTTCGAGAAACTAAACGAATGGACGATTCAAGAGAATATCCTAACGTTCTTTTTTGAAGCATTTGATGAATCCTGGAAAGGATCGCCCGAACCGTTTGAACCCGAGAAACATTGGGGACTTTTTAAAACAGACAGAACTTCAAAACTGGCAGTTAAACATTTAAAATAACAAGGTCTTTTTGTGAAGTTTAAACTTCAAAAAGTAAAACATTAATCTTAAACATTAACAAAATCGAAAAACATAACACTACGTTACAATTTCTAAAACTAAATAATAAAACAATGAAACATTTAATACTTTTACTAGCTTTTTTGATTCCAGCTGTAAGTAGTTTTGGGCAAGCTCCAACTACTAATGCTGCCGATCCGGAAGCTAGAGATTCCGTAAACGTTATCTCTATATTCAGCGGAGCATACACTGATATAGATGTAAATAATTATAACCCTAACTGGGGTCAGTCAGGTTTTGCTACGGCAAATACTAGCTTTGATCCGGGCACAGGCAACTTAGTATTAGCCTATCCAAATTTTAATTATCAAGGCATAGCAATAGTGCCTGACGGAGCACAAGGCATAGATATCTCATCCATGGAATTTTTACATGTTGATATTTGGATAACATCTGGAATCAACCCAAACATTTATGCAATTAGTTCAGGAGCAGAAATCGCTAATCCGATAACAAATGCGGGTGCGGGCACATGGACAAGCATAGATATTCCGGTCGGTGGAATTACAGGTGATCTTACTTCTGTTAGACAATTCAAATTTGATGGTGGCAGTGGAAGTGCTGATTCAATTTATGTAGATAACTTATATTTCTGGAAAAATGCTACTACACCACAGAATGATGCTACACTTAGTGACCTGAAAGTTGATGGAGAAACTGTAGCCGGATTTAGCTCAGGTATTTTAAACTACACAGTTGACTTACCTTCAGGAACAACTACCGTACCACAAATTACAGCTGCAACCACAACAGCTGCTAATGCTACAACTACAATTACTCAAGCTACAGCTATACCCGGCGATGCTACCGTAGTAGTTGAATCGGAAGATGAAACCAGAACCAAAACATATACGGTTTCTTTTAAGGCTTCAATTCCTGCAAATGCTGCTCCAACTCCTCCAGCTAGAGATGCCGCTCAAGTAATTTCTATTTATAGTGATGCTTATGCCGATATTACATTAGATGCTTTGTCTGCCGATTTTGACGATTCTGATGTTACTGAAGTAATGATTGAAGGAAATGCAACACTGAAAGTGGACTTTTCAAACTTTCTTGGAATTAATTTTCCAAGCAACAAACAGGATGCGTCACAAATGACTAAACTTCATATTGATTTTTGGACGCCTGAAGTTCCGATTGGAGGAGTATTCAACTCAAAACTGGTAAACTTTGCTGACGGAAATGCAGAAACTTCCGCAATTCAATTTAATGTAAACGCAGGTACAGATCCGGCACTTACTGCAGGAACATGGATATCAGCAGATTTTGATCTCCCAAGCGGTGTAGCGCGAGACAGCCTTGCTCAGTATATAATTACGGTATCTAATACATTAGACGTTGTTTATATAGATAACATCTATTTATATACTAATGATCCAATTACTGGCGGTGGTTCTACTCTCCCGGAAACATTTGATACTGCAACTTCTATTGAGACATGGACGAAAGCAGGAGATGCTTCAACCAAGGAATCAGAAGTAACTTTTGAATGGGCAGAAACTGCTGGAGTTGATGCTAGTGGCGCAATGCGATTTGGTGGAACTAATGCAGATGGAGCAGGAGGAAGAGCCTACATTTTAGAAAAAACCTTCACAGAAGTTGACTTTGAAGGAGCAACTAATGTAGATGTTTCTGTTTCTATAAAATCAGAAAGCATAACTGATGCTAACATTTCAATACTTACTGATATTGGTGGATCTATTCAAGAGAATGCTTCAGCAAATTCATTATTGAGTGATTCTGAATTCACTACCTTTACATTCAATCATGCTGCTATTTCAGGAACAGCTAACTCGGTTAAGCTTTCCTTTAATGTAGCCGCAGGAGCTGTTATGAATGCAGGCGGCACTCTCTTAATAGATGACATACAAGTTTCTGTTGCAGATACAAGCGGTGGAGGCGGTGAATTTGTCGGTCTTGTTAACGGTGATTTTGAATTAGGCAACGATGGATCATGGTATGGTAATGCTCTCGACATAAGAACAGAAGGCGGGAATAGCTACAATTTTGCTGATGTAGCAACTGCTGGAAATGGTTTCGATGTTAACCTAAGCCAGCTAGTAACTCTCACTGCAGGAGAATCTTATACATTAACATTCGAAGCATCTACCGGAGCTGGTAATACCAGAGATATGATTGTTGGTATTGGTCAAAGCGAAGCTCCATTCCTTTCAGCAACTAAGGTAGTTAGCTTAACAGAAACTAATACAGAGTTTACTGTTGAGCTAGTAGCTACTGACGATGCTACAGGGAATGACTTTGGAGGAGCTACAAGCCGTGTTTTATTTGATATGGGTGCGGCAACAGGCGTTGTAGTAATAGATAATGTATCACTTGAAGTAGCTGGTAGCACAGGTGGAGATCCTATGCCCGAAATAGCAGCACCAACGCCTCCAGCAAGAAATGCTGCTGATGTAATATCATTGTTTAGTAATGCATATACCAACGTTGATGTAACTACTTGGTCAACGGAATGGAGTGAAGGTTCTACCAACACAGATATTGTGATTGAAGGAGATGATGTTAAACGATTTGATCTTGTAAGATTTAGTGGAATACAACTTGCGAGCTCTATTGATCTCTCAACTTTTACAAACATGCATATCGATTATTGGGTAGCAGATGACCTTACAGGCGGCGAAGTATTTAATCCTAAATTATCAAATCATGGAAATCTTCCTGATGCGGCTGGTGAAACAAATGCGGTTATACTTACAAATCCAGTTACAGAATCAAAAACGTGGGTATCTCTTGATGTTCCTTTAGCCGATTTTACAATTGCAGGAGGAGGCAGTGATGCTAAGGATAAAATTTACCAGATAATTCTTGGTGCTGACGGCACTTTAGATAACGTTTATATTGATAATTTTTATTTCTATAAAGGAATGCCTGTAAGTAATGAAAGAGATGATGTTCCGGCAGGTTTTGCACTAAATCAAAACTATCCGAATCCGTTTAACCCAACAACAAATATTTCGTTTAACTTACCTACAGCTGGTGAAGTGACGTTAGAAGTGTATAACATTCAAGGCCAGAAAGTTGCTACACTTGTAAACGGGTTTAAAAGTTCAGGTTCACATTCCGTTGCATTTGATGCATCAAATCTGGCATCCGGTGTGTACGCTTACAGACTTATTTCGAAAAACTCCGTACAGGTTAAAAAGATGTTACTTATTAAGTAATTCTTTTGAACCAAGTTGATCTAAACCGACTCCTGATTGGGGTCGGTTTTTTTTTAATCTCTTTGGGTTTAATTTCCCGAGGATTATTTACTCGAAAAAATTAAAACTGCATATCAAAAAAAATGGTGTATATAAATGCTTATTTTAAAAAAGTTAGTATAAACCTGAGTTAGATGGATATCTATAAACTAAAGTAAAAAGCTTTCTGTCTTGAATATATCATTGACATATTTTCTGGTCTTTTTGGGAAGTTTAATTCTATCCCCATTTCAGGAACTGCCCGAAAAAGGAGTTCCTCTCCTTAAAAACTTTACTCCTGCTGAGTATAATTATAAAGGTAAAATATGGTCTGTTGATTCTGCCCCTAATGGCATTGTCTATATGGCATCCGATAAAGGTTTGATTGAGTATGATGGAGAAAGTTGGAACAGCTTTATTGGCAGCAATGGAATTACCAGGTCCGTTTTAGTAACTAATGATTCCTTGATTTATACCGGCTCTGATTTAGACTTTGGCGTGTGGAAAAGAAATGCATATCAAGATTTTATATACGAATCTTTATATCCATTTAAAGAAGATCTTAATGAGATTAACGAAGAATTTTGGGATATACATTCCATTGGCGATAATATTTTATTCATTTCAAGTAGTAATATTTATCTATACAAAAATGAAAATTTAACGAAGATATCTGCACCTAATAATATTGAAAACAGTTTTATAGTAGATGATACACTCTATTTTGTTGATCAGGAAGAAGGGCTATACGAGCTTAAAGATCTGGCTCCGAAATTCGTTTTTCATTTTAAAGAATACAGTGAAATTGAACTAGTAACTATGTACAAAAGTGCAGATGAATTAGTATTAGTTACCAAGAATAATGGTCTTTTTAGTTACAGCTCAGGAGAGCTCCAACCCATTAATAATAAATTGTCAAATGAGCTGAAAACAGCGAGCGTTTTTAGTTTTGAAAAAATAACTGATAAGTATTTAGCATTCGGGACAATTTTAGATGGGTTATATATCAGTGACCTGAATGGCAATGTGCTTCATCATATTAATAAGAAAAAAGGACTGCAAAATAATACCATACTAAGTGTACATCAAAGTAAAAAAGGAAAACTTTGGCTGAGTATGGATTATGGCATTTCATATCTGGATTTAAGTAATGAATTCACTTTTTTTTATGACTATGGCGGAGATTTTGGTACAGGATACAGCGCAGTTCTAAAAGATGAGATGTTTTATTTAGGAACCAATCAAGGTTTGTACCGCTCCGGATGGGAAGACTTAAATAACAGAACAGATTTAAATAGTTTTGAACTGGTCCCAAATTCAGAAGGACAGGTTTGGACGCTTAGAAATATGGAGAATAAGATCTGGATAGGGCATGATCGAGGGCTTTTCATACTCAACGGGAATAAAATTGAAAGGCTAGGTGACCAGAAAGGTGTTTGGACTATTCTATCCTACAAAGATTATATACTTACAGGTACATATAATGGAATTTCAATTTTGGAAAATACCGGAGGGACATGGAGTTATCTTAAGCAAATGGAACTTATTCTGGGTTCTTGTAATCAGGTATTTATTGAAGGCGAAAATACTTTATGGGTTAATATTCCTAATTATGGAATTATCAGAGCCTCTTTAAATGAAGACCTTTATCCTGAAAACAGACAAATATTTTTAACGGATCAATTTAAGGGTGATCAGCTTTCACTTATAGAAATTAATGAAAAAGTGTTCGTTCAAACAGATGAATACATCTATAAATATAACCCGATCACCCAAAAATTTAGTGAAGAAGCTCGTGAAGAAACGAAACCAGTTATTAAAGACTTATTAGTTGGTAATACTCAACCTGTGCAACTGAATAATAATTTTCTGTTCTATTCTGTTTATAACGGATTTGCACTAAAAGATCTCACTATTGATAATTCTCAAAAAGATACATCTTATCAGCTGGTGTATAGAGGTATGGAAGCTTTCAACAATGAGGAAAGAATGGAAATCTCTAACACTTCCGAAATACCATATCTTTTTAATAACATCAGGATAAAAAGTATAGTAGCAAATCAGGATAATGTACTCTATCAATTTAGATTTAGTGATTCTGAAAATTGGAGTAATTGGTCCTCTAATAACACATTTGAATTTATAGGGCTCGTTTACAGGTCTTATACCTTATCAATAAGAGCTAAAGTCGATGGGGTTATTACTCCAACTGAAACCGTAAGTTTTAGAATTTTAGCGCCATGGTATCAAACCATATATGCCTATGTTTTCTATAGTTTGGTGTTTTTACTTTTAGTGTATTTGTTTTACAAATGGCGCCAAGTTTCCATGAAAAAACTAAAGAAGGACTTGCTCATCAATAAGCAAAATTCGCTTCGTGAACAAGCAGAAAAGTATCAAGAAAGGCTAAAACGAATAGAAGATGAAAAGTTGCAAGCTGAATATGAACAACTTAAAACGCAACTTAAAAATAAAACCATTAAGCTCGCTACTAAAGCCAAAGAGAATGAAGAAATAAGCAAAGTTCTACAAACATTAAAAGAAAAGTTTGAAAAACTAGAGCAAAATCCTGATTCGTTAAAAACCAGATCAAATGAAATCCAAAAGATCATTGATTCTCATCTTAGTGCAGATGACCATACGTTCGAAATCCAAATGGACCAATTACATCAAGAATTTTTTGAAAAACTAAGAAATGACTTTCCCGAGTTAACCAGTTATGATTTACGTTTGTGTGCCTACCTAAAGCTAGGTTTCAATTCAAAGGAAATAGCAAATATGCTGAATATTATGCCTTCGAGTGTATATATAAGCCGGTCAAGATTAAGAAAAAAACTTGATCTAAATTTCGATAAAGATCTGCATGGATATTTAAATTCTATTTAATGAAAATAGCTTAACCTCGTACCGTAGCTCTCAACCTGTGTGAAAAGTATTTTTTAGATCTCGTTTACTTAATTTTTTTAAGCATTCGTATAATTTAGTGGATAATCCTCCAAGGATTCAGAATCCTTGGAGGATTTTCCCCCTTACTCAACCTCTCGCTTGGGCTTTTTTAGCCAGTTAAGGAAGTTATTTAGAGATATAAATCAAAGCCTCGGCATCATGTTGGGGCTTTGTTGTTGGCTTACTTAATGGCAATAGAAGCTGTTTTTAAATAGAGAACAAATCTGATCTAAAAGTAACAAATACGTACTATAGATCAGATTGTAAAAAGTATTACGAGATCTGGTTTATCTTCTGTTCTTCCAGATTTTTGGATCTCTTGCGGTATTGAAAACTGCCAGTACCGTGATTAACTGTTTTTTTCTCATCAATTGAGAAATGAATCATGTATGGATATTTTTTCAAGGGTAGACAGTGTATATCATCGTAGCGTATTTGGAAGAAGGGGTTTTGTTCTAACTTAATAAGACATTCATTTACAAAATCTTCGAATTGTTCTCCAAGTCCAGAGTGTTGCTCATCGTAATAATCAATAGCTTGTTGTATGTCTAGCATTGCTCTTGGATCAAGAACAGTAGTAAAAGCCATGTTATGCTTATGCGTTAGATTTAAATGTGAACTGCTTGCGAGCTTCTTGCCATGGGATTAAATCTTCAGGCTTAGAGGTTTTTATCCGCTCCCTAACAATGGCTTTATGCTCTTCCGGGATTTCTTCCAATGCTGTCGAGGTTTCCAGTCCGAGTTGCTCAATAAGCTGTAATACAAAATCTACTTTTTGATCGGGGACTTTTAATGTAATCTCTTTCATAGCTTTAAATATTAATTGAAACGTTGTTAATTATAACAAATAAACGTCAAATTGAACACACTTAGTTTTTACCATAAGCTTTTCTTGCTTTGGCATCTCTGATAAAAGCGTCAACCACTAAAATAATTGTTTTCTGATCTTAACCTCGTTCCGTAGCTCTGCCTGTCTGCCGACAGGCAGGCGGAGTTGCAGGACGAGGAAAAATAATTACTGCTTGAAAAGACTAAAACGAGGTATCTCCGGCTTGATGAGGTTGTTATTTGGTGCGTCACATGGAAGTGAGTGGAAACTACACCGGTTGCTTGGAAACTTTTTTATAGTTCTCTTTGATCTTCGATCGCTTTTTCTCGCCGAGCTCAGATTTTTTGTTCTTCATCAGCATCCTGAACTCCTTCAACTCCTGATTTGTCCAGGGTTCCGACTTAACAACGAAATCAATTCCTTTGGGTTCTTTTACTATAGCCATGATTAATCCTGAAAATATTTTTTCACAAGTTTCAATGCATTAACGGTTTCAATGTACATTCGTTGTCCTTTAAAATGCGTAGCGCCAAGTTTTTTCTTGTAGTGTTCAATTAACGCAGACTTTGAGTCAAAGGCAACATATCCCTCATAACCTTGTTCAAAAGAGACTTTACAAGTAAATGCAAAGAGATTCCCGGCTATACCCAGATACATTTTGTTGGTTCCTTTATTGAAATTCGCACTTTCAACAAGATGAATAAAAATATGGTCATTCTTATCTTCCAGGCACAATAATCCATGAATGATTTTAGGATTATTGACAGTAATTAACTTGAAAATCTCCCTGTTAGATACATTTAATTCCCTACCTGCTTCCGCTTTAAACGCATTGTTAGGTGAAAACGGAGGGTTTTTGAACGACCAAAAGATGAACGTAAAAAGTAAGAAAAGCGAGTAACCCGAAATGGTGAGTGTTGGCTGGACAGGCTTCCCCGGATTTTACTACAGGATTTTTGAACAATGCCCCGAGCACAAACGGCCTTTTTTGATTAAGTTGGAACACGAAAGCTACCCAAGATTTAATTTCCACCCCATGGCTCGATCTTAAGCTCGTTCCGAACGTCTCGTTCGGAATGCCTTGTTTGAGGCTCCGCCTCAATGGAAGCTGAGCTTCCAAATTAGCATCACGTAGCTCCCAGCCTGTGTGAAAAGCGTTTGAGTGTAAAAAAATGGTTAATTTTTTAAGGAAAAATCCGCCAAGGATTCTGAATCCTTGGCGGATTAACCACTAAATTATACGAACGTTTAAAAAATTAAGTGAACGAGGTCTAATTAAATACTTAACACACAGGCTGGGAGCTACGTGACGAGGAATGGTGGGTATTGATTTTTGGAAATTGAGGTTATCTATCCGTCCACTTTTACATCGTTCTTTTTTAAGCCCGGAGTTCGGTTTAAGAACTCGTTATAAAGTTCAATTTGACGGCTTGTCATTGGTACTTTATATCCATCAATAAATACATCCAAGATCTTAGTGGAAGTTTCAAATGGATCTCCCGTTGAGACAAAGATATTAGCTTTTTTACCAACTTCGATCGATCCAAGCTGATCGCCAACGCCCATGATCTCAGCAGCATTAATTGTGATAGCTTTTAAAGCTTCTTCCTTTCCCATTCCGTACGCGGCTGCAAATCCAGCATTGTAGGGAAGATTTCGGGAATTTTCTGTATCCATAGTACGAAGCGCTACTTTTACACCTGCTTGTTGCATCAAACCCGGATTTTTGTAAGCCGCATCGTATGCATCTGAATCTCTGGTTGGATTAGATAAAACAGGACCTGTAATTACGGGAATTCCGGCTTCCGCAATTTTGTCTGCAACACGCCAGCCTTCAGAAACGCCTGTGAACACAACATTTTTATACCCACGTTTTTCAACCCATTCAATGGCACTTAAAATATCTTTGGCCGCATCTACTTCTATATAAAGTAACACTTCGCCGTTGATAACTTTAGTAAGTGCTTCCATCTCAGGATAATAACGAGCTTCATCTGTTCCTTGTATTTTAGCATATAATTCTGCTTTGTCCCAGGCATTATTGATAGTTTCCTGAGCCTTCTCACGAGCTTTTTCTATTTGCTCAGGAGTTTGTCTTCTCCAACCTCTGCTTGCAGAAGATGGGAAATTCATAACTACACCTTTGGAGCCGGCATACATCTGATCCGGAGTATAACCGAAAAGACTAATTGTTGCTGCTGTTCCAGGAAGTGGACCGCCCGCGGGCATTGTTAACACTGAAGTGACACCGCTTACACGAGTAACCGGTATAGCCACAGAATTTGGGTTCACGGCTGTTAAAGCCTGCATTTGAGGTGTTAACTCACCAAACTCACGGAAGTCGTTAGCTTCAGAAATGCTTCCAATTTCGGATAAACCAAGTCGGGTACCCGAATCTATCATACCAGGATAAATTTCTTGTCCTGTATAGTCGATTACTATCGCATCACCGGGAATGGTTACATTAGCACCTACAGCTTCAATAATGCCATTATTAATGATTATTGTACCTTTTTCAATTATACCATTGGTTACGGTATAAATCTTGGCATTGGTAAGCGCAAATTTTGAATTATCTGCGCGGGTAATTTCGCCATCATTTTGAGCAAATGAACAGAAAGGCAGAATAACGAGCACACTTAAAATTGATAAAAACTTTTTCATTGTATTCCTCATTTGTTGTTTAAGAGGTCGTAAAGATTAACTACATCTGCACCTTCCAGGCATCTGTGTTGATCTTCAGCATTGAAGATTTGTACATTTTCTATGCTCGATTCAGGATCGATATAAATACGTTGATCTGCTACATCATTTTCGATGTCGAAGTATTTCACACCGTCAACAAAAGTCATTTGGGGAACAGCATAAATCGAAAGCGGATGATTATCGAAAATGGTGATATCAGCATCTTTTCCTTTTTCAAGAGAACCAACTCTGTTATCAATACCAAGTTGTTTTGCAGGGTTTAGAGTAATAAGAGCTAACGCTTCGTTATCAGAAAGATCGCCATACTTTTGAGTTTTAGCAGCTTCATGAAATAAGTGACGAATTAACTCACCTGAATCTGAATTGATAGAAGTAGTTACACCATTCTTAGTTAAGATTGTTGCGTTATAAGCGGTAGAATAGTAAACCTCTAATTTATACGCCCACCAGTCAGCGAATACAGAAGCGGAAGCTCCAAATTCAGCAAGCTCAGGAGCGACTTTATAGGCTTCATTGGCATGCTGGAAAGTAAGTTTCTTGATTCCGAAATCTGAAAATACTTTCATAAGCATATAGATTTCATCCGCACGATAAGAATGACAGTGTACAAGCACTTCGCCTTCCAGAATATCAACCATTGTTTCTAAACGAAGGCTGTATTCAGGAGCAACTTTACGGGAGCTTTTGTTAGCTCTATACTCATCCCAAGCTTCTCTGTATTTGATAGCGTCGTTGAATGTATTTCTGAGCATTGCTTCAACACCCATTCTACTTTGTGGCTGAATTCCTCTTGAACGTCCGCCACGAGTTGGGTTTTCACCAAGAGCAAATTTAATCGTTCTTGGAGCTCCTTCAAATCTAAGATCATCAGGATTTGTACTTCCCCAACGAAGTTTTAAGGTTTCATTTTGGCCACCAATTACGTTGGCTGAACCATGCATTAAATGTATCGAAGTTACCCCACCTGCTAAAGCTTGATAGATTGAAACATCAAATGGATCTACTACATCTTCCATACTTACTTCTGAAGTTACTTGACTCGTTCCTTCATTTATAGAAGTTCCTGCAATATGCGAATGGGCATCAATGATTCCCGGCATCACAAATTTTCCGGTTGCATCAACTTCTTCCACGCCATTTGGTGTTTTTAAATTTTTGCCGATCTTATCGATTTTTCCATTTCTCACAAGAACATCGGTTTCTTCCATTGTTCCATTAGTAATGGTTATAACTGTTCCGTTTTTAATTAGAACGTCACCTTTCTTAGTTTGAGCTTGTATTGCGGTAGCAAATAAGAACAGAACTAAGAGGCTTGATAATTTTTTCATAGTAGTTAATTTCATTTTAAGCCTCATCTTTTGTTGCTTGAATTGGGAATGTAAAATTAAACGCTGCTACACTTCCTTCAGCATCATAATTGTTGCCATCAACGGTGCCTACAACTACAATATCAATGGCTTGCCCGCCGGCATCTACAGAAAAATCAAAACTCAGTTCTCCATTTATAAAGCTAATATTTTGAAGATCTACATCGGGGGTTCCATCATTACTCGTCATAACACCTGTAAGAATATCTGATTCATTACTAAAGATCATTTTTCCGGTTTGGGTGCCTTGGGGAGTTGTGTACTCATAGCTCCATGATCCTATAATAGCTTCGGCGTTTTCCGCCATTCCATCTTCAGATTTAGCAGGTTTGTCTTTAATATCATACTCGTACTTATCTCCATCAACGAAAACAAATTTTAGCTTAGATTTTTCATCAAAGTAAGAGCCTTTAGAGACAATTAGATTTCCAAGTTTACCCTGGTCTAATGTTCCGGCGATATCATCAATACCTAAAAGTTCTGCAGCATTAATTGTAAGTGCAGCTAAGGCTTCTTCTTCACTTAATCCATTTTTAACAATCGTTAAAATACTTTCTTTAACTTTATTTCCACGAGTATCTATCGTTGAGAAACCAAACTTTACGCCCGCTTTCTGAAGTTCAGCATATTGTGTAACATACTTTTTGTAAAACTCCATACGACGTTCTTCAAGTTGTTTAACGTCATCTGATTTATCTTCTTCTTTACTGTCTTTTGGTTCTTTAGGTAAATCCAGAGACATAAATACTTTAGTATTACTGGCTTTAATTTCATCAGCCAAATCCCAACCTTGTTGGAGATTTCCGATAACTAAGTTGAACCCAAGCTCTTTTTGAAGGCGAATAGCTCTCCGAGCTTCCAAAACTTCAGAGGCATCATAAAAGATTGGTTTTTGTTTCGCTATAACAGGGAAGAACGCTTCAGAAACTCTGTCTCGAATTGGTCGAGAAATACCATTTGAACTAGAAGCATATAATTCTGCATGTTGTTTTGCATATTCAGCATTCTTGTAAAGATTTCTGAATTTTGCCATAATCCCAAGCGTATTTCCAGGATAAGCACCCGGTGCGCCAGCGAATTGTGTGAACAGAGATACGTCTTCAGAAAGAATCATTTTATCAGGGTGGTCTGCTTTTTTAAGAAGAACTAAAGCACCTGATCCGGGAAGCATTCTTCCATAAGGCACAGTATGAGAAATTGTAAAACCAGCTTCTCTCATACTTTCAATGCTGTTTTCATCCACTTTAATTTGTTCAACTACATGATGCTCTGGAGTAATCCCTGCATAATCGTTTGGTGGATTTGGAGTAAATAAGTTATCCGGTCTTTCAGGTGATTTAGGGCGATCTGCACCGGTATTTGCCATCCCATCTATAAATCCGGGATACACAAACAGATCAGTTCCATCAATAACTTCTGCGTTATTTGGGATAGTGAGGTTTTTGCCAATAGCAGTTATTAATCCGTCTGAAATTATAATAGTACCTTCTTCCATCATCTTTCCGGGAGCTTGAACAATCGTAGCATTAGTTATCGCATAAGTACGAGTTGCAGCCGACTCTCCGGTTGGATCACTTTGAGCACTAACACTCATAGCAACACCAAGTAAAGGAAGAATGAGTAACAGACGAAAAAGAGATTTTCGTAGCATAGTCATTCTGAAGTGTTTAGTTAGTTTAAAATTGATTCATCAATATATCTGATTGAAACCGGACAAGCTAAATATTCAAGGGTGTATTTAGTAAAAAGGTGTTTAATGGGAGGGGATTGGCGGATTAGGAAATAAGTAGTCTCTGGTTGCAGCGATCTCAGCCTGTGTGAAAAAAGCTTGAGTATAAAAAGGTGGTTGAGCTCGTTCCGAACGTCTCGTTCGGAATGCCTTGTTTGAGGCTCCGCCTCAATGGAAGCAGAGCTTCCAAATTAACATCACGCAGCGGAGCTACGTGACGAGGGAAAAGGAAATTCGTAAAATTGTGTTTATAAGTTGGAAATAGGTATTCAGGTGATAAGCTGTGACAGGGTTGTGCCAAAGGCATCCGCCGGCTGGCGGAAAAGCCTTTCTTGTTTATGACCTTGATCACAAACGCATATATAACCAAGAAAGGACTTCAGTCCTGCGTTTCCAAAGTTGGGACAATCTTTCCGAATACTTTCTCATTTCCCATTAACAACCACGGCAATTTTATTTCCTGAGGTGGCTAGTCTGGTAATTCCGCTTAACCCGTATTCCGAAAGATCTGCGAACAATTGCCACTCATTGGAATTCGCTCTGATATCAAAGGCGTAAAGCTTGTCATCTTTTCCCATTAGTATAGTATGCATGTTAAGCCAAACCATATCTTCTGAACCCGAAAGGGTGGATGTGATTTCTTCTGTCCATTTGGTATTACCAGGAACAGCACGCATAATTTTCCAATTGGTAGAATCAGATTTATCGATGAAGCTATACATTTTGGTTTTGGGGATGTGGTGTATAGATCGTCCCGGATTGCTGTACACGTTATTTAATTCACCATTAATAACGTTAATCTCTTGTAAGGCTGCAGGTTCGCCAAGAACAAAGGCAATAATTGTCGACTCCGAAATCCAGGCGTAATATCCGATTTTTAATTCCGGCACAAGTACTTCGGATGTTTTTTCCTTAATGGAATATTGGTATAACAATTGTAACCCATCAGGATCTAACCTTACTGCTGAAATATGTTTTCCATCAGGCATTAAAACGGGTGAGTACTCACCTCCGTGTGTATCTGAAAGCCATTTTTTTGAACCGGAATCAATATCGTACCAAAGAATATCAGTTTGTCCATTTCTTGTTGAAGCAAATAGAATTGCTTTTCCGTTATCAGTAAATGATGGCTGATTATCGTAGCCTATGTTGTCTGATATGTTGAGAGGATTAGAAAGTGTAGCATCAGGATTTTCTTCGTTAACATCGAATAAAAAAATCTCGGTAGAATTTTGGGCATTTGCATAAAAGCTTAAAGAAAAAAGAACTAGAAAAGGAGCTATGTATTTCATCATGAATTTAGTTTCATTCTGGAAAAAGGATATCTATTGAGTATTTGGCTTCAATAAAAAAAGAGAAGATATGATGAATCTTCTCTTTTTATAAATACAAAATTTAAACGGTTATTGTATGTCCTGATTAAAAAGACAAACCTACAAGTATATAGAGTTGCTCGGAATCGGGATTAAGAATTACAGAGCCACTTAGTGGTATGGTAAATGTTTCTGTTATAACCAAATCTTTACTGGTTGTTAATCCAAAATTAACAAGTGCAAAATCACCATCAGATGAATGCCATCCATCTCCGACACCTATAAATAAATCAGTTTTTTTCAAAGAATATCCGGCTTCAAAATAAAGGTCGCCCCCGGCGGATCCGGCGCCTGATGCTTCATTAAGAATTATGTTTGCTGCCAAAGAAAAATTTTCGATTGAATATCCTGAGTTTATTTCAAAAGCATGACTTGAAAAGTCTCCATTTGCAGGATCTTCAGTATAAGAAAAGTATGGTGTTCCCGGATAGTAATAATCAGTAATTCCCAGGCTCAGGCCAAAGTCAAAACTGTAAGAAGCATAAAGATCCATTTCTTGAAAGCCATTGTTTGTTCCACCGACTCCATCAATGCCTTGAGAACCCCAGGCGCCAACAGTAAAACCTTTGGAGCTAAGTTCTACGTAAGGTTGAATAGCAGGACCAGAAAAAGCAACACCACGGAATACATAAGTGCTATAAAGGTCAACGCCGGTACTTATTTCCTGAGCTTTTGTATAATTGCTAACTGCTCCTAAAACTATAAGAGAAAGCAAACTAAAGTATATTATTTTTTTTGAGATTTTCATTGTTTTTTTAATGTGTGAGTGAGAGTTTTCAGGTTAAAAAAGTACCTGAGTATGAGTGAAGTAGAGTATTCCAAATCCGGAAGAAATTTTATTTCCTCCGGCTTATATGGAATACTTTTGATAGTTATAAATATGTAGAGTTGGCTATGTTGTTTTGGGTTCAAATTCGGGATAGGCTTCTGCATCATGTTCGTGAAGATCAAGCCCCATTTCTTCAAGTTCACCATTAACCCGAAGTGGAATAAACATATCAATGATTTTAAAAAGCAGATAGCTTACAGGGAAAGTCCACAAGAAAGCGGCACCAATGCCCAGAGCTTGTACGCCAATAACTTCGAGGCTAAAGCCTGCAGAATCAAATAAACCGGCGGCTAGTGTACCCCATACACCACAAACCCCGTGAACTGAAACAGCACCTACTGCATCATCCACTTTCTTTTCAATTAGAATCATAGAATAATGAACTAAAACGCCTGCAATTGCTCCTGTGATAATTGCAAACACGGGAGAAAGATTTGCACAACCTGCAGTAATACCTACAAGACCTGCTAAAACACCGTTTAGCGTAACTTCACCATCAGGTTTTCCTTTTGTAATCCAGGTTATAAGCATGGCAGCAGTTGCACCTGCACCGGCGGCTAAGAATGTATTTAATGCAATAAGAGCAATGGAAGTATCTCCAGTTGTAGTTGACCCGGCATTAAATCCAAACCAACCTAACCAAAGGATAAATACACCGAGCGCTGCAAGTGGTAAACTATGCCCCTTTATTGGCTGGGGTTTTCCGTCAATATATTTTCCAACACGTGGACCTACCACCATTGCGCCCGCCAGAGCAGCCCAACCGCCTACAGAATGAACAACAGTTGAACCTGCAAAGTCAATAAATCCTAAGTCTTCTAACCAACCGCTTCCGTTAAAAAGACTACCCCATGCCCAGGAACCAAATACGGGATATATAACAGCCGTGACTAGTATTGAGAAAATCAGGTAAGCACTAAAAGAGGTGCGTTCTGCAACGGCTCCCGAAACAATGGTAGCTGCAGTGGCAGCAAAAACAGCCTGGAAAAAGAAAAAAGTATATGACCATTCAATAGAATAATCGCCAATTTCAGATAACATGAAACCATCTGTTCCAATCCAGCCTCCTGCGGTAGTTCCAAACATGATACCGAAACCCACAAAAAAGAAAGCAAGCCCACCTGCGGAAACATCCATAATATTTTTCATAATGATGTTAACCGCATTTTTTGCTCTTGTGAATCCTGTTTCTACTAAAGCAAAACCAGCTTGCATAAAAAAGACTAAACATGCTGCTATGATAGTCCACACATAGTTAAGATTATTTTGTACTGCTTCAGCTGTAATGTCTTGCGCCTGTATAGCCTCAGAAGCAAAAACAGCTATAAGAAGAAGTATTAATTTGTATCGTAGCTTCATTAGTGAATTATTTAGTTAGTAATTAAAATGTAAAGTGAAATAAATCGCTTAATAAATTAATTAGTCACATATATAATTCAAACAAAAAAAATCAATCAAATATTAATAATAAACTTATTTATTTTAATGTAATCGCTTTTCTGACTTATTAATTAACATGAAAGCGCTTACTAAGAAGAATCATTTTTTTAAAAAAACTACCTTGTAATTACTCTAATGAGGGGCTGTTTTGATTTTCTTTTATGACAATCCAAAGAAAAGATCATTTTTTTGTGCGTGAAAATGGTAAAAGAAAAGACCGGCTGCTTCAAGTGTTGTTACCATTAAGAAAATAGAGCAATAATTTAGTTTAAGTTATTGGTTAATCGGTAAGATGAGTTAAATCCTTCATTTTCCGGCCTAGATAACCACTATGTCAGTTAACCATTAAACCTGAGTTCGATTCTAAAAATTTGTTCAATGAGCTTTAAACCAGCTTACGACATGAGTCACTCAGATCCGCCAGCTGGCGGAGAAGAGCCTACACAAAAAACGGGCTATTTCGTTACCTGTGAAGATCCTTCGCTCCGCTCTGGATGACAAATACTCTGTACAGAGACATTAGGCAGTATTTTTAGAATCGAACTCAGGTATTAACGAAACCAGATAGTTAATTCAGAAAGGTAATAAGCTAAAGCCAGATGAGAGAAATCTGTAAAAAGTGCATTAATCATTTAAAGGCTTCATTCTGGAGAAGGGATATCCGTTGCATCCTGTTTTTGGACTAGTGTAGCGTCATCCATGAATTGTCCTAGACCTGTCAGATTTTCAGGGCTATTGTACCTTTTCGGAAACTATTTAGTTTAAAATCTGACAGGTGTTTTACGACATCTGAACATTGACATAACACTAGCTCGGTCTGCAATTACTACTGCTTTAGCAGAATCAATACTTGAAGCATTGTAAGCGCTTAGGCAAAATCCCCAAACAAATGGCTCCATTTCATTAAATTTCATCCAATCAATTCTTGAGTAAAGATTTGCATCATACGCATTTGAAGAATCATTCTTAGCGATGAAATATTGTTCTTTAATGTTCCAAGTTAGAATATGAAATCGAGTTTTAGGTTTTAAAACAAACGCATCTTCCGAAAGCTCATATTCAATGTTGTAATCATCCTGAAATTCTCCCATCAAATAATCAGGAATATTTTTTTTATCAGAAGAACAAGCAATAAAAAGAGTAATAAAAAGTAATAGTAGATGGAGATCAAATTTTTTCATCATCAACCAAAGTAAAAAATATCGGAATAATATTTTAATCCATTAATTTTTACGCAGAGTTAATGAGAGAATGGTATCTTTACACAAATTGAAACTGCACTAATTTTTTTATGAAAACAATACAAAGATTTTTATCCCTCCTTTTATTAACCACATTTATTACCGTATCAGCGAATGCGCAATTCTTTGAAGATTTTGAGGGTGGAAATAAGACTTTTTACAATGGAGAAACTGTTCCTCTGGAAACCGGCAACTGGTATTTAGATGATGCTTTACTTGGAAATGGGACTAATGACAAATTTAATGGTTCAAAAGGTGTTAGAATGGACCGTCGAGATGGTAAAACAGGCAATATCTACATGCAGTTTGATAAGCTCGGTGGAGCGGATGAAATTTCCTTTGCATATGCAAATTACGGAAGCAGTACTGGGAATAAGCTTCAGGTTCAGTATTCAACAGACCAAGGGGCAACATGGGTAGATTTAGGGAGTGAACTAACACCATCCAGTACCTTAGAAACTGCAACGCTTTCTGTTAATATAGAAGGTAATATCAGATTTAAGTTTATACAATCTGCCGGTGATGACCGATTGAATTTTGACGATGTAAATATTACCGACTTTGTGGTTGCCCAGGATGACGCAACAATAAGCGTATTGGTAGGCAATGCTACTGCTGAAAATTCAAGTACAATTGATTTCGGAGCAACTCTGGAAGGAAATCAATTGACCAAAACTATGCAGATCAAGAATACTGGAAATCCTGATCTTACTATTTCTGATGTAACGGTTACCGGTCAAGGGTTTTCATCATCAACTCTTTCAGACAGTACTTTGGCGTTTAATGAAAGTACAGATCTTACTCTTACTTTTGAACCGACTACTGTTGGGGAGTTTCAAGGCAGTTTTTCCATTACAAGTAATGCTGCAAATGCTTCAAGTTTTGATTTAACGCTAGCCGGTGAAGGGTTTGCTGATGGAGATGTTCTTCCAATTGCAAATGCCAGAGAACTTGCATTGGGAACCCGAGTTACTATCGCGGGAAGAGTAACCGTGGCTAATGAATTTGGCGGACCAATGTATATGCAGGATGCTACAGCAGGAATTGCTGTTTTTTGGGCTCCGTTACATGAAAATGCAGAAATCGGAGATTCAGTTCAAATATCAGGACCTCTTACAGTATTTAAAGGAGGAGTTCCGGGCCCGGATGAAGACTTCTTGTTACAAATCTCAGACCCTGAACAAGATGATAACATTGTATTTGAAATATTTGATGCGCCTAACAAAAAAGTGATTCCTGAAATAATTACAGTTCAGCAATTAAATACTGACGATTTTCAAGGGCAGCTGGTTCTTATTCAAAATGCAACTATAGACTTTAATGGGGCATTTCAACAAGATAATTATCCGATTACGGATGCATCTGGTACTACAGATATGAGAATTGATAACACAACCAATTTAATTGGTGTTCAAGCTCCGGAAGGGGCAGTAAACATAACCGGTGTAGCAGGCAAATTTGGTGGATCTGTGCAAATTCTACCAAGATTTGTGGAAGATCTGGGCGTTGAAGAAGTGACCTTTCCGGGCGATGAAGTTTCCAAAGATCAGACATTAGATGTGGTGACCTGGAATATCGAATGGTTTGGAAGTCCGAGTAACGATCCAAGTGATGATGACCTGCAACTTCAAAATGTAATTACAGTTGTTGAAACTATTGATGCAGACATTTATGCGCTCCAGGAAATATCAAGCCCAAATAGATTTAATGAACTTGTTGCAGGGCTTGAAGGGTACGGTGGGTTTTTAGCTAATTTCTCACAAACACAGGAAACAGCTTACTTATTCAAAAGAAGTACTATTGATTCGTTATCAGGAGTAACGCTTTCTTCAAGCGATGGTTTTACGCAGTCAAACTGGGCAAATGGTCGTTACCCACTGTTATTCAGATTCATAGCCAATATCAACGATGAACAACAGGAAATTTATGCGTTTAATATTCATGCAAAAGCCTTTGGGGATCAGGAATCTTATAATAAACGAGTTGTTGCTTCTGAAGAATTGAAAGAATATTTGGATAGAAATTACAGAAACGACAATGTAATTTTTCTTGGTGATTATAACGATGAAATTCTTACTTCAACTTTTACAGGAAATCCTTCTCCCTATAAAAATTTCGATGATGACAGTGAATATACAATCGTGACTAAAAACTTAGAGGAAAGTGGTTTTGCCTCACATTCCAGTGGTTCATTTATAAGCCATATCACGTTCACTTCTGAGTTAAGTGATGATTATTTTGAAGGTACTGAACGAGTTGAAAATCCTTCTTATGTAGGAAGTTATTTAAGTACTACTTCCGATCATTATCCGGTTTGGACAAGATTCAAATTCGGAATTATTACAAGTAATGATGATGAGATTTTAGAAACTCCTGAAACGGTTACCTTAAATCAGAACTATCCAAACCCGTTCAATCCTAGTACAGTTATCAGTTATACATTAAAATCATCTACAAATGTAACATTAAATGTGTACGATATTACGGGTAGAAGAGTAGCTTCGCTGGTAAATGGAAGACAAGCAGCCGGAGCTCAGGAAGTAAGCTTTAATGCCAGCTCATTAGCTTCTGGAGTGTATATTTATCGTTTACAAACAACGGATGGAGCTTCGTTAACTAAGAAAATGGTGTTGGTGAAATAGAATGGAACATCCAACAAGGAATATCGAACATCCAATGTTTGGTCTACACTAGATTACGCCTTGGATGTTTCACCTCGCTCTGTGTGGAAGTGCATTCAGCTCGTGTGAAAAGTGCTTGAGTATAAAAAGGTGGTTAATTTTTTAAGAAAAAATCCTCCAAGGATTCTGAATCCTTGGAGGATTAACCACTAAATTATACGAACGCTTAAAAAAATTAAGTAGTCGTCCCTTAAAAACATATTAACCTATTGATTGGAGGTATTCTTCAGCTCGGAATTATGCAGGGTTGAAGCCACTTATTTCTGTAAGTCTATTTGAGGTTGAGTGTTAGGAGCAGAGCTCCAACGTGGCATTCCGTAGCAGAGCTACGGAACGAGGTTAATTTAAAAAATGTAAGCGGCACGAAACTTCTGTGTGGTATGAGAGCCTTTGTTGATTATCGCCATCAACTCACTCACTTCTTCTTGGCTTAATTTAATAGAGTATGATTGGTTTTTATTTAAAGATACAAAACTAAATTTAATACGCCATAATATAATTAACTTAACAGTAGTTAATTTAGGATCTGACACAAAGTTTTGAGCTTTTTCAGGATCATAGAACTCAAGTATTAGAATCACTTCGGTCAGGTTGGTATCATCCCTTAGAAGCAACATGTCAGTCAGTTAAGCCTTCTTGAATTCGCTACTCCTTATCTTGATCAAATACTTTTTTCCAAGTATCAAAATCTTCTACCTGATGGCGGATAATCAAGTATTCCATGCCTCCCGTTATAACATCCTGCATTGAACTATAATACAGTTGAGATCTATTTTGAGAAATAGTTAATGTTATTGGAAAAAAAACTAGTAAAAAAATAAGTATATACGTTTGTCAGCTTTCATTTTTTTGGATGTAGAAATGTGAAATTTACTTTATTTGATGGCGATAATAGCTGAAGTTGGACCGGTTAAGGGTATTGATGTTATTTCCTGAAACCCTGTTTCTTTTGCCCATTCGGCAAAGTCTTTCCCTGAAAAATCGAAACCCTCTTCAGTTTCTATGAGCATATTCAAAGACATCAAGAGACTGAAAACATTCTGTTTACGCTCGTCATCAATGATGTTTTCTATTACTACCAAAGCTCCACCTTTAGGTAAAGCTTTGAATGCTTTTTCTATCAAGAGAAGTTTATCTTTTATTCCCCAATCGTGTAAAATATTGCCCATTGTAATCACATCGGCATTTGGAATATCATCTTTAAAGAAGTCTCCTGATTTAATATAAATCCTATCTTTTAACCCCATTCGATTAATATTTTCAGTAGCAATGGGGCTAACTTCCGGGAGATCAAATGAAGTACAAACCATATGGGGATTGTTGAGACACACCTGAGCAGAAAGATGCGCTCCGGCTCCTCCCACATCACATAAAGTTTCATATTTAGAAAAATCAAATGCATTGGAAAACGTAATGAAATTACCCATCTGAATACCAGCCATGGCATTAACAAATTCTTGTAGCTGATCTTCATTTTTATAGATTTCTTCAAATAGAGGTTTTCCTCCGTTCTTGGTTTCATTTTGAGGTAGCCCCGTTTTTAAGGCTTCTTCAAGATCATTCCAGAAAGGGTATAATCGATTGTTTGACATTTCTAAGATACCCCCGACATAAGTGGGTTTTTGATTATCCAGAAAGAAATCGGTTTCCGCAGAGTTGCTATACATCGCAGTCTCTTTTATGCCCGTTCTTTTTAAAAATCCTAAGGCTACTAAAGCATCAAGAAAATCATAAAGACTTCTTTGATGGAGCCCAATTTTTTTCTGAATATCAACTCCTGATAATTCTTGGTTTGCCAGATGTGAAAAAAGCCCCACATTTACAGCAGTAAGTAATGTTTTGGATGCCCAGAAGCCCATTCCAATTTGTATTATTAGGGAAGGATCTAACTGTTTATTTGCTATTTTTTTCATTTTACTTATAAATAAGGTTTTAATTTTACTGTGTTTTAAATTAAGGTAATTGGCATTAAATATGGTAAGTATATTTTATCCACTTAATCAGCCTCAGCTAACGAAATAGGATTTAAAATCTCTGGTAAAATCATCCACAGATCGTGGTTTATGGTCAGTAAGCAGTTCTACATTATGGGTGGTTTTATTTGCAAAATTTTGCGCAAAACCTTGGTTAAGTTCTATATAACCATCAACGATAAATTCGGGAAACCCCATGCTTAGCATAGCTTCTTTGGCTGCGCTGTGAGGAACAGCTACATAGCTTATTTCCTCGCCTATAGCTTTTGTAAAAGAGTTGGCAACATCATGCATTGATATTGATTCCGGGCCAGTAAGTATGTACTCCTTTCCATGTTCTGCTCTACCTGTTAGTGCTCCAAGCGCACTTTCAGCAACATCGCGAATATCAATTATCCCAACTTTTCCGGCAGCCCAATCCCAATATATAGATTGGTCTTTTTGAATTGTTTGTGAAGCCATTAATAAATTTTGCATAAAAAATGTTGGCTTGATGCTGCACCAAGAAATCTGAGATTCTTTTAAAGCTATATCTACTTCATTGATTTGCTGAATGATTCTTGATTGAGGAGAACCAAAAGCAGAAAGCCTGACAACAAAGGGAGATTTTTCGGATTTTTTTATAGCTTTTATGACGTTAATACCTTGGACGGCTGCGGTAGGACCATTCCATATACATAAATAAACTTTATCTATATTTATAAGAGCATTATCTAACGTATCAATTTCATCGAGATCACCATTATAGATTTCAGCACCTGCTTTTTTCAAGCTTTCAGCTTTTTCCTCATTTCGTACAAAAGCACGAACTTCTTCTCCGGCTTCCAAAAGTGCCGGAATTAAAAGTGATCCTGTGTTCCCTGTTGCACCTATTACTAATATTTTTCCCATATCAACTCCATTTTATTTGATTAGTGACAAATCATTTCTGAGTGATTTGCCTAACTAAGTATCGTGGAAGAAAATGAAATTTCTTTTAACCTAGGTTAAGAAATTAACGAGAAGGAAATTTTAATGGCGACTGGCTAGTCTCTTTCTCATTCGGCTCAAAGATTGAGGCTCAATATTTAGGTAGGCAGCTATATCTTGTAAGGCGACACGTTGAAAAATTTGAGGATACTTTTTTGAAAGATTCAGATAGCGTTGTTCGGGAGTTAAGGTTTTAATTTCTTCCATTCGTTTCATAGCAGCTATGGTAGTACGGGTAATTTTCACAGGATACCATTGTTTGAGTTTGGGTATTTTGTCTTCCATCTCTAAAAAGTTCTTTTTTGAGATCTCAAATAACTCACAATTTTCAATTGCCTGAATAAACTTAATCCCGGGTTTTTCTGAGTAGAAGCTTTCAAAATCGGCGAGCCACCAGTCTTCAAAGGAAAAAACCAATATACGTTGATGGCCATGTTCATCAATTACAAAAGTTTTAGCACATCCTTTATTGATATATGCTTTTGCGGAACATACTTGCCCGGCCCGCAAATAAAAATCTTTTTTACAGATTTTTTTTAGTACAAACCGGGAAAGTAGTAACTCGTACTCTTCTTGAGTAAATCCAAAAGTTTTTCTGAAAAGCATTACAAATTTGAGATTTATATTTGCCTCATCGATAGTCATGAAAAATCTCCCATAAATATTTATTTAATCTATAATCGGTAAGTAGCTTTAATAAAAATAATTTAACCCATAATATTTGGTAGTTAATATGATAAAATCAAAGGTGATTTCAAAATCTAAACATAGGAGTTACTATTCTTAGCCAACAAAAAAGCTCGATAAAATTAATTAACGGGCTTTTGATATTTCAAACAAATAGAGTCTATAGCTTCAGAGCATCTTCAACTAAGCTAAGTTGCTCAGCTTCATGAATCTTTTTCTGTCCGGCAGCGGGAGAAGCAGATGCCTGTCTTCCTGCATAAGATAGTTTTTGTTCATTTTCGAGAATTTCCATAAACCTAGGCGCAACAAACGACCATGCGCCCATGTTCTTAGGTTCTTCCTGGCACCAAACAATCTCTTTCACATCTTTAAATGATTTTAATTGTTCAGAAATATCTTCATCGGGGAATGGATAAAGCTGTTCCAATCGAGCAATGGCTACATCTTTAATTTCATTTTCACCACGATATTTCAGCAAGTCGTAATATACTTTTCCTGAACAGATTACCAGTCTCTTAGCTTTGGTTACTTCATCATCCGTAATGAAAGGTTGGAATTTCCCTTCAGCTAGTTCTTGTGTATTTGAAGTCGCCAAAGGGTGACGAAGTAAACTCTTGGGAGTCATTAAAATAATAGGCTTTTTTGCATCCTGTAAAGTTTGTTTTCTAAGCATGTGGAAATACTGAGCAGGAGTAGTAAGGTTCATAACCTGCATATTATCTTCAGCACAAAGCTGTAAGAAACGTTCTAAACGTGCTGATGAATGCTCCGGTCCCTGACCCTCATAACCGTGAGGGAGATTTAAAACTAAAGAAGTTGTCTGTCTCCATTTGGCTTCACTGGAAGAGAGAAATTGATCAATTATGATCTGAGCTCCGTTTACAAAATCACCAAATTGTGCTTCCCAAATAACAAGTGCGTCTTTTTGTTGAGCACTGTAACCAAACTCAAAACCCATTACGGCGTATTCACTCAATAAACTATTGTGTACATGGAAATATCCCTGATCATCAGAAAGATTATTAAGCGGAGTGAATGTTTGATTGGTTTTAGTTCCATGCAACACCGAATGCCGGTGTGAGAAGGTTCCTCTTTCAACATCTTGTCCGGTAATACGAACTGTTCGTCCCGATTTCAGAAGAGATCCAAAAGCTAACGCTTCGGCAAAACCCCAATCAATTTTTTTCTCATTTTTCTCAACAATATCAGCCCGTTTAGCTAATTGCTTTAATAGTTTTGGATTAGCATCAAAATCTTTTGGAACGGTATTTATTTTTACCGCTATGTCTTTCAACTCTTCTGCTGAATACGTTGTATCAGGAAATTGAGAACGATCTTGTTGATCACTTTCAGTTCGGTCAAAAATTTCTTCTGTGATATCCACATTTGGAGATTTCTTAGCATCTTCAAATGCTTCTTGTAAGAGATTATCAAACTCATCAAAAATACTTTGAGTTTCTTCTTCTGAAAGCTCATTATTTTTTACTAAAGCATCCGTATAAAGATCCCTAACCGGAGGGTGATTATTAATCTCTTTATACATTCCCGGTTGAGTAAATGCCGGTTCGTCGCCTTCGTTATGACCGTGTTTTCTGTATCCGATCAAATCAACAACAACATCTTTGCCAAATTTTTGGCGGTAATCAATAGCCATTTGTATGGCATGAACAGCGGCTTCGGGCTTGTCGCCGTTTACGTGAAAGATCGGAGCCAGAATCATTTTGGCGAGATCAGAAGCATATTCTGTAGATCGCCCATCTTTTGGAAGAGTAGTAAATCCAATTTGATTATTGATGATGATATGGATCGTACCACCTGTTTTATAACCTTCAAGTTGAGACATATTTAGCGTTTCAGGAACAACACCTTGTCCGGAAAATGCGGCATCACCGTGCACCAAAATTGGGAGGATCTTCTTTTCAGCATCGTCGCTTTCGTGATGATCTTGCATCGCTCTTACAGCGCCTTCTACAACCGGGCTTACCGCTTCCAAATGACTTGGGTTGGGCATCAGCTCCAGTTGAACCTCTTTTCCATCCGGAGCTTTATGAACACCTTTTGTGCCCAAGTGATATTTTACATCGCCGGATCCTTGAATAGAATCCGGATCAACGCTGCCTTCAAACTCTGCAAATACTTTGTGGTAAGGCTTGTTCAATATGTTCACCAGCATGTTCAGGCGGCCACGATGAGCCATCCCCAAAAAGGCTTTTTCAATCCCGCTCTCAGCAGATCGATTGAGCATAAAGTGAATCATTGGGATTAATGTATCGGCACCTTCCAGAGAAAATCGCTTATGGCCGATATACTTTTTGTGGAGGAATTCCTCAAAAGCCATTGCCTGATTCAACTTATGGAGAATCTGCTTCTTATCGTCTTTAGTAAGATCTGCTTTGTTGCCGGAAGATTCCATGGTATCACGTAACCATCTGCGTTCATCTAAATCCAAAAGGTGCATATAATCGGCACCAATATTTCCACAATAGGTATCACGCAATAACTTGATAATCTCACGAAGCGGAGCTCTTTCCCTTCCTCCCAAACCTCCACAATAAAATTCACGATCAAGATCCCAAAGGGAAAGCCCATAATATTCCAGATCCAGTTCAGGCACATATTTGGGTTCTTTTTCCAGCGGATCGAGGTCAGAAAGTACATGCCCGCGCATGCGATACATGCTAATCAATCTCCAAACACCAATAATGCGGCGATCATATTCAAGAGAATCAGGTTTTCCGCCAAAAGGGCCGGAATAAGTATCTGTAGAATATGGAATTGGTTTGTAAGGAATTTCCAGATCACTGAAAATATCTTCGTAGAAGCTTTCTTGTCCGGTAAGCAGATCGTTAATTTTTTTCAGGAATGAGCCCGATTCTGCACCTTGAATTACTCGGTGATCATAGGTAGAGGTAACCGTCATTACTTTACTGATACCAAGTTGATTCAAAATCTCTTTTGACATCGACTGATACTCAGCCGGATAATCAATAGCTCCGGTTGCCACAATAGCACCTTGCCCTTGCATTAATCTGGGTACTGAAGAAATGGTACCAATTGTGCCCGGATTTGTAATACTAATCGTTGTTCCTTGGTAATCGTCGATTTGCAATTTTCCATTTCGGGCTTTATCGATTAATGCAGCAAATGCGTGTAAGAACTCCTTAAAGGTCATGTTATTCACGCCTTTTATATTTGGCACAACCAGATTTCTTGTACCATCTTTATTAGGAAGATCAATCGCTACCCCAAGGTTTACCTGATTGGGTATGGCTTTGAAATGATTATCCCCATCAAAGTGGTATGCGTTATTAATGCCAGGAAAATCCTCTAAAGCTTTTATAATAGCCCAGGCAATAAAGTGAGTAAAAGAAGCTTTTGGCTCATTTCTTTGCAAAAGATGAGTGTTGATGATTGTTCTGTCTTCAATCATCATTTTTACAGGAAGCACTCTCAAAGAAGTAGCTGTTGGTACTTCCAAACTAAGATCCATGTTCTCAACAATCTTAGTAGCCACTCCTTTTATTTTTTCAAGCTCAGCATCTTTAGGAACCTTAGAGCTTTTTTCCTGCTTCTTTGAAGCCGGTTTTTCACTTACCGGAGCAGCCTGCTCTGTTTTTTGAGAGGAAGAACCATTGGTTGGTTTGCCTTCGTGTTCATCAAAGAAGTTTTTCCAGTGAGCAGGTACGGAATTGGGATTTTCTTTGTATTGATCGTAGAGTTCTTCAACAAGAGCTGAATTAGGACCGAAAACGGCTTCAAGAGATTTCAATGGGTGTTAACCTCGTGCGAGTTTTTATGCAACTGAATGAATCTGTTTTTGTTAGTGCTGATAAATATTTAATTCAATTTCGAAGAAAGTACCAAAAGCAGTTGTAAAATTAAGGATTACAATCTTAAAAAACGATATTTGTTCTGTTGATTATCATTATAGGGAAACACAAAGAAATTAGAAGAATAGTTTCGTAAGTAAAGCTTTAATTCTCATGTATTGGGTTTCAATTCCCCTCGTTCCGTAGCTCTGCTGCGAAACACCAACCAGAAGCTCCGCTTCCGTTGTTAATATATTTTGTAAGGAATACCTGCTAAAACTGTCTTACCAAGTATGGGACGTAGCAGATATAAAATATATGAAGAACACTATCCATATTTTATCACCAGTTCGTTTTCAAAAGGAGTAGCCTTATTCGCTGATCCTGAGATAGCTGATATTGTGTTGGACAGTCTGGTTTATATGAAAAAGGAGCATGGAATCCAGCTTTACGCCTATGTGTTAATGCGCAATCATTTCCATTGTATTTTAGAAGGGGATAATTTGTCTTCCGTGTTAAGAAAGTTTAAATCATATACAGCACGTAGAATTATTGATCATCTTACAGATCCTAATCGAACGCTACTTCTTCGCCGCATACATGTACCTTCTTCCCACCCCAATAGTTTATATAAAGTTTGGCAAGAAGGCTTTCATCCTAAACAAATTAAGGATGAAGCCATGATGATTCAAAAAACAGAATATATTCATTACAATCCTGTAAAGGCTGGGTTCGTTGACAAGCCTATCGATTGGAGATATTCCTCAGCTCGAAATTATGCAGGATTGGAGCCACTTATTTCTGTAAGTCTATTTGAGGGTTGAGAGTATGTGGAGCAGAGCTCCAAAGAGGCATTCCGTAGCTTTCAGCCTGTGTGAAAAGCACTTGAGTATAAAAAGGTGGTTAATTTTTTAAGAAAAAATCCTCCAAGGATTTGGAATCCTTGGAGGATTAGCCACTAAATTATACGAACGCTTGAAAAAATTAAATGAACGAGATCTAAAAAAAATACTTTATGATTGTTAGCATGTAAACTTAAACGTGATAAAAGAATGATTATTAGTTTGCTCATTTGCTTTAATTCCCATCCTACAACTCCTATATTCAAAGAAAAATTTTTACATGACAAAAGACTCCAAAAAATCCAAAAACGGTGCTGAAAAAATTAACTGGGATTTAAGTGATCTCTACAAATCTTCAAATGATCCACAACTTCAAAAAGACAAAAAAGAGGTACTAAAAGCAGCTGATAATTTCGCAAAAAAATACAAGGGTAAAGTAGCGAAGCTTTCTGCTGATGAATTTAAGGTTTTGCTCGAAGAATATGAGAAAATTCAGGATAAGGGAGGTAAGATCGGTTCCTTTGCTTACTTACAATGGAGTACAGATACTTCTAACAGTGAGTACGGAAAATTGGTACAGGAATCGAATGAGCTGTCATCTGAGCTTAGCCAAAAATTGGTTTTCTTTGATGTGGAATGGCTGAAAGTTGATTCCGAAAAAGCTCAAGCATTGATTGATGATCCTAAGCTTTCGTTCTATTCACATTATTTAGACTCTTCAAGGCGATATAAAAAGCATGTGCTTGAAGAACAGCAAGAGCAGATCATGTCAGCAAAATCTGTAACGGGCAGAAGTGCATGGGTTCGTTTTTTCGATGAGACACTTGGTGCAGCCGAATTTCATATCGATGGAAATTCATTAACAGAACAAGAAGCACTTAGTAAACTGCATGAAGGCGATCAAAAGATCAGAAAGAAAGCTCACGCAGCACTCACCAAAACATTCAACGATCTTAGCCGAACGCTCACGTTCATTTTCAATACTATTCTCGCTGATAAGTCAACCAACGATAGATTCAGAAATTATAAAAGCTGGGTGTCGTCAAGAAATTTAGCCAATGAAACGGATGACGAAACGGTAGAAGCATTAGTAGAGGCAGTAACTTCTAATTACGATCTGGTTCAAAGATATTACAAGCTAAAGGCAGATTTGCTTGGTCTGGATGAAATGAAAGATTATGATCGATACGCTCCGATTATAGAAAATGAAGAAACTATTTCATGGAGCAAAGCTAAGGAAATGGTATTAGATGCTTATACCAATTTTCATCCTCAGATGGGAGATATCACCAAGAAATTTTTTGAAGAGAATTGGATTGATGCTGCTATAAAACAGGGTAAAAGAGGCGGAGCTTATTCCGCCAGCACTGTTCCTTCTGTTCATCCGTATGTGTTCATGAATTTTGACGGGAGAATCCGTGATGTACAAACGTTAGCTCATGAATTAGGGCATGGAGTTCATCAGTATTTATCTCGCCAACAAGGTCCGTTACAAGCAGGAACTCCACTTACAACGGCAGAAACAGCTTCTGTTTTTGGAGAAATGCTGGTTTTTCAGAAGTTATTGAAGGAAATTGAAGACCCAAAAGAGCGCTTAGCATTGATAACGGGAAAAATTGATGACACCATTGCTACCGTATTCCGCCAGATCTCGATGAATAGATTTGAAGACGCAATGCACACCGCACGTAGAGAAGAGGGTGAATTAACTACCGAGCGGTTTTCTGAACTTTGGATGGAAGAACAAACCAAATTGTATGGAGACTCAGTAACACTTACCGATGAATATGGAATTTGGTGGAGTTACATTCCACACTTTTTACATACGCCGGGCTATGTATATGCATATGCGTTTGGGGAATTATTGGTGATGGCTCTTTATGAAGAATTCACTGAACGTCCGAATGGCTTTGCAGATAAATATATGGAACTTTTAAGTGCAGGAGGGTCTGAGTGGCCGCATGAACTGGTTGCAAAAATGGGACTGGATATAACTGATCCAGATTTCTGGAACAAAGGATTAAACTCGCTGGAAAGAATGATCGAAGAAGCGGAAGCGCTGAGCTCGCAAATCTCAAATAACAAATAACAAACAACAAATAACAAACAACAAATCTCAAATAATCAAATTTCAAAGAAATTCAGGATGGGATTAGATATCACGGATCCAGATTTCTGGAACAAAGGATTAAACTCGCTGGAAAGAATGATCGAAGAAGCGGAAGCGCTGAGCTCGCAAATCTCAAATAACAAATAACAAACAACAAA
>CAXBHO010000012.1:0-51969 GCA_963975485.1 uncultured Balneola sp. | reverse complement strand
TTTGTCCACTTGAAAGAAACAATCCAAAAACAGCCTACTATTTGTCCATTACACCAGATTCCGAAATTAGCCTCTCTCCCAAGCTCCTGCTTGGGAGGAACACACAGGAGCTCCTGCTCCGAATAAGCTATCCAGTAAATAAAGTAATAGGTATCAATCCTTCCTTACCCAAATAATTTACAGCAGAGGAATAGCGCCAATGTTCAGGCTTATGAACAAAACCAGCTTTTACTGGATTGAAGTGAATATATTCCATAAAAGCTTCCATTTTTCGGAGATTATTTACTTGTTTTGGATAAGAACCCTCCTGCCAAACCTGATAAGTACTTTCTTTTTTATGATTGATCTTTCCACGCTTGAGTCTTTTCAGGAAAACAAGACGATTGGCGGATTCTAAATAACGGATAATTTCACGTGCAGTAAATGATTTAAACCGGCGAATATCTTCTGAAAGATTGTTGCTTTCAGCAATAAAAGGGATGTGATTATGCATGATCACAAAACCATAAATTGTAACCTGCATCTTTGTTTGGATGTGAACAAAGGCATTAAGTATTACTTGGCTTATCCTTGGATCTGCAAAAAGGTCTATCCCATCAACTATCGTACAGGTTAGAAAATATGGATATTCGTTTTCGTAAAATTTGAAATTACTTCGCGCCATACATAATTAGACCAGTTCAAAGCAATTCCTTACAGTTTTATTTTAAGGAAAGTTTAGCCTCTCTCCCAAGCTCCTGCTTGGGAGGAACACACAGGAGCTCCTGCTCCGAATAAGCTATCCAGTAAATAAAGTAATAGGTATCAATCCTTCCTTACCCAAATAATTTACAGCAGAGGAATAGCGCCAATGTTCAGGCTTATGAACAAAACCAGCTTTTACTGGATTGAAGTGAATATATTCCATAAAACTTCCATTTTTCGGAGATTATTTACTTGTTTTGGATAAGAGCCTTCTTGCCAAACCTGATAGGTACTTTCTTTTTTATGATTGATCTTTCCACGCTTGAGTCTTTTCAGGAAAACACTACGATTGGTGGATTCTAAATAACGGATAATTTCCCGTGCAGTAAATGATTTAAACCGGCGAATATCTTCTGAAAGATCGTTGCTTTCAGCAATAAAATGGATGTGATTATGCATGATCACAAAACCATAAATTGTAACCTGCATCTTTGTTTGGATGTGAACAAAGGCATTAAGTATTACTTGGCTTATCCTTGGATCTGCAAAAAGGTCTATCCCATCAACTATCGTACAGGTTAGAAAATATGGATATTCGTTTTCGTAAAATTTGAAGTTGCTTCGTGCCATACATAGTTAGACCAGTTCAAAGCAATTCCTTACAGTTTTATTTTAAGGAAAGTTTATTGGGAGCAGGAGCTTGGGAGGGAGGTTATGAGTTCAAAATAGAAAACTTATTCCACGATCATTTCATCTTTAACGTCTCTCAACTCATCAGGAATAGATTCTTTGATGGTTTCTACGAATGCATTTACAATGTTTTGTTTCAGAAACTCACGACTATATACCAAACGAACTTTACGTGTTGGAATCGGATCCATAAACTCTTTGATTACACCATTGGCACAGCGAGTATCGTGATCTTGCATAGCCAAATAAGGCATGAGCGTGATCCCATAATCTTGTTCCACTAAACGCTTTAGTGTTTCAAGGTTACCACTTTCGAAGGAGATATTTGAATGCTGAAGTTTATCGTTGGTTTGCTTGCATAACTTGATCGTTTGATCTCTGAAACAGTGTCCTTCATTCAATAACCACAAATCTTGTGAATACAGATCGTCTATACATAGTTTATCTTTGGAAGTAAATTCATGTCCCGGAGATAAATATCCTAAGAAAGGTTCTGAGAATAGTTCATGCTCATAAATATGTTGGTTCGTTGAAGTAGCAATGATACCAACATCAAAATGATCTTCTTGAAGTCCTTCCAGAACTTCGCTAGTTAACGCTTCCTCAAAAACCAATTTCACATTAGGGTGTTTTTCTGAAAACGGTTTTAGGAAAAGCGGAACCAAATATGGAGCAATGGTGGGTATGATTCCAATTCGGAAAGAACCTCTCAAATCGCCGTCTTTTACAGATACCATATCTTCGATGTGCTTCGCTCCACTCAAAATTACTTTTGCCTGCTCTATAATCTGCTCACCAATTGCAGTAGGAACTACCGGAGATTTAGAACGGTCGAAAATGAGCACACCCAATTCGTCTTCAAGCTTTTGAATTTGCATACTTAAAGTAGGCTGGGTGATGTAAATATTTTGAGCTGCTGCAGCAAAGTGCCTGTATTTGTCAACAGCAACGATATAAGAGAGTTGAGTAAGGGTCATGTCTAAATAATGTTTTGTACAATCTAAATACTTATTACAAAAAAAGCTCTCCCAAAAAGAGAGCTTTAAAAGCAGGAGATAAAAAGTTACTGAGCTTCTGCATACTTCAGAATGGCAACTACTTCATTCTTATCTTTAAAACTAAGATTATTTTCTTTAGCATATTTTTCAACCTTTTTTTGATCTTTCTTGTCAAAAAAACTAAGGATGTCTTTTCTTTTCAGCTTAGTTTCAACATATTTTTTATTAGCTGTATAGAAATAAAATTTAGAATAGTTTTTATAAACATCTTCCTGATTGGCGGTACCATAAGTAGCTACTGCTTTAGTTAAGCTGATATAATTTTTTTTTAATAATTTAAAATCACCATCATAGATAACTTCAAACATAGTATCTTTGTCAATGTTCTCTTCTTCATTGGGAGCAAATCCATTTTTAAATACTGTTTTTTCTGGACTTATAAAATCAACGCCTTCAATACGATAAGAATCAATTATTATAATGTTAGTCTCTGTTTGTACTTCAAATGCATTTTCAGCAAGATTAAACCGCAACGGCATTGCTTTGGACTTTGTTCCTGCCGCATATAAATACCCTAGACTCCACTCTTTGGATAAGTAGGGATCACCCTTAACAACAACTGTTCTCTTTTCTGCTAAATTAGATGAAATTCCAGTACTGGAACCATTTAAAGTTTTAAGAAAATCATTGAAATCAATCTGTGAATATCCGTTAGAAGAAAAAATTAGAATTATGGGAAGTATTAAAAATATTTTGTTCATGACTTTGCTTTGGTTTTTTTATAAATATGGATGACTACTAAAACTATTGTAATATAACAAACTGTTAACTATTCGTCTTTATGATTATTATATAGTATGTATTTAATCTTCGATACCGAAACAACCGGACTTCCGCAAAATTTTTCAGCACCCATCACAGATCTTGAAAACTGGCCAAGGTTGGTTCAGCTTGCCTGGCAGCATCATGATCACACAGGGAAATTACTCTCAAGTGGAAATTTTATTGTTAAACCGGAAGGGTTTTCCATTCCCTTTAATTCTGAAAAAATCCATGGGATTTCCACAAAGCGCGCTCAGGAAGAAGGAGAAGATCTTGAATTCGTACTTCATGAATTCCGAAAAGCGATGGATGAAGCCCACTTTTTGATTGGGCATAATGTTAGTTTCGATGAAAAAGTAATGGGAGCGGAATACATCCGTAAGAAGATTCCTTCTGCCATCATGGACAAAGCTAAGATCGATACCAAAGATGATGGAACCAACTTTTGCAAGATCAAAGGAGCCCGTGGTTATAAATGGCCTACACTTACCGAACTTCATTGGAAGTTATTTGATAAAGGATTTGAAGACGCTCATGATGCGGCAGCTGATGTAGAGGCTACAGCTCGAATATTTCTGGAAATGGTTCGTCGTGGCGTGACCAAAGTAAATTTCCCGATGGATGCCAAGTTGTACGAGCCTTCAGCAAGCTACATGAAGCGGGAAAATTACATTACTCTCAGATCTCCCTCTCGCATCAAAAAAAAAGATGAGGAAGTAGAAGAGTCAGATTCAGAAGAAAATGAAATAGATCTTAAAGTTGAGATCGACGAAGATATCGCCTTTACTCATCTTCATTGTCATTCAAAATTTTCGGTACTACAGGCAACAGCCTGTATCAAAGAACTGGTTGCGAAAGCTAAAAGTGAGGGAATGCCGGCTGTTGGGCTTACCGATCTCGGGAATATGTACGGAGTTTTTTCATTTGTTGAAGCAGCAAATGATGCCGGAATAAAACCTATTGTTGGTTGTGAGTTTTATGTAGTTGAAGATCGGCATGTTAAGAAATTTACCAGAGATAACAGAGATAAACGTTATCAGATTCCGTTATTGGCTAAAAACCAGAACGGATATAAAAATCTGGCTAAACTCAGCTCTGTTGGGTTTACAGAAGGATATTATTACAAATACGCTCGTGTTGATAAGGAAGCAATCAAAGAATATGCGGAAGATCTTATTTGCTTAAGCGGCGGCATTCGAGGTGAACTTGCGGATTTGATTCTTAACAAAGGAGAAGAGTACGCTGAAGAATCTCTGCTTTGGTGGAAAGAGGTATTTGGTGATGATTTTTATCTGGAAGTCATCAATCATAATCTGGATGAAGAGCATAAAGTGAACGAGGTTTTTAAAGAGTTTGCTAAAAAGCATGATGTAAAACTGGTTGCATCGAATAATGTGTTTTATTTAGAACAGGAAGATTCAGAAGCGCATGACGCACTAATTTGCATTGATGACGGAAAACTGAAAAGTACGCCGATCGGTAGAGGGAAAGATTTTCGTTGGGGATTCCCGAATAACGAGTTCTATTTCAAAACCACAGAAGAAATGAAGGCGCTGTTTCCGGATATGCCGGAAGCCATATTAAATTCTCAGGAAATCGTAGATAAGATTGAACCGATTAAGCTTTCCAGAGATGTAATTCTCCCAAACTTTGAGCTTCCTGAAGGATTCGAAACGGAAGACGAATACCTAAAACATCTGACTCTGCAAGGTGCAGAATCACGATATCCGGATTTTAGCGACGAAGTAAAAGATCGCATTGAGTTGGAGCTTGGCATTATCGCTGATATGGGATTTGCCGGATATTTTCTGATCGTTCAGGATTTTATTGCTGCAGCACGTGATATGGGCGTTTATGTTGGACCCGGACGTGGTTCGGCAGCCGGTTCAGTAGTAGCATATTGCACAGGAATTACAAATATAGATCCGTTGAAGTACGATCTTCTCTTTGAGCGGTTTTTGAACCCTGAGCGTATTTCCATGCCTGATATTGATATTGATTTCGATGATGATGGCCGCCAAAAAGTGATCGAATATGTAGTTAATAAATACGGTAAAGATCAGGTTGCTCATATTATCACTTTTGGTTCAATGGCGGCGCGATCTTCCGTTCGTGATGTAGCTCGTGTGTTGGATCTTCCGCTATCAGACGCAGATCGCTTAGCGAAACTAGTTCCTGAACGTGCCGGCACTTCTTTGGACGATGCTTTTGGTGAAGTAAAAGAGCTTCGTGATATGAAAGCAGGGGAGGGGTTGGAAGCTGAGACGCTTAAAATGGCGCATGTTTTGGAAGGCTCCGTTCGGAATACCGGAATTCACGCAGCGGGTGTTATCATTGCTCCGGATAAACTCACCGAATACATTCCGATCAGCACCGCAAAAGATGCAGATCTGTATGTAACTCAGTTTGATGGCAGCGTTATCGAAAGCGCCGGAATGCTGAAGATGGATTTTCTGGGATTGAAAACTCTTTCCATTCTTAAAACCTCCATTGCTTTTGTGAAAGAAAATCATGGCAAAGAATATAATCTGGATGATATTCCTCTCGATGATGAAAAAACCTACAAACTCTACCAAAAAGGAGGTACACTAGGAACGTTTCAGTTTGAGAGTGAAGGGATGCGTAAGTATCTAAAAGACCTTAAGCCAACTACGATCAATGATCTTATTGCGATGAATGCATTATATCGCCCGGGACCAATGCAGTTTATTCCGGATTACATCAAGCGAAAACATGGAACAGAAAAAGCGGAATATGATCACGATTTGATTAAAGATATTTTGGAGCCAACGTTTGGAATTATGATCTATCAGGAGCAGATCATGAATGTAGCACAGAAAATGGGTGGTTACACTCTTGGTGGTGCAGATTTACTTCGTAGAGCGATGGGTAAGAAAAAGCACGAAGTGATGGAAGCTGAAAAGCCAAAGTTCATAGAAGGTGCAAAAGCTCAGGGAGTCGATGAAAAAACAGCAATTTCAGTATTTGAGAAGATGCAGATGTTTGCCAGTTATGGATTTAATAAATCACATTCGGCTGCATATTCCGTAGTTGCTTACCACACGATGTATTTCAAAGCAAATTACCCGGCTGAATATATGGCTGCGGTAATGAGCCACAACATGAGTGATATCAAAAAAGTGGCATCGTTTATTGAAGAATGTCAACGACTGGGAATTGAAGTTGATCCTCCAAATATCAACACAGCCCGAGGTAAGTTCGTAGCGAAAAATGGCCGGGTTCAATACGGAATGTCGGCAATTAAAGGAGTGGGTTCATCAGCTATAAAACAAATCGTGGAAGAAAGAGAATCAAAAGGATTGTTCCGGAGCATTTTTGATTTTGCAACAAGAATTGATTCCAGAGTGTGCAACCGAAGAACGCTGGAAAGTTTAATTGCCGCCGGAGCATTTGACGAGTTGGATGATAATCGTGCTCAGTTGATGATGGGAGTGGAAGATATTCTCCAGTACGGCGCTCGTAAGCAGGAAGAGGAGAGGTTGAGCCAAGTGAATATGTTTGGTGGTGGAGCCGGAGGTTCGATATCGCAAGAACCAAAGCTGAAGCCTGTACCAAAGTGGAGTAGTATTGAGCGTTTGAATCATGAGCGAGAGTTGATTGGCTTTTATTTGAGCGGACATCCACTAACAAAGTATCAGGAAGATATTAAGCTTTTTGGTAGCCAGAATTTGAGCGATGAGAGTATGAATAAACTCCGGCACGAATCAACCATTCGCTTTATTGCAATTATTACCAGCAAGCGGCAGGCAACTGATAAAAAAGACAGACCCATTGCGTTCTTGCAAGTTGAAGATCTGCATTCTTCTATGGAATTAGCGGTGTTCAGCAAACAATTCGATCAGTTTTCAGCATTACTTGAAGTAGATAATGTGGTGTTTATTTCCGGTAAATTTGTGAAACGTGATCGAGGAGATAGCGTGATAGTAAATAATATTGAGCGGGTTGAAAATCTACGGGAGAAACATCAGGATAATTTAAATCTGAGATTAAAGCTTGATACCGCTGTACTAAACGATGATATGCTAGATCAAATGGAAACATTGTTTACTACAAACAGAGGAAGTACAATGGTTAAAATGACTGTGCACAGCAAAGAGGCTAACGGTCCTATCAGAATGAACATGAGAAACTTCGTGGTGGATCCTAATCCTGAGCTTATGAAAGGCTTACGAGATATTTTAGGAGAAGAAAGTGTAGAATTAATGATGGGGGTTTGATAAAGGGGTACGATGAAGCTGATAATTACAAACAATGTGATTAGTTGATAGAATTATTCGCATATTATGCCCAGTTAATAAAGACATTTAATTTAATTTTTTGAACCATGGGAAAAGCATTAGAATTTACTGACAGCAACTTTGAAGCTGAAGTACTTAACTCAGATAAGCCTGTTTTGGTCGATTTTTGGGCAGAATGGTGTGGTCCTTGCCGCATGATTGGACCGGTAGTTGAAGAAATGGCTGGTGAATATGATGGAAAAGCCAAAATTGGAAAAGTAAACGTGGACAACAATCCTGAGATTTCAGTGAAGTATGGAATTAGGAGTATTCCGGCTTTATTGATCTTTAAAAATGGTGAAGTTGTAGATCAAATCGTTGGGGCTGTTCCAAAGCCACATTTGACTAAGCAATTGGATGCTCAGTTAGCTTAAAAACTGATCATTAAGATAAGATTAAAAGCCATTCTGTTAGTTCAGCGTGGCTTTTTTTTATACTTACTTTTTTGTGAAACACCATTAACTCATCCTCAGGATTGTATATGTTAGGCAATTCGTTGACAAAATTTCTTTAAACTATCTCGAAAACCAAAATAGGGTCATCCCGAATTCATTTCTCCGAAGGAGTCCTATGGACGGGATCTTACGGAAAGGCTATTAGCTTAGTAACAGATTAGTTCTTGTTTAGACAATGAACTAAGTTATCAATCTAGGTCAATAACTCTCTAAATTTTGTATTCAATTAGCTATCTACCTGAAATCATGGATGAAATTCGATGTGATATAGTCATTGAATAGTCCGAAGATAAAAGATCGTAGTCTTTGTTGATTATAACTATCTAGCATTTAGCATTGGTTCCTCACAAAGATCCCGAAATGAATTCAGGATTGTATATGTTAGGCAATTCGTTGACGGAAAAATGAGAACATATTGTAAGCCTACGCCTTCATGGACACCCCGGATTCAACCGCTAAACGCAATTGAATCATCCCCTCTGGCAGAGGGGAATTACTCCAGATAAGGTTACACAGCTCTTTATTGACAATACACTAACGTTCCCCTCTTTTAGAGGGGATAATGAAGCACGGGGCATACCGGGCTTCATTCGGGGTGTTTTTTAACGGACTTAACGTGCATATATAAAAACCTCCTGTAAATAGTGTCATCGAATTATCTAACATCTACAGGGATGACCCTTTACTTTTACCTTGAATTAAAACTGTCAATGAATCACCTGACTTCTACTAGAATGTCAGAAGTATTAATAAAAGCAATCAACTGGTTATTCTTCTTTCTTTTTTACGAAATACCAAACTCCCCAACCTATCCCAAAAATAATTAGTGCGATTCCAAATCCCCCTAAAAAAGCATACAACAAGTAAGGAACAATAATACTTACTACAATTCCGGTAATTGCTTTGAGGGGAGAAGCAGCTACTCCGGCTGCTCCGAGAAATGATTTTAAAACACGTGCTAATCTTGCTAACATGATGTCTCCTTGTTTATAAACTTTTGGAGAGTACGAGGTAAGTTTAAAAAAGATTCGTGGTAATATGATCACTAAAACTCAAAAGCATTATAACTGACTGACAAAGGCGTAGCTACGTCTTTGTCAGTCAATTTGAGGCGAAGGTAATTTTTTTGTGTTTCTGTGAATTTGTGGCAGAAATAAATCAAGCCAAAGCAAAAACATCTTCTTCTTTAAAGTTGAGAAGAATTTCGAGAATAGATTCCATCGTAGAATGCCCCATGAGTTGCATTCGGAGCTTTTTCCCGTTTCTGATGCCTTTGAGATACTGGCCATAATGCTTTTTCATAATAATGACCCCATATCGTTCCCCTTGGTGAGCAACTGATAATCGTAACTGTTCAGCACATACATTCAGCTTTTCTTCCAGAGTAGGTTCAGGTAATAATTCTCCGGTTTCTAAATAATGGTGTGATTGTTCAAAAATCCATGGATTTCCTATTGCGCCACGACCGATCATCACCCCATCAACACCGGTTTCGTCAAACATTTTTTTTGCTAACTCAGGTGAAGTAACATCACCATTTCCAATAATAGGAATTTCTAATCCTGGAGTATTTTTGAGTTTTCTTAGCCATTCCCAGTTTGCATCGCCTTTGTATTTTTGGCAACGAGTTCGAGCATGAACAGTCAATGCTTTCACACCTAGTTTTTGAAGCATAAGCGCTACTTCCTGAATGCGGATAGTATCATCATCCCAACCTAAACGGGTTTTCACCGTAACGGGTCTGTCGGGAACAGCATCCACTACCGTTCCTGCCATACGCTCCATCATGGCCAAATCTTTTAAACAAGCTGCTCCGGCACCTTTATTCACGACTTTATAAACAGGGCAACCAAAGTTGATATCTACTAAATCGGGATTGTTATTTAACGCTACTTTTGCAGCGCCATGCATGGCTTCTTCCCGACCACCAAAAATCTGAATTCCAAAAGGTCGTTCGCTCTCCTGATAGCTCATTTTATGAAGGGCAATATCTGAATCACGAATAAGAGCCTCAGAACTAATGAACTCAGTAAATACTATATCGGCACCTTTTTCCCTGCATATTTGACGAAAAGGAGAATCCGTAACGTCTTCCATGGGAGCTAAAAAAAGCGGTTGTTTGGGTAGTATTATTTCATCAATCTTCATTTTACTAAGATAAGTAATGAAAAGCGAAATTTTGAATATCGATTTTGGAATGTGTGTTAGTCATTTCGTTGATTAACTGCTATATTTTAGTCTTTCAAAATTAACATCAAATTTAGAGAAACTATGTCATTTGGATCAAAGAATATCGAAGAACTTTTAGGAGATGAAGCATCTTACTTACTAAGCCACACCAGCCAAACAATTAAAAAAGATCGGTTAACTAAACCATCCGGAAATTATGTAGATGAAGTTTGGTATCATTCAGACAGAAACAACAGAGTATTAGGAAACCTACAATGGTTATTAGGTAACGGAAGACTTGGTGGAACAGGATATGTTTCTATTCTTCCGGTTGATCAGGGTATTGAGCATTCTGCCGGAGCCTCCTTTGCAAAAAACCCGGATTATTTTGATCCGGAAAACATTATAAAATTAGCGATTGAAGCTGGTTGTAATGGTGTAGCTTCTACTTTTGGTGCCTTAGCATCAATGTCGCGGAAGTATGCTCATAAAATTCCATTCATTGTAAAGATAAACCACAATGAGCTGTTGACATACCCGAATACATTCGACCAGATTATGTTCGGAAATATTGAGCAAGCATACAATATGGGAGCGGCTGCGGTAGGTGCAACCATCTATTTCGGATCTGAAGAATCAGGCCGTCAAATTCAGGAAGTGGCTGAAGCTTTTGCTTATGCTCACGAACTTGGAATGGCGACTATACTGTGGTGCTACACTAGAAATAATGCGTTCAAAGTTGGTGGAGTAGATTATCATACTTCAGCAGATTTAACGGGACAAGCAAATCATATTGGTACTACTCTTGGTGCAGATATCATCAAGCAAAAATTACCAACTAACAATGGTGGGTACAAAGCATTGAATGCAGGCGATTCCAGCTATGGAAAATTGGACGAGCGTATTTACACAGAACTAACTTCTGATCACCCGATCGATTTAGCTCGTTATCAAGTAATAAACTGCTTTGCCGGTAGAGCTGGTTTAATAAACTCAGGTGGAGCTTCAGGCGATAACGATTTTGCTGACGCTGTTAAGACTGCTGTAATCAACAAAAGAGCCGGTGGAATGGGATTAATTACTGGTCGTAAAGCATTTCAAAGACCAATTAAAGATGGAGTTAAGTTATTGAATATGATTCAGGATGTATATCTTGATGATGCTATAACTTTAGCGTAATTAACTCGTAATAATTTGTGCCTTGTCGATTTTCGGCAAGGCATTTTTTTTATCTTACCACAAATAAATAGGATTTTTGAGTTCTGAATCTATAAATACCACGCAGCCACAAAATTTCATTTCTAAGAAATACTTAATTATTTCCGTCAGTTTGAGCGTGGCAACAATGGCGGGGGTAATTTGGTATACCTATACTCCGGGTGTACTTACACATCTGGCTCCCAAAAGACTTCCGGGGTTGTTCATAGCTTTGCTTGTGTCTTTTCTGAGAATCTGGTTTTCAGCTGCAAAAATCCGTTTTCTGGCAGAAAATCAAATTGGTTGGTTAGCAGCGTTCCGCGTTGTACTTGCCTGGGATTTTACTTCCGCGGTTTCTCCTTCAACTATTGGTGGAGCGCCTATGGCTACCTATGCAATGACCAAAGAAGGCATGAAACTTGGTTCAGCAACGGCGATCGTTTTATACGGAGTGTTACTTGATCAGATTTGGTTTGCAACTGCAATTCCTATACTTCTGATAGCGGGAATATTTTATGAGGTAGTTCCTCCTGAAATTGGATTAGTAGGCGAAGCTTCGATGATTATTTTGTATGCTTCATTGCTAGCTTATGCAGGTCTTTTGGCTTATGGCGTTCTTATAAATCCGACCGCTATTAAGAAAGTAGTTTTGTTTGTATTCAGATTGCGTTTCCTTAAAAAATATAAAGACAAAGTAGCCGTAGAAGTAGAAAATTTGGAAGAATACGCTCATCAGTTAAGAAAAAAGCCGCCCAGCTTTTTAATCAAAGCTTTTATTCTTTCTACATTGTCATGGCTTTGCAGGATTGCGCTGGCAACCATAGTGATTCTGAGTTTATTGCCTGCACCGGAGGTACTTTCAATACTTCGTAGTTTAGCCATGAACTTAGCATTTTTAGTTGTTCCAACCCCGGGAGGAAGTGGAGGAGTGGAAGGCCTGTTCGTACTATTTCAAGGTCCGTTAATTTCAAGACCGTCATTTATTGGCCTGGCAGTTTTCCTATGGAGAATAATCAGTTACTACATAAGCATCGCTTTTGGAATGATGGCTACAACGTGGTACATCAATCGTTCTGTGGTAGAAAATAAAATTATCAGAGACTGATTTGGCAAAGCAGAGAACACAATTTGAATGTACCAGTTGTGGGCATACCTCAGCTAAATGGTTGGGAAGTTGCCCCTCTTGCGGGAAGTGGAATACTTTTGAAGAATCTAAAGTTGAAAGCAAATCTGTAACTCATAAGGCCAAGGTTGAAGGGCTTGAAAATGTCGATAAACCTAGAAATCTGAATGATGTTGAAACTTCAGAGAAATCCAGATTTCTGAGTAATATCAAAGAATTTGATCGGGTTTTAGGTGGCGGATTTTTACATGGTGCTTATATTTTAATTGGCGGAGAACCGGGGGTCGGCAAAAGTACACTTACACTTCAGATAGCTAAATCTAATCCCGATCTAAAGATTTTATATTGTGCAGGAGAGGAATCTGCCGGACAGATTAAACAGCGAGCGCAACGATTAGGGGTCAAATCAGATAAACTGTTGGTTTATAATGAAACTCAAATCAATAAAATCATTGAAGAAGCCCAAAGGATAAAACCGGATTTGTTGATTGTCGATTCTATTCAAACTGTTTACAGGACCGAATTACAAAGTATGCCGGGAAGCATTCAACAAGTGAAAGAATGTGCGGCACTTTTTCAACAATTAGCCAAGAAGAAGAATATTACGACGATTGTAATCGGGCACGTTACTAAAGAAGGAGATATTGCCGGACCTCGAGTATTAGAGCACATGGTTGATACGGTTTTACAGTTTGAGGGTGATAAAAATTACACCTATCGATTACTTAGAAGCTTAAAAAACAGATTTGGTCCGGCTCAGGAAGTAGGTGTTTTTGAAATGAAAGAAGATGGCTTGATTGAAGTTTCAAATCCTTCAGAACTTTTTATTTCAGACAAAACAGAAGGAGTAAGTGGGAACGCTATAGTCTGTACCATGGAAGGCTCAAGACCTCTTCTGATTGAAGTACAAGCATTAGTTAATCCTTCAGCTTATGGGATGCCACAGCGAACCTCAAATGGATTTGATCGTAACCGATTGGCGTTGTTACTGGCAGTTTTAGAAAAAAGAGCAGGATATAGTTTTTCCAATCATGATGTGTATTTGAATATTGCCGGTGGATTCAGGCTAAATGACCCTGCCGGAGATTTGGGCGTTTGTTGCGCATTAGTTTCCAGTTTAATAGACAAGCCCATTAATCAACAAACCGCATTTATTGGGGAAGTTGGACTTGGGGGAGAAGTGCGGACGGTTCCACATGTTGAGCAGAGAGTAAAAGAAGCTGCAAAATTAGGATTTCAACATTCGATTGTTCCTCAGGGAAAGGGATCAGAAGGAATTCGTTACGTAAAAGAAGCCATAAAAAAAGCCCTTGGATAAAAATCCAAAGGCTTAAATTTGTGACGACAACTAGAATTATCTAGTAATTCTCTCGTTGACGGCGACGTTGTTCGCGCACAGCTTTTTTCATAGCTTCGCGACGCTCCATAGAGGGCTTAGTAAACTGTTGCCTGTCCTTATATTCATTAAGAATACGAGAACGAGTAATAAGTTTTTTAAACCTGTTTATCGCACGTTCTACACTTTCGTTGTCTTTAACTTCAACACCTAGCATTGAGTCTCACTTCCTTTCGTTTTTTTAGTCCCATAATTGGGAGCACTAAATATACGAATAATTTTGGTTGAATAGAAGAGTATTGAAATCATTAATTATCGGTTTTATCCTCAAAAGCATACATGAATTGAATGGGATCGTCGTCGATAAAATCTGGTTTTTCGATTTGTTCGACTAATGCATCTAATACAGGCTTAAGTTCTAATATCTTTTTTTTAGATAAGGGACGAGGCATTGATTAGACTTCGGATTGTAGTTGAATAGACAACTTATAGAGCTTAATTCGATTATAAAAATGGGCTTAATTATTAGGACTATCAAAGCTCTTCTTAAAATCGTACGGACTAAAGATTTTATTGGTTTACTTGAATAGAATCTCTTTAGAATATCCTATCATGTCGAACCGGAGGGAGACATCTAAAATAAAAATATTTGGTTCTTATAACGACCCCGTGCTTAAAACGCTTGTTAGGTGTTGACAATTGTCAACGAATTTACTATAATAACTTATGCCCGTAGGTAAACACCCAACAAAAGAGATTCAAGAAGCCATTGAACATGCAGTAAATGAAGGATGGAGAATAATTGAGCCAGGAAAATCATCGCATGCTTTTTGCCGGCTTTATTGTTCAGAAAAAAGCCGAAAAGGCTGCAAAATATCAGTATGGAGTACTCCTAGAAATAGCGGGACTCATGCAAAGCAAATTATAAGACAGGTAGATAACTGTAGCCATTAAGATTATGAAAAATAAGAAGACATATAATTTTACTCTTACTCTAGAAGGGTTTGTTGAACCTTCTGAAGAACTTGAGGATGCACTTTTTCAAGCAAATTGTGACGATGCTATTCTCTATTTTCGAAATCAAGTTGGTTATTTAGAATTTGAAAGAGAGGCTGAATCACTTGAGGTGTCTATAATTTCTGCTATTAAAAATGCGGAGACTGCTGGTGTTAGAACTAAAATTGCAAGAGTGGAACCTGCAGATTTAGTTACTAGTGCTGAAATTTCAAGGAGATTAAACAGATCTAGGGAATCAATAAGATTACTAATTAACGGAGCAAGAGGAGAAGGTAACTTTCCTGTTCCTATTGCTGGTGTTACAAGTAAAACTCTAATATGGAGTTGGGCTGATGTAACAAATTGGTTTTACACTAATAAGAAAATTGAAGATCCATTTATAGTAAAACAAGCTCAAGTTATTAGAGAAATTAATGAAGCTCTAGAGGTAAGGAATAAGCCATTTGCATATAAAAAGATAAATTTTTTTCTAACTCAAATAGATGAAGAAAGAAAATACGCCTAACGGCCTGGCAAAAAGTCATCGTTTTCTCCTATTTCCAACTCAACGGAATAATTCAGGGTTTCCAATGTGGAGAAATCAATTTCGGATAGTTCTTTTTTTTGAGATGAATTATTACAAGAAATTGTGAAAGAAAGAATAAGTATGGCTAAAAGAAAAAACATACTCTTAACCGGCATTAAAGGACTATTCCTATACTGATGATTTGTTTATTATGGAGTTATAGAATAGACACCCAAGCCAAACAACGCAAAATCATATTTCGCAGGATCTTTAGGATCCAGAAGTAATAGTTTGTTTGTTAATTCCTGAACTGCTTTCCAATCATTTTGTTTTCTTTTGAGAATTCCCAAAGACCTAGCTTGCCTTGCCACATGCACGTCCAGAGGAATTTTGAGTTCAGAAGGATTCATAAAGCTCATTGTTTGCAGATCTACAGGACCTGGCCGAATACACCATCTCAAATACATATACAATCGCTTGCAGGAACTGTTTTTTTCCGGATTTGAGATATGTTTTCTGGTTCGTTGAGGCATTTCCGGATGAAAGGCAAAAAACTCTTCATTGAAAACGGCAATCAACTCTCGCTCATTTTTGCGAGCTTTGTTGTAACATAATTCCCAGAATGCTTCGAAAGTATCGTGCTTTTTTAGAATACTTTGCAGCGTTTTAATCAACCAGTAGATATCAATGGGTTTAAATGTTCTGTGCTTAAAACCGTCAAGTTTGGGAACATCACTTTCACTAAAATTTAGAATGAACTCAGCCGGTTTGTAATTCATTCTTTTAAGGAGATCGTCAACTTTTGCAATGACGATGTCTCTTCGTCCCCACGCCATTATAGCTGCAAAGAAACCTGCTAATTCTTTATCGTTTTTATCCTCGAAAGCGTACATAAACTGGATGGGATCGTCGTCGATAAAATCTGGTTTTTCGATTTGTTCGACTAATGCATCTAATTCAGGTTTAAGTTCTAGAAGTTTCTTTTTAGACATGATTTATGTTGCTTTATCAGCTAACTACCTTGTAACGGTGTATCGCAATTCTTGGCTGTTTTGAGTTTTAGGTCAAACCAAAGTACATATACTTAGAAATTACTTTTTTACTTTTGTGCCGACAAAAGTAGCAAAAGCTCCCGGCTGGATGACTTCCGGGCATTCAATCTCCCGAATTCTACCTAAAACCAAATGCCCGCAAGCGGACAGGTTTTAGGGTTTGAATTCTAAAGTTGATTGAATGCTATTCCTACACTTATCCAAGGCCGAACTCTTATTATTTGTCATTTCTGCCATAGGCATCTCTTTGAGTGAACGAATGTGAGAAATCTAAGGAATCTTCTTGGTTTATGATTTTCAGATTTCTCACCTTTTTCAGAGGATTCTAAATGACAGAGTTAATTTGTTTTTTTTCTAGGTCACATACTCGGGTTGGTACTAAAATGTAGTAAGTCCACTCATCGCCTATCAACCTTTTTAGTCAATATTTTATTCGTTTTGGGAAAAAAATAATCTTGAATTCCCTATTTACTTACTTTTGTGCCGACAAAAGTAGCAACGCCGAAGGCATCTCGATGGGGAAACTCCCGGCGGATTACCCGACATCTACAGAAATAACAGCCAAAAAAAATCACCTATCACCTTTCATTTTATCACCCATCAACCTCTCCGTTAAAACCTTATTCGCTTTCGGAAAAGGATATTCTTTTAACTCAGATTTTTTAACCCATCGAATTTCCTGGCTGCTTTTCGGTGTAGGAGTTCCTGAAATCAACGTACAAAACCAGGCGTGCATCGTAATAGAGAAATGAGAATAGGTGTGTTTTAAGTTCATTAACTCTTTGTAGGCATGTACTTCAACATCAAGCTCCTCATGCAGCTCCCTTTCTACAGTTTCAGAAATAGATTCTCCTTTTTCTTGCTTGCCACCAGGAAATTCCCAAAGTCCACCGAGCATTACATTTTCTGGTCGTAATGCAATTAGAACTTTACCATCTTCGCGCTCAATAATACCAACACCAATCTCTTTATGAGGTTTCTTCTTTGCTTTTGATTTGTAAGGAATGGTGTCTGTCTTTGTTAGTTTTGTGGCAACACAACCAACTTGAATTGGACAGTTTAAACAATCAGGTTTTGTTGGCGAGCAAACGGTCGCGCCCAATTCCATCATTCCCTGATTAAATTCAGCAGGATTTTCATGACTGATCAGTTCATTAACCAATTCCTGAACTTGCTTTGTTGTTTTTGAACTTCTTACATCATCTTCAATTCCATAATAGCGTGTAATTACACGGATCACATTTCCATCAACTACCGCATTTGGTTTGCCGAAAGCGATACTGGTTATAGCTGCTGCGGTGTAAGGGCCGATTCCTTTAAGTTTGATGATCTCATCATAAGATTCCGGAAGTTTTCCGCCAAAATCCTCCACGATCATTTTTGAAGCAGCATGAAGATTTCTCGCCCGGCTGTAATAACCTAAACCTTCCCAAGCTTTTAGTACTTGTTGTTGATCGGCTTTAGCCAGATCATAAACAGTAGGAAATTGCTTCATGAAGTTTTCAAAATACGGCCAAGCCTGATCAACGCGTGTTTGCTGCAACATAATTTCAGAGATCCAGATTTTGTAAGGATCTTTCTCACCACGCCAGGGCATTTTGCGTTGGTGATTCTGATACCAGACTAATAGATTTTCTGCGAATTCTGAATTTGAAAGTTCTGCCAAATCTAGTTACCGTCTCCTCGTACAATATCCAAAACAGTCAGTGTTATATCTTGTGAGGAAGCCGCACCAAGTTGATCAGATGCAATTATACGAAAGGTGAAATCACCAACTTGTCTTGCACTGGGCGTCCATTTAAACAGTCCGGTTTCTTCATTTATAGTAGCACCTTCAGGAAGATCAACACCGATATATCGGATTAATGAACTGGTAGGTTCTTCTGGATCAATAGCTCGAATTTGAAGAGAAAAAGGCTCGTTTATAGCAATATTGGAAACTCTATTAGGGCTAAATCTTGGTGGAGTATTGAACGAGCGTACATCCACTTTAAAACTGGTGCTGTCTGTTTCTCCATTTGAATTAGTGCCCACGATTGTAAACCAATTTATTCCAATTTGACTTGGAGCTGGTTGCCAATAGAACCCCTGTTTTTTGATAATTGAATTTGTAACTCTAGATCGAATCGAGAACTTAACATCGTTAGCTGAATGCCCGTTTTCTACTTCTAGCCCAAGCAAAAGAGCGTTTGGATAAGTAAGAATTTGATTTGGTATTTCTTTAAGAGCAAAAGGGCCGGTTGGTTTTGACTGAAGATTAGGTTCAACACTTGATGTGGCAACTTTAGTAACTTTATTATTCTCAACCACCCACAATTTATCTCCACTTTTTGCGATGAAGTTTCCGGCTTGGGTATCTGTTTTCCAGGCGATCAAATTTCCCTTGTTTTTGGAATACCAAAGCTTTCCGGTTTGAGTTCGAATAAACGTGTAATCTTCCCAAAAATGAATGGTTTGTACCTTTTCTTTAACCGATCCTACTTTTCTACCCAATCCATTTGCTGTAATCTCAAAAACATCCCCATTATCAGTAGATCCCCAAAGTCTGTCACCATCTATAAAAAGATCAGTTAAGCGTTGGGTAATATTCAAGCTATTGCTGAAAGTGAGAGTATTATCATCGGAGATGAAGACATCCAGTTTAGAATTTCCGGTTAGCACAAAAAGTTGGTTCGTACTTGGGGAAGCTACCAAATCAATAACGGAAACATTTTTACCGACAGCAGTAATTAGGGTAATCTTTGAATCTACTGTTTCTGGTGTTTCAAGAGAAAGGTAACCCAGTCCTTCTTCACCAAGCGCTACATATAATTTATTTTGTAAACGGACAGCAGCATGTGGTTTGGATGGGAGTAAAGTCGCAGAATAAACACCCAATACAGAAGTAGGCTCTAAAATAGTTAATCTGCGAGTTTCTCCATATAAATAAGCAAAACGAACATCTGCAGAAAGTTGATAACCTCGCCTTTGCATCCCTGAAGAAGTGTAAAGCCACTGTAGTTCATTTGGCTTAATTCTAAAAACAGCCATTCCATCCTGTTCAGATAAAATATAAAGATGGGTTTCTGATGTTTCAATTGCTCTAACTGTCGGAATGCTCATCAATTGTGAATAATCCTGAACTAGTGCTTCATCCTGAGCTTGCAGATTAAAAGTGATTAGTATTAATATTAACGAGCTTAAAACTGTAGTAAATCTCTTCATAAATCTTATAACCAATTATGTTTTTGATACCAGTGTATGGTTCTGGAAATTCCTTCTTGCAATGATACTTTGGGCGCGTAGTCTAGTTCCATTTCTGCTTTTTTTGACGAACAAGTCCATTCAAGTACTAACTCCCTTGTTTTCTCTTTGTTCACAACGGGATACTTACCAATTAATGATGCAGCTTTTTCAATAAAGCTCCCAACTTTTTTTGCTAATGCTGGTTTTATTTTCAATTTGAATGCTTTTTTGCCCATTACTTTAGAAGTGATGGCATGGATTTGATTCCAATCATAAGTATCAGGTCCGGTAATAAAATAAGTATGAATACCTTCATCTTTTTTCTCTGAAGCTTTAATAATTCCATCTACTAAATCATCCACATACACCATAGAAAGGCGTGGATGAATTCCATCACCGACAATGGTACTTAGTCCTTTTTTAAACATTTTGAAATAAGCATAGATCTGATCTTCACGAGGACCATAAACAGCAGGTGGACGAATGATTTTAACAGAATCTTTATTGGTTGCTATTTCATGGATGGTTTCTTCCATGTCTCTTTTTGACCTGCCATACATGCTAACCGGTTTGCAAACTCTAGTTTCATCAATTGGTGTTCCATTACTTGGTCCGGCAGCAGCTAGTGAAGAAAGAACTACAATATTATGTACGCCATTTTTTTGGGCAATTCTGAGGATGTCTTCCGTAGCACTTACATTTGCGAGAGTAAATTCTTTTTGGGTCGGAGCCAATACTATTGCGGCCAGGTGAAAGATCACATCCGCACCTTTAATTCCTTTTGTAAGCGCAGTGATATCATTTAAATCTCCTGAGATACGCTTGAAATTTTTCCCTTCCAGCCATTTATCCTCAGAACGTACTAAACAGCGTACTTCTGTGAAGGCATCATCAGCTATTAAGCGATCTGCAAGATGACTTCCAATAAAACCTGTTGCTCCAGTTATAAAGGCTTTCATTAATTGCTTATATTCGTCAGTTAATTTTTGGAAAATTTTTAATCAGAGATCGTTAAGATACGCATCTGCTATTTGCTTTTAAACTTTTATGAAAGAACTTCGAGTTGCTCTTTTTACGGGCAATTACAATCACATTAGAGATGGTGTTTCTCTCACATTAAATAGACTGGTAAAATACCTCGAAAGTGAGGGCATTCCAGTTCTGGTATTTGGGCCTTCTATAAAAAACCCCGTATTAAATCATTGTGGAGAATTAGTGGTTACTCCATCCATTCCTATGGTAGTGCCAGGGCGTGATGAATACAGAATTGCTCTCACTTTTCCTGAATGGGCAAAACAGAGGCTGGAGGAATTTAATCCAACAATCGTACATTTGGCAACACCAGACGGACTTGGCTACAAAGCGCTGAAATGGGCACAAGTAAACCGAGTGCAATTGGTTGCATCTTACCACACTCATTTCACTTCGTATTTTCAGTATTATGGATTAACACCTATTGAGTTTATTACATGGAGATATCTAAATTGGTTTTATTCTCAATGCACTCACACCTATGTGCCATCACAGTCTATGATTGAGGAGCTTGCCGAACATGGAATAAATAAAGGAATGAAAGTTTGGACTAGAGGTGTAGATACTTCGTTATTCAATCCTGAAAAACGAGACTTGGAATTTAGAAGATCTATTGGATTTAAAGATGATGAGGTTGTAATTACTTTTGTTTCTCGTTTAGTATGGGAAAAAGAATTGGGTACGTTCGTGGAAAGCGTGAAACGAGTAAAAGCAAAGAATCCAAAAGTAAGAGCAATGGTTGTAGGCTCGGGGCCTGTAAAGGAAGAGGTTGAACAATTATTACCGGAGGCTCATTTTACAGGATTTGTGAAAGGTGATGAGCTTGCAAGAGCATATGCAAGCAGTGATGTATTTTTATTTCCTTCACACACAGAAACCTTTGGTAACGTTACGCTGGAAGCTATGTCTAGCGGCCTGCCATGTATAGTTGCAGATGCCATTGGTAGTAAATCATTAGTTGATGACGGGGTAAATGGTAAATGGGCGGAAAAGGAGAATGTGAAAGATTTCACAGAAAAATTAGAGTGGATGCTCTCAGATAAAGCTAGGAGAAAAGAAATGGGCAAGAAATCCCGAGAAATGGCAATGAGCTATGAATGGAATACGATCAATTCAGGCTTGGTAAAAAATTATAGAGAAGCACTTGAGATGCCAAAACCGGAATTAAAATTTTAATAGATTTGCGAATTCTTTACATCTCACATCTTCATCCACCTGAGAACGCACCACTTGATAATATGGGCGGGATGCAACGGGTTAGTATGCAGCTGGTTGAGGAACTCAAAGCCAGAAAAGACATTGAAATAAAAACGGTTATCCAACACGCACCTTGGAAAGGAATTGAGTTAAAAACGACTTTCTTCTTGCTGAAATTAGTTTTTAAACTCCCAAAACTAGTACAAGATTTTAAGCCCGATGTGATTCTTTTTTCATCTATGGTAACTGCTTCTTTAGCAAAGTTTACCAGAAAGAAAATTTCAGTACCGATGGTTACCATCAATCATGGCCAGGATGTTAAAATGCCGGTTGGGATATACCAACGTTTTGTACCCAAGATATTTGAAGCTTTAGATGGGGTAATATCTGTTTCTGAAGCAACGCGCCAAGAATGCATAAAACGAGGAATGAATCCTGAAAAAGGAGTAGCGCTTCCTAATGGTTTTGATATAACGGATTTTAAAGAAGCTCCTGATAAGTCATCCGCAAGAAAGGAAGTTGAAAAAGCATTTAATATTGATTTAAGTACTACTTTTTTATTATTAACAGTGGGAAGGCAGGTAAAAAGAAAAGGGCATGAGTGGTTTATAAAAGAGGTGCTTCCCAAAATCAGTTCCAATGTGTTATATCTAGTGATTGGAGAGGGTCCGGAACATGAACGATTGAAAGAGATAGCTGAGAGTTCATCAGTACAAGAAAAAATACTTTTGGCGGGAATACAACCTGACGAAGTGTTGAAAAATGCTTACGCAGGATCTGATGTATTTATCATGCCAAATATTCCAATTGCGGGAGATATGGAAGGTTTTGGAATTGTGTTATTAGAAGCCAATTTAGCCGGAACACCTGCAGTGGCAACCGATCTTGAGGGAATAAAAGATGTTATTGAAAACGGCAAGAACGGGTTTAAGATTAAAGTACGAGACAGCAAAAGTTTTGCAGAAACAGTAGATAAAGTGCTTGAAACAGAATTACAAGAATTAAGTGCTTCTGCAAGGAACTATGTGCTTGAAAACTTCGCTTGGAATAAAGTAGCACAACAATATATTTCTTATCTTAAACATATAGTTGAAATTAAGGACACATCAACCTAGCAGATATCAATTTAATCAAAATTTGATGGAATCTTAATACTAGGTATATTTCAATGTTATAAAAGAATTTTTTTTAAGGATAACCCCGCATGGCAGACACGAAAACCGAAGTAGCCAAAAACGACATTTTTGCAAAAGCATTTAACTTCACAAAAGCAGATGAAGTTAAAGAAATGGGATTATACCCATATTTTAAGCCTTTGGAAGCTACAGACGGTACTATCGTTGAAATTGAAGGCCATAAAGTCATTATGGCAGGTTCTAACAACTATCTTGGTTTAACTAACGATAAAAGAACTATTGAAGCTGCCCAGGCAGCGCTTACCAAGTACGGCACAGGCTGTACAGGATCTCGCTATTTAAACGGAACACTGGATATTCATCTTGAGCTGGAAGAAAAGCTCGCAAAGTTTATGGGAAAGGATAATTGTGTCCTTTTCAGTACAGGATATCAAACCAATGAAGGCTCTATTCAAACAATTGCCGCAAGAAATGATATTATTTTCTCCGATAGAGATAATCACGCTTGCATTGTTGTAGGTACAATGTGCTCTAATGCTAAAACGATGCGTTATCGCCACAATGATATGGATCAGCTTAGAAAAATGTTAGAAAAAGCAGATCCGGATGCTGGTAAAATTATTATCAGCGATGGTGTTTTCTCCATGTCTGGTACGCTAGCTAAAGTTCCTGAGTTGGTAAAATTAGCAGAGGAATTTGGTGCAAGATTGTACTTAGATGATGCTCATGCAGTTGGTGTGATCGGAGATGGCGGTCGTGGATCAGCGTCTGTATTTGGACTTACTGATGAAGTAGATCTTATTAGCGGTACATTTTCAAAATCTTTTGCGTCTCTTGGTGGATTTATTGTGGGCGACCACGCTGTGATCGAATATATCCGCCATCACTCTCCGGCACATATTTTCAGTGCTTCAATGCCTCCTGCAAATGTTGCCACAGTGTTAAAAGCACTAGAAATATTGCAATCAGAGCCATGGAGAATTGAACGGTTAGAAGAGATCTCAATTTATATGCGTACCGAACTAAAGAATCTTGGCTTTAATGTTTGGTCGAGCGAATCTCCGATCGTTCCGGTTGTGATAGGAGAAATGATGGATTGCTTTAAATTCTGGAAAGACCTTTTTGAAGAAGGTGTGTATGCCAATGCAGTCGTTCCTCCGGCAGTACCCCAAGGTCAATCACTGTTAAGAACCAGCTACATGGCAAGTCATACAAACGAACATTTAGATAAAATTCTGGAAGCATTCCGCAAGGTTGGTTTAAAGCACGGAATTATAGATCAAAATGGCCATTCAGCTAAATAAATCTTATTGACGTATGAATACTAATGGGGTTACCATCGTAACTACAGACGATGAACGGAAGAAATTTATAGAATTCCCTTACCAACATTATGCCGACAATGATGTTTGGGTTCCACCTCTTAGAATGGATCAGAAAAAACTGATCAATACCAAAAAAAATCCCTATTTCGAAAATGCTGAAATAGCTCTGTTCATTGCTGAACACAATGGAGAAATTGCAGGGAGAATATCAGCAGTTGTGGACCATAGATTTAATAAACATCATGGTACAAAAACCGGACATTTTGGTTTTTTTGAATGCATTGATGACCAGGAAACTGCGAATTTACTTTTCAGAGTTGCGTGTGACTGGCTCAAAGAAAAGGGAATGAAGGATGTTATAGGCCCCGCAAGTCCCGGAATGATGGACACTATAGGGCTTTTGGTTGATAGTTTTGATAAACAGCCATATTTATTGATGCCATATAATAAACCTTATTACGAAAAACTGGTAAAAGGCGCCGGCTTTAAAGAAGAGATGGACTTACTCGCTTTTTATGTAAATAAAGAGGATATCGATCTTACCCGTTTTGAACGAGCACTAGAAATTGTGTACAAGAGAAATCCGGGTCTGAAAATTCGTGAGGTGAACATGAAGAAATTGAATGAAGAAGTAGAGATTGTACGAAATATTTATAATCAAGCTTGGAAAGATAATTGGGGATTTCTTCCACTTACTTACGAAGAATTGCAGCATACAGCTAAAGATTTTAAAATGATTCTTGATACTGATTTTGCACATATTGCAGAAATAGATGGGGAACCGGTCGCATTTTCAATAGCATTGCTGGATTATAATCAGCTCTTTAAAGAAATGGATGGGAAGCTTTTTCCATTCGGTATTTTTAAAATCTTATTTGGTAAAAAGAAAATCGACAGACTTCGTACCGCATTATTAGGTGTGATACCTGAATATCGCGGAAAAGGTATAGATGCCTTACTCACTCAAAAAGCAATTGAGAATGGCACCGAAAGAGGAATAACCCAATCCGAATTAAGTTGGGTACTGGGAACCAATACAGAAATGATAAGACTTGCCGAACGTATTGGAGGCACTTTAGATAAAACATACAAAATGTATAAAAAAGAGCTTTAATGAATTTTCTTAGCGTTGAAGTAGCTAAGGGTTAATGTTTGGCTCGTTTATACCGTGATTTTAATTGTTTTAGTAGCTCTTCATTATTGACTTGAAAAAGCTTAATCTTTTCTGTGGTAAGTAAATTGAGTTGATTAGTTCCCGGTTTTGCCACTTAGATTCACCCACAATGGCAATACGATCAAACTCACCTATAAACTCGGCATCAAGTTTCAAATCTTCCCAAAAAGCCGAAACATCTTCCCATCCTTTAAACCGTTCTAAAATCATTAATAAATGAGAATCTTGGCTACGCTCTGCAAAATCCTTGAGAGCCGGAGCTAATTTATCGAAGTCTTTTTTGCTTAAGGTCTTTGATGCTTTTACGGCAATAATGCTGTTCTCTTTATGAGTCTTGATATTAATCATAACTGCTCTTTTTGTTTATTCAACTTTCAACAAATAGTAGGACTAATTTTATTGAATAAATTGCAGATTAATGTAAATCTCATGCATTATTACGTTAAATCTGATCTATTGAAACTCTCTTATTTTCCTTCACTTCCTTGAAATGTGAGGGAGATAATCCGGTTTCTTTTTTAAACTGCCGGGAGAAATGTTGCTGACTGCTATATCCCAGTTCATAGGCAATTTGGGTCAGGTTCTGCTCTCCATATACAATGAGTTCTTTTGCCCGTTCAATCTTTTGAAGGATATAATATCGCTCAATAGATTTTCCCTCTACGTTGGAAAACAACCTGCTTAAATATTGATATTCTTTATTTAATTGAGAGGATAGATATTCTGACAATTTACCGTTCAATTCCTTATTGGTACGCACCAATTGAATGATAAGCTGTTTGATCTGTTCGACCAATTTACTACCCTGGTCGTTTATAATCTCAAAGCCATTGGTGTTGACGACTTTAATGAGCCTTTGATATTTAACATTAGTAATCGGATTAGCGAGTGTTAACTCTCCTAACTCCATTTTTTTGACCTTAAAATCAGCAGATAATAATTTCTCTTCCAATACCTCTGCACAATGGCTACACACCATGTTTTTTATGTGAAAATGCTGTTGTTTCATGTTGTATGGTTATATTTTATATGAATTCTAATATCTGTAGCATAATGGTCTATATTTAAGTTATAAATTTCTTTTTTTCATTTCTGCTTTCGCAATTGCCCGATCGATAGCTTCTGCCTTTGTGCATTTTTCATGGACGTAGAATTCTTCGGCATATTTTAAAACCAGCATCCTGATATCCTTATCCAGTGCGTTGAGACGGTGCTTATAGTCTTTGAATAAATGCTCTTCCATAGATTAAAAAAGTTTTAAGACAAAAAACGCCATGATCAATAAATAGGCGACATAAGCTGCATCAAATACGAATATTTGCCATTTGCTAAAGCCATGAAGCTGCTTGTTCTGATGGACAAAAACCGAATAAAGCAATGGCATCAATCCTACAAAAGCCAGGTTGACCCAATACAATTGAAAATCCTCCACTGGGGTAGTTACTAGGGCCAAAGGGAAAAATGCAACTGTCATGGTTATGGCATTGTCAGCTATCACGCTGGTGGTTCCTGCGGTAACCTCTCCACCTTTTACCACACTCCAGGTCTTAAATACTTCAGGGGCAGTGGTCATAATGCCGGTGATGAACAGTCCTCCGACAATCTCTGATATACCCAAAACCGAAACGATGTTCTCAGTGGCTTTCACAATGAAAAATGCCCCGGCTGCTATGGCAAATGCCCCGGCAATAGAAAGCCATATTTTCTTTAGTGTCCATTCTACTTTTTCTCCTTCTTGTCTTCCTTTAACGATAGCATGGATTAAAAAAGCACCATAAGCCCCGAGCATGATCCATCCGTCAATCGGTTGCAAGCCCCGCCAGGCTTTCGGTAAGGTTAACACAGCTACCAGTGCAATTATACCCAAATAGGGCAGTGACAAAACAGATACAGAACGCTTGTTTAAAGCCAACAGATTAGCATCCAAATGTTCCTGATGCTTGGGCTTGTTTTTGAATTGTTTGCGTGACGCAAAATAGGCTATCGTAACCATGAGGGGAATGGAAATAATATTGGAACCTAGTAAGTTTCCTGAGCCTATATTTGAAACACCCCGGGCAGCACTGGTAATGTTGATAGCTACTTCGGGGCTTGCTGTTACAATCGCAAGAAAAGCAGCTCCTGCCGAAGCGGTAAGCCCCCATTGTTTCCTCAGCATTCTGAGCGGTGTAAGCAATTGGTCTGCGCCCTAATGTGCAGCCCAGGCGGCTGCTACTAAAACTCCTACCCATAACCATGTACTCATTCTTCTGTTTTTATCGGTTCTACTTATTTAGCTAATTTCAAAATCCTTACAGCCCCGCGCATCACGAATGCGAAAACAATTGCCCCAATGGCCAAATCGGGCCATTTGCTGTTTAGGAAATAAACCAACACCCCCGCCAGGATGACTCCGCCATTCACTATAATGTCGTTAGAGGTAAATATGGCGCTGGCCTGCATGTGGGCCTCATCGCTTTTGGCTTTATTGATCAACCAGAGTGAAACCAGGTTGCCGATGAGGGCTAGTACTGATATGATGATCATCCATTGAAACAGGGGTGTTTCGCTTTCGCTGAAAAACCTGCGCAATACTTCTGAAAAGCCTAGTAGTGCCAGTCCCATCTGAAAATAGCCACTAAATTTAGCTACTTTTTTCTTTCTGTAAATAGTACCGCCAATCGCAAACAGACTTAGTGCATATACGATGGAATCGGCAAGCATATCGAGTGAGTCTGCTATCAAACCCATAGAGTTTGAAATCCATCCGGTGGTCATCTCTACTACAAAGAACCCGAAATTGATGCCCAGCACCCACCACAATATTTTTCGCTGTTTTGACTCATCAGCAGCCAATGGCAACTCAGCTTCATCTTCCGTAATTTCCAACTGGTCGTTGAGCTTGAGTTCACTGAGCGCTTGATGGATTTTTTCAACTTCTTCGGTGTGATATACCTCCAGTTTACGATTGGGGATATCAAAAGAAAGTTGCTTTACCTCATAAAAAGGTTCCAGCTTCATGCGGATCATCTGCTCCTCGGAGGGGCAGTCCATTTTGCTGATATGGAATGTGGTTTTTTTCATTTTTACTTTTTATAAGCCAACAATCGCAGCGCATTGAAGACTACAATCAAAGTTGCACCTTCGTGAATTAATACGGCGACCCCAATGCTGGCTAGTCCAAAAATAGTTGATGGGATCAGCAAAGCCACGATTCCTAAACTAACCCAGAGGTTTTGCTTGATAATGCCTTTGGCCTTTCTGCTTAAACCGATGGCAAAAGGCAGGGTTTCCAGCTTGTCGGCCATCAGGGCAATGTCGGCAGTCTCCAGGGCTACATCACTGCCTGCTGCTCCCATGGCAATACCTACCGTGCTGTTGGCCATGGCCGGGGCATCATTCACGCCATCACCTACCATGGCTACTTTAGATTCTTGTTCTTTCAATTTTTTTATGGCATCCACTTTTTCTTCTGGCAATAGACTGCCCCATGCGTCTGTCAGCCCAATTTCTTTGGCCACCGCATCGGCTACTTTTTGGTTATCTCCGGTAAGCATGATCATGCGCTTGATGCCAATCTTCTTGAGTTCTTCCAGGGTATTCTTGGCTTCCTTTCTGGGTGTGTCCATCAGGGCAATAATGCCAATGTAGTCGTCATTTTGTCTGATCAGCATAGTGGTATTGCCTTCTGATTCCAGTGACGTTACTTTTTCTTCTGTTTCCTTCTCCGGCTTTTTATCATCCAGGGATTCAAACAGGTCCAGATTGCCGATGTATATTTTGTCATCACCCAAGGTGGCTTTGATCCCTTTCCCAAGCACCGCTTCCAGATCTTTCGCCTCGGGTACGTCAACACCATCCAATCGCTCTTTCCCATCCCGCACTACTGCTTTAGCCAGAGGATGGTCGCTCAAGTTTTCTACGGCTATGGCTATTTTCAACAGTTCTTCCTCGCTTACATCACCCAAAGCAATGACTTCGGTGAGCTTGGGCTTACCTTCTGTAAGTGTTCCGGTTTTGTCAAAAGCCAGGGCGGTAAGTACGCCTAAATCTTCCAACGGACGGCCACCTTTAATAAGCACCCCGCTTTTAGCCGCTCTAGCAACTCCGCTCAGCACTGCACTCGGGGTGGCTATGGCCAAAGCGCAAGGGCTGGCTGCCACCAATACGGCCATTGCACGGTAGAAGCTTTCACTAAAACTCTCATCGATGACCAGAAAAGCGAAATTGAGCAACACGACCAGTACCAATACGGAAGGCACAAAGTATTTCTCAAATTTATCAGTAAAACGCTGTGTAGGTGATTTTTGGGTTTGAGCTTCGTTCACCAGTTCGACTAACCGGGAGAGGGTAGAGTCTTTGGCTTCTTTAATCACTTTGATTTCCAAGGTATTATTGCCGTTGATGGTACCTGAAAAAACGCGGTTATTATCTTTGATATCATCCTCTTGCGTCCAGTCCTTATCAGGATTATCAACTGGTTCTTTATCTACCGGCACACTTTCTCCGGTAATAGGAGCCTGGTTAACGCTACTTTGACCGTTCACCACCACGCCATCAGCAGAGATTTTACTGTTCGGCTTCACTACAATGATATCACCAATGCTCAATTTTTCTATACCGACTTCTTCTGTTTTGCCTTTTTTCTTAAGTAGTGCAGTTTTGGGAGCGAGTTCTGCTAAAGCAGCGATGGATTTACGGGCTTTATTCATGGCGTAGTGTTCCAGTGCATGCCCCATGCTGAACAGGAATAACAACAAGGCACCTTCTGCCCATTCGCCCAGAATAGCCGCTCCAATGGCTGCCACAAGCGTAAGAAAGTCAATTTCAAAACCCCCTTTGGCCACTGTTTGAATGGCTTCTTTGGCCGTGAAATAGCCGCCAAAGAAATATGCTGCGATGTAAAGGGAAAGGCTTACCCAGAAAGGAACGGCACCCAGGTAAGAAAGCCCAAATCCAGTGCCCAACAATATCCCACATATAATGGAGAAGATCATCTCTGTATTTTTGCCGAAGATCCCGCCATGCGAATGGCCATGATCTTCACCCTCCTCATGATCATGTTCCTTGTGCCTCTCTTTTTGATCTTCGCCTTTTTCAATTTCTTTTACTTTCTCAAGAAATCGTTCGGCACTTACCTGGGTACCCGGTATATCAAGCCCCTCTTTTCTCAACGCTTTCAGGATTTCCGCTTCATCAACTTTGGCTTTATCAAACTCAAGCCGCACCATGCCAGATGCCGATACGGAGGCCTCCAAAATACCCTCTATCCCTTGGAGGTTACGGGCAATATTTCGAGCATGGCGTGTATGCCGGATTCCATCCACTTCTATGAGTTTATGTCCAAATTTCTGCGTGATTTCCGCCCCGGTTTGCTTCGCCAACGACTGGATACGGTCTATGGAGATCATCTCCGGATCGTAATGGAAGCAGAGTTGGGAAACACCGTGATCTTTTTCGTCTGCTACATGTACTTTTTCCAGACCTTCTTTGTCCTTAAGCTGCTGTATGAGTTTTTGAACACACTTATCCTTCTCATCCGGCACCTCGGGCAAGAGCAATGGTATTTTTATTTGTAACTTTTTCATGTGTATTGTGGTTTGTTAGTTATAAAATTTTAAACTCAATAAAATGATAACCTACTTTTACTATACTAAACTAAATCGTTACACAACTCGCTGAGGCTCAATATTGGCAGTAAATGCTACGTAATTATATCTAAATTTCTCTGGAATCAAGTAGGAGTTTAAATATGTTTTTTGCTTTTTTTTCCTATTCATAATTAATTTTTCCGTGTTAGATTTTCATTGATATACTTAAGTGCTTCAGGTATGTCAAGCTCTCGTGTGCCATTACCTGTACGTATATAAAAATAAGAACGGTCATTATCTCGTAGATATACTGGTGAATCACTTTTTAAGATAAAGAGATGACAGATATCAACCCCATCCATTTGGAATAAAGATACATCTACCTTAGAGCAAAAATTAGTACCTAACTTAGTAGATACTAATTGCATAATATATTGTTCAAAGCTATCTCTATCTGGTTTCTTCAGAGTTGCATAATCTTCCTGTAAACCAAGAAGGTTTCCGTCATCATCAATACCAATAAAAAGATGTCCTCCCTCGGTATTCATAAACCCGGCAATTGTTTTTGCTACAGTGTACTCCAAAGCTTTATTTGTCTTAGATTGTCTTAAGTCCCACCTTAAGGTAGATTTAAATTCTACGTGTTGGTTTTCTCCAGTCTTAATCAATTTTTTTATCTCTTTAAGCTTTTCTTGAACACTGTTAGATTTGAATATTTTTTGTCTAAACATATATATAATTGACAGGGTTACACCAAACAAACCAAATAAAGCTTTAGTAATAGTCTGATCCAAATCCCAAGAACCAACAACCTGTTGATAAGAAGTAAGTAGAAGTTCCCACCAACTTTCGTAATCTCCTTGAATGTCAAATATTTGGAGCGTAATAGCCAAGGGTTGTATTATAAATACACCAATGACTATTCCACAAAGGATAAACAAAAGCAATTTTTTTTTATTCACTGTATTCTGTTTTAATATGGCTTAAGAATGTTTTTGATATGTTAATGAATGAAAGCTATTTTTCTAAAATTTTAACAGAGATTGGAACCATTTTATCTTCCATTTTTTTAAGCTCAACTTCAACTTTTGTACCTTCTTTTAACTCAGCAAAAGGAACTGTTTCTTCGTTTTTTGTAAGTGTAGTTTCAGCAATAAAATTTAAACGAACTAAAGAATCATCATTTAGTTTTAGATAGAATTCCCGTGCAGGTTCAACCGCATCAGTAACTTTGCCGGTATAAGTTCCCGAACTAACTAAAACAGTATTTTTTTCCTTCCCACAAAATTGCAAGATAGTTAAGCTTATTAAAATTAGAGCCAAGAAAGCTAAAGGTGTTCTTATTCTTTTTTTTATTTCTTTAGGTTCAAACATAGATATAAAATTTTAAGTGTTAGGATTAGACCAGATGCAAAGGCTCTCCGGTTTTTACCCGATATGCTTCTTTTATATCCGTTACATAAATAATCCCATCAGCAGGGTTCGTTGTTTTGGCATGTTTGCAGATAAGAGCTATCACAGTTCCTACCTCCTCATTGTGGCAAACAAGTTCTAATTTTACAATCGGGCTGTCTGTAAAGTGAAAGTCCAAAGATGGAGAAGCGTCAGGGTTTTTGTAGGCTCCCGTTCCTTCACCTTTAGATAATGTAACACTGTCGAAACCTTTCTCTTTTAAAGATCCAACCACTGTTTCTACTCTTTTTGGCTTAATAAATGCTTTTACTTCTTTCATATTTCTGGTATTTAGTTTGACCTAAACCGGTTTTTTCTGCCGGTTAAGGTTCTTTATTTCTATTCTTTAATTAATGGCCGTGAGAAGTCTGGCTTTTTTTCATTTCCGCGATCAGGGAGTAAGCGTTATTCCAGGCAACTTTTGTGTCTGGTGGCAAAGTTTCTAATAATTTTATTTCAACCCATCCGTCTTTCTCCAGGCCTGTTTTTATTTCAATTGGAGTGAATTCCCATTCTGTTTCTCCATTTTCCTGATGCTCTTCGGCACTAAACATATACGTTTTACCTTCGTCATCAATAATGGCTTCTTCCGGTAACGCGAATACTTCTTTGTCTGTGGTATAAATACTGCCATTGATATACATTCCGGGAATTAAAAACCCTTCTTTCTGATCAATTTCAGCATGTACATGAACCGCTTTCGGGTTTTGCTCGAACTGTTTTCCCACAGAATAAATCTCCCCCGTTAATCTTCCATCAGGGATAGATTGAACAGTAAAAGAAACTTTCTGTCCCTTTTTAACCTGATACACATCTTTTTCAAAAACCATAAAATCGGCATGTATATGTTCGTTGTTAACAACCATAAACAATTCTGTTTGAGGTTCGACATATTGGCCGATTTGAATATTAACGTTCTCGATATATCCGTCAATAGGACTTACAATGGGTACCGCCTCGTAAATATCCCCACTTTTGATTTTTTCAACGCTCAAGCTCAGTTGCTTTAGGTGTGCTTCATACCCTTTAACTTCGGCAACTGTAGATTTATGCTCTGCAACCGTTTTTTGTAGTGTCTGACCAGAACCAACTTCTCCTTCATACAGCCTTTGTTGCCGGGCAAGTTCTTTTTCCAAATACAACATTTGCTCGTATGTACGCACGTATTGTGTTTGGATATTGGTAAGATTAGGATGAGCGGCGTAAGCAAGCACTTGATTTTTGGAAACTTTATCCCCTTCAATAACCTCAATAGAAGTAATATTAGCGCCTAAAAATGCGGTTACGGTAGCTTTATGTTGTGGAGGAACTTCCAGCTGTCCGTTTGCCTTTATGATACCCGAAAGATTGCGGGTTGGAAGAGTATCTACATTTATTCCAAGGCTGTTAAATTTTAGTTGTGATAGGTGTGCTGCATTTGCTTCTTCATTTTCTTCACTCTGCACTAGTGATGTATTTTCGGTTTCTATGGCTTCGTTATCTTCAACTTTTGATGTGTTGCAAGCCGCAAAAAAAGAAAGAAGAAGGATTAGTACGATTATATTTATTCGTTGGATATTCATGATATTGGTTTTTAAAAAATTAATTACTGGTTAGGAGTATTCAGGTAGTATTCTAATTCATATCGACTATTCAGATAATTGCTGAAAGCATCCCATGAATCAACTTCTATTTGTATGGCATCTCTGATATTTTGAAGAAACATCACATAGTCAATAGCTCCTTCTTTATATGCGGTGAGTGCACCTTTTCGTTGTTCTTCAGCCAATGGCAAGGCCTCTTCTTTATAATATTCCCAGGAATTGAGCCACTTTAAATAGGTTTCCTGCATACTGTTGTACCGGCTGTTCAACTCCTTTTGAGCCTGATCGAGATTTTGACGGGCAATATTAGTTTGAATTTTAGAGGACTGAGTTTTTCCAAGGTTTCCCCAAAAAAGTAATGGAAAACGAATACCTAACTCATAATTATAGAAACCGGATTGATTTGCGATTTCCTGTAATCCATACCGCGCACTGAATTTCGGCAAAAACCGGCTTTGATCTTTCTTAACCACTGCTTCGGCCACCTCAACTTTTTGCTCCATCATAGTTAAATAAGGATGATTATTAAGAGTAGTTTTATCAAAATTAATTCGCACATCTAACTCTTCAACCGATACATTTTTTGCCGTATAAAGAGAATCGCCTTCAAACCATTTATTAAGTTTTCGAATTGCACTTAGATAGTCTCTGTATGCTTGTTCTTTCTGAATCTTAATTTTATTAGCCTGATTAAGTGTTGAAAGATATTCCAATCTGGAAGTGGATTCCGTTTCAAGGCGCAATTCTGCGGCTCGGGAAATATCAGTAAACTGAGCAAATAGCTCATCCAGTACATTATATTTTTGTTTAGTACTGAAAACATCGGCCCAGTTTTGCTTTACCATCAATGCTACCTGAACGTAAGTGAGTTCGGCACTTTGTTCTGCAAGGCGTTCATTTTCTTTTTGAAGTTTCACTCGTGAGGGAATTCCCAAAAGGTCAAACTCCTGAGAAACTCCAAATTTAGTTGTAATTCCATCCGCGCCGTTGCCCACTTCTTCCTTGCCGGTAAACACCTGAGTATCACCGATTTCCCAAGCGGTTTTCCGTAGTGCCTGTTGACTTTCTATTTCAAGTTGTGCTGCTTTTATAGCGGGATAGTTATCCATTGCTTTTCTCACAGCTTGTTCTAAAGAAAGCTCCTGAAGATTAGTTGTTTGCAACGGCTGTGCTTGTGCCACACCTGACATAAATAAACTTCCGGTCGCCATTAAAAGAACCACAGAAGCAGTAATTGACTTTTTCTTTAACTTTTTCAGGTTTCTTTTTTCAACAAAAGAATATAATACAGGCAGTATAATCAGTGTAAGCAAGGTTGCACTAATTAACCCACCAATTACAACCGTTGCTAAAGGTCGCTGAACCTCGGCACCGGCGGAGGCTGAAAAAGCCATCGGGGTGAACCCCATAATAGCTGCAATAGCCGTTAATAAAATGGGACGAAGTCTTTCTTTGGTTCCTATTAAAATCCGTTCTTTCAAATCAGTAACTCCTTCTTCTTTTAATGAATTAAATCGGCTTATGAGTACGAGCCCATTGAGTACGGCTACCCCAAAGAGTACAATGAATCCCACTCCTGCGGAAATACTAAAAGACATATCTCTGAGTGCCAGAAAGAATATTCCGCCAATTGCGGCTAATGGTATAGCCAGATAAATCATGACCGATTGAGAGAATGAATTCAGTGCAAAATAGAGCAGGATAAAAATTAGAAACAGGGCAATAGGTACAACAATTGATAATCTGCTTTTTGCTCGTTGCAGATTTTCAAATTCACCCCCATAGGTAATATAATATCCTACGGGAAGCTCTAATTCTGCATCCAGTTTTTGCTGTATATCATTAACAACAGATTCTACATCACGGCCGCGGGTGTTTATACCGACAGACGTTCGCCGGAATGTGTTATCACGGGAAATCTGCATGGGACCGGGTTGGTAACTGATATCTGCAATTTCTTCTATAGGCACTTGTGAACCGCTCGGCAGGTCAATATATAGTGAGCGTAAATCTTCGATACTTTTACGGTTCGCCTCATCAAATCGAACTACTAAATCAAATCTTCGCTCCCCTTCAAATACAACACCTGCTGTGCCGCCTGCAAAAGCAGTACTTACATAATCGTTTAGTTTGGTGATGTTAAGACCATATTGAGCTACTTTCTGTCGGTTATATCTTACCGTCATTTGTGGAAGCCCCGCTGTTTTTTCGGGATTTACATCTCCCACACCCGGTACGGTTTGGATTAGCGTGGACATTTCTTCTGCTTTCTGTGCAAGAATGTCAAGATCGTCGCCATACAGTTTAACGGCTACATCTTCTCTGACACCTGTAATTAACTCATTGAATCGCAGTTCCACCGGTTGGCTGAATACCAAATTAACTCCTACAAGTTCTTGGTTCAACTTATCTTTAATCTTCGCTATTAACTCATCTTTGGAAGATACGGTCGTCCATTTGGTTTTGTCTTTTTCTAAGATAATTGCCATATCTGCGATATCCATGGGCATAGGATCAGTAGGGATATCTGCGACACCAATTCGAGATACTACAGTTTTAATCTCAGGAAAATTGTTTAATAGAATATCCTGAGTTTTTGTAGAAATATCGATGGCTTCACTTAATCCGCTTCCGGGTCTGATTAATGCCTGCATGGCAATATCTCCTTCATCCAGTTGTGGAATAAATTCACCACCCATGCGGGAAAAGGTAAATAGTGATCCTAAAAACAGAATCACAGCGGCACTAATTACAATCAACTTTCTCTTTAATGCTAATTCTAAAAGAGGAGTGTAAACGCGTTGAAGCGCTCCAATGAGCTTATTGCTCAATTTTTCAAGAGCTTGTTCAAATCGTGCAAACCATCCATTTTTATTGGCAGAAGGCTTCATAGCCAATGCAGAAATCATGGGTACGTAAGTAAGGCAAAGAATAATAGCTCCTATTACTGCATAGCCAAAAGTAAAGGCCATTGGGCGGAACATTTTTCCTTCTACCCCTTCCAGAAAGAGAATAGGGGCAAATACAATGAGTATAATCAGCTGGCCAAAAAAAGCAGAATTCATCATAGTGCTGCTGGCTTTATAGGTAAGCTCATCCATTTGACTCTTGCCAAACTTACCTTTGCCGGATTTCACTCTTTTTTCTATCTCATGTACCGTGCCTTCCACAATGATGACAGCTCCGTCAACAATAATTCCGAAATCTATGGCTCCAAGGCTCATCAAGTTTGCCCAAACTCCGGTTGCTTTCATCATAATAAAAGCAAAAAGTAAGGATAGGGGGATAAGAGATGCAGTAACTAAACCTCCCCGTAAACTTCCAAGTAAGATCACTAAAACAAATACTACTATTAACGCCCCTTCAATTAAATTTTTGGAAACCGTACTTGTTGTTCGTGCAATAAGATTACTTCTATCCAAAAAGGGTTCAATTTTCAGCCCCTCCGGAAGAGAAGATTGCACACTTTCGATTCGTTCTTTTACATTTTGAATAACATCATTAGGATTTGCCCCTTTAAGCATAAGAACCATCCCGCCTACCGCTTCATGACCATCTTGTGTGAATGCTCCATATCGGGTTTGTGTGCCAAATTGTACTTTTTCGGCAACGTCATTGATCAGAATAGGAATTCCATCTTCGTTTTTTATTACAATATTACCGATATCATCTAAAGATCGAATCAGTCCCTCTCCGCGGATAAAATTCGCCATTTTATTTTTTTCGATGTAAGCCCCACCGGTATTTACATTGTTCATAGCAAGGGCATCATATACTTCAGAAATGGTAACTCCCATAGCGTTCAATTTGTTGGGATCAATCGCTACTTCGTACTGTTTGATACTTCCCCCAAACGAATTTACTTCAACAACTCCTTCAACCAAGGTCATTTGACGTTTAACAATCCAATCCTGAATAGTTCTTAATTCAGTAGGTGAATATTTGTCTTCAAATCCTGGTTGCGGAACAATGGCATATTGATAGATTTCTCCTAATCCGGTTGTAATAGGCCCCATATTCGGGGAACCGAATTTTTCGGGAATATCTTCTTTAACTTCATTGAGCTTTTCTTGCACTAATTGCCGGGGCAGGTACGTACCCATATCATCATCGAAAACGATGGTTACAACGGAAAGCCCAAATCTTGAAACAGATCGGATTTCGGTTACTCCCGGAAGATTTCCCATTGCCAGTTCTACAGGATAGGTCACAAATTGCTCAATATCTTCGGTAGCTAAATTCTGCGAAACAGTGATTACCTGTACCTGATTATTAGTTATGTCAGGTACAGATCCCAAATTAATGGTCATCATGGAGTATGTTCCAACTCCAATTAAGGTTAAAATGAATAAGCCGATGATGAACTTATTCTTTATTGAGAATGAAATAATTTTGTTGATCATAAATAAATAGGATGGTTTCCTCTAAAAGGAAATCAATTAGAAAATTCAGACTAACCAGAGTAATCCCAAAAAGTCTGTGTATAGGTGAAGACTAAAAACTCTCGAAAAGATGCATGAAATACAGATTCCTGTGAGTCACATACAATTAGAGCTTAGTAAATAAGGGGAGTGGCTAGTTCAGCAGAACTACCGTTCGCAGAGAAGCTAAATCTTGCTGTTCGATTATAGGTGGGATAAACTCAGCTAGTTGTTTACTTGCCGTATTAGGTAAGATAGAAACCGACTGATAAAGATCATTACTAATTTTTTGTACAGCTTTAGTTTGATCGAAACGATTTACCCTATTTTCCATAGTACAAGTTTCCGATAGCGAAAAATCGTTGTGGTTATCCGGTGTTTGATGAATATCGGCGGTAGTGTGTTCGTGGTTTATAGAGTTATGAAGATCAGCTTTGCTTTTATATGCTATTGAAAATGATGCATTCGACTCTATATTAATTTCTCCATCCGCTTCAGTGCAGTACACTAAAGATTCCATAAACCCATGTATGCTAAGGGTATGCAAACTCATCACCAGTAGCAAAAGTACAGAAGAGTATCGAATAAATGGTTGATTTTGTATTTTGAGCATTGAGGGCATAGAATCTATTTCTGAATCCAAAAGATAACGTTTTAAAAAGTAGTAATGCAAGCCATTAAAAAATTGGTTTACAAAACTTACAGAATGTATCGCAAAGAGCTTAACTGATCACAGAAGTATAATATTTATCAAAAGCTGTGTAATATTTCTCTTTTTATAATGATAAAAGTAAATCTTTTTGTATAATTGCGTTGTGAAAATTTCAACATCATATAAATACATCTCAACACTGCTAAGCTTAAGCATTATAATAAGCTTTACAGTTTCTATTTGCTCTATGAGCACCATGGAACAAGTGTGTGAGCAGATGATTATGAGTTCTGTCACTGAAATGGAGTACCCTGGCGATTATATGGATATCGTTCACGGTACTAATTTCCCTGCCAATTCAGAATGTGAGATGACCGTTGACTGTAATTATTCTTATAACTATATAATTCAGGGAACCATTACACCCTCTGTTTTTCTTAAAACGAAAACGGTTTCTGCTCTAACTTTTATATTTGAAACTCAGCAAGTAGTACAGAAAATTTCTCAGTCAAGTTTTCACCCCATTCTTAAAAATTCCTATTCACCACCTCCACTTTTTCTGGTGAATGAATCTTTCCTTATTTAGGGACAGCTATATTTTTTGTCATTTCTGCCAAAAGCATTCCTCCGGAATAATAGATTGTGTTTTGTAGTCTATGAGAAATCTTATAATACCCTATGAGGCCTTTATCAAAGTAATCATCGCCTTCATATATTTTTAGATATCTCCCTCTTTTTAGAATGACAAACTTAGGATTTAAATGTGAAAAAGAACTCAACACATTTATTAAATCCATGATTAGCCACAAATAAAACTTAAAGCAAACTGTATCAAACCCAGAAATATAAAAAAATGACCAACCATAGTTTCAGAGGACTGATATTGAGCCTTTTTATAATATTATTGTCGTCCTCATTCATTACAGCACAAACACCCGATTCTGTATTAGTTTTGGATACAGTAATCCAAAAAGTACTCACTCAAAACCCGGAGCTTCAATCATCCTATGAGGGCTGGAGAGCCAGTAAAACACGCATTTCACAAGAAGAGGCTCTGCCTGATCCTACTCTGGGACTCAATATGATGAATCTTCCGGTCAACAGTTTTTCGTTCAGCCAGGAACCGATGACTGGAAAGCAGATAACTTTTATGCAGCCTTTTCCATTTCCCGGAAAGCTTGGTTTAAAAGGTAAAATTGCTGAGAGTGAATCAGAAGTAGCATTGCAGCAATATCAGGAGTTGCAGAATCAGTTGGTTAAAAAAACCAAGCAGGCTTATTACGATCTTTTTTATATAGACCGCGCCATTGCAACGGTGAAAAGCAACCAAGAGCTGCTCAAAGAATTCGTTAAAATTGCTGAAACCCGTTACAGTGTCGGCAGTGGTTTGCAGTCGGATGTATTAAGAGCTCAGGTAGCTCTGTCAAAAATGATTGACAGGGAACTTAAACTGCGCCAACAGCGAGAGTCAGTACAAGCAAACCTCAACGCTCTTATGAATGAGCCGGCTGACAGGCCTCTCGCAAAACCATTTGTACAAGTAGTAACCAACCAGACCCTAAACCTGAACTCGTTGGTTCAAATGGCTGACAGCACAAGCCCTTTATTAACTGCCTGGAAAACAATGATAGAGCGTAGCAGCCAACAGGTAGAGCTTGCACGCAAAAGTCGTTATCCGGATTTCTCGGTGGGAGTGGCCTACACACAGCGCAATGAACTTGAAAGTGGCATGAAAGGATATGACTTCTTTTCGGCCATGTTCAACATTAAAGTTCCACTTTATCAGAATAAGAAGCAGGATAAAAAGATACAACAGAGCCAGATTAACCAATCCTCTGTAGAATACCGTTATCAAAATATAGAACGATCCCTGGAACAGCGTCTCCAGCAATCCCTTACCGATGTAGAAAAAAATAAACGGCTTCTTGAACTATACGAAACCGGCATCATTCCACAGGCTGAAGAATCCCTTGAATCATCACTGGCAGGTTATCAAAACGGTAACGTGGATTTTCTTTCTTTACTCGACAGCGAACTTACACTATTTCAGTTCCGCCTCGATTATAACCGCTTTCTTGCTGATTACTACAAAACCATAGCTGAACTCGAAGCCCTTACCGGAACAGAGCTATAACCTTTTTACATAAACTGAAATGAAGAGTACCATTATGAATACCAAAAACTTATTCCTCACCCTCGGCCTTTTAGCTGCATTTACATTCGGCGGATACTGGTTAGGATCTAAATCAACATCTTCTGAAACATCCATAAGCCAGAACGAAGCTAATATGCAACAAATGGAAATGGATGGAGAACCAGGTTCTAAAACAACAACCGGGAATCGGAAAGACCGTGAAATATTGTATTGGCAATCACCAATGAATCCCAGTGAAATCTATGACAAGCCTGGAAAATCCAATATGGGTATGGATCTTGTCCCGGTGTATGCAGATGAAGCTAACAGTTCAGATGGCTTAGTGAAAATTAATCCCATTGTAGAACAGAACATGAATGTTCGCACGGCTTTTGTTATACAAAAAGATTTATCGACCACAGTAAACGCAGTGGGTAAAGTTGATTATGATGAGCAAAAACTTCATAACGTAAATTTGAAAATATCCGGCTGGGTCGAACAGTTATTTGTGGATTACACGGGTAAAATGGTAGAAAAAGGACAGCCTTTATTTAGTATTTATTCTCCGGAACTTGTTACTACACAGAGAGAATACCTGTTGGCGCTCAATACCCAGAAAAAAGTAGGATCCAGTACTTTCCAAACTATTCGTGATGGTGGCAATAGCCTGCTGGAAGCAACACGTAAACGCCTGGAATATTGGGATATTCCAGAGTCAGAGATAAAAACGTTGGAAGAAACAGGGGAAGTTATTAAAGCGATTACATTAAAAGCACCCGCAACAGGCGTTGTGCTGCACAAAAATGTTATTGAGGGTGAATTTATAAAGGCCGGAACCCCTGCCTATAAAATAGTTGACCTTTCTACCGTTTGGGTGCAAGCCAGTGTGTATGATTATGAAGTGCCGTGGATTCGTGAGGGACAGCAAGCGCAAATGGAACTTTCCTACCAGCCGGGTAAAATATATAAAGGTACTGTTGCTTACATCTACCCCAGCCTGGATCAAAAATCAAGAACGGTACAGGTTCGTCTGGAATTCCCCAATCCTGATTTAGGATTGAAACCGGGAATGTTTGCCAATGTTCGCATTAAAACCCTTCCCAAACAAAATGTAACGGTGATTCCGAATGAAGCCATCATCCGTACAGGGGAAAGAAACATTGTATTTGTAGCAAAAGGTGAAGGAATGTTTGAACCCCGGGAAGTAATACTGGGCATGGAAGGCGGAAATCGCAATAATGAAATTCAAATTCTTTCCGGCGTGAACCCCGGTGAAAAGGTAGTGACATCTGCTCAGTTCTTGTTTGACAGTGAAAGTCGCCTTCAGGAAGCTATCCAGAAAATGCTTCAGCAAAAAGACCATGTTGGTGAGGATAAAGAAATTATGAACCATGACGGTATGGATATGCCGGAAGTGAACATGGAGAGCACGAGCTCACAAGACATGGAAATGTCTGAACAGATGAATCAGGAAAGCAGCTCTTCTGCTGATACTACTGATCATTCAAAAATGAATATGTGAAACCCGGCTTGCTGAATATTCAGCAAGTAAAAACTCATTAACTGATTTTGGAGACTTAAAGAAATGCTACAGAAAATTATAGAACTATCTATTAACAACCGGATGATGGTCATCATTGCCAGCATCTTACTGGTGGTAGGAGGAGGATATGTAATGTACGATACTCCGGTAGATGCCATCCCCGACCTGAGCGATGTGCAGGTCATTGTATTCACTAAATACCCTGGTCAGGCACCCCAAGTTGTGGAAGACCAAGTAACCTACCCACTAACCACAACCATGATGTCGGTTCCCAAGTCCAAAGTAGTCCGTGGGTACTCCTTCTTTGGCCTCTCCTTCATTTATATAATATTTGAAGACAATACCGATATGTACTGGGCTCGGAGCCGTGTACTCGAATACCTAAACACGGCCGGCAGTAACCTTCCCGAAGGTGTAACTCCAACGCTTGGGCCCGATGCCACCGGGGTAGGCTGGGTGTATGAATACGTGCTGGACGGAGGAGACAAGTACGATCTCCAGCAATTACGCTCCATTCAGGACTGGTTTCTCAAATATGAACTCCTGAGTGTGGATGGTGTAGCCGAAGTAGCCAGTGTAGGCGGTTACGTAAAACAATACCAAGTAGATGTAGATCCGGATAAGTTGTTAGCCTATAATATTCCTCTTTCTAAAGTAAAGATGGCGATTAAACGCAGTAATAATGACGTAGGTGGCCGATTAGTAGAGATGAGTGAAACTGAGTTTATGGTTCGCGGAAAAGGCTATATACAATCGGTTGCTGATATTGAGAATGTTCCTGTTAGCACCAATGAGAACGGTACCCCTATTTTAATTAAGAACATCGCAAATGTACACCTTGGCCCTGATCTTCGCCGGGGCGTTGCTGATTGGAACGGAGAAGGGGAGACAGTTGGAGGCGTAATAGTTATGCGCTTTGGTGAAAATGCACTGGAAACCATCAAAAACGTTAAAAATAAATTAAAAGAACTGGAAAGTGGACTGCCTGAAGGCGTAACGATTAAAACAGCTTACGATCGTTCCGGCCTTATTACCAGAGCAATTGAGTTTCTGGAAGAAAAGCTGCTGGAAGAGAGTCTGGTCGTGGCTTTGATTACATTGATTTTCTTATTGCACTTTCGCAGTGCCTTAGTAGCTATCATAAGTTTACCCGTTGGTATTTTAGCCGCTTTTCTGGTGATGTATTTTCAAGGCATAAATGCCAATATCATGTCGTTGAGTGGTATTGCTATCGCCATCGGCGCCATGGTTGATGCCGCCATTGTGATGGTAGAAAATGCCCACAAGCACTTAGAAAGAGATAAGGGTAAGAAAAGTCATTGGCAGATCATTGGCGATGCTTCCAAGGAAGTAGGCCCGGCGTTATTCTTTTCTCTATTGATCATCACTGTTTCCTTCATCCCCATCTTTGCCCTTCAGGGACAGGAAGGCCGTCTGTTCAAGCCCCTTGCTTTTACCAAAACCTATGCCATGGCTGCTGCAGCATTGCTTTCGTTAACACTTGTCCCTGTATTAATGGGATACCTTGTGCGAGGTAAAATAATACCCGAACATAAGAACCCTGTTAACCGGTTTTTAATCTGGATTTACCGACCGGTTATCAATTTAGCACTACGGTTTAAATGGACGACCGTAGTGGCCGCTGCCGTAATACTTGTTGTTTCTATCATTCCCCTGCAACGACTTGGTTCAGAATTTATGCCGACAATCAATGAAGGAGATTTGCTGTATATGCCAACTACCGATCCTGGTATCAGTATAACTAAGGCAAAAGAAATTCTTCAACAAACAGATAAAATTATCGCCAGCTTTCCCGAAGTAGCAACGGTTTTCGGAAAATCAGGACGGGCCCAAACATCAACTGATGCTGCTCCGCTTTCTATGTTTGAAACCATCATTCAGCTTAAACCTGAGGAAGAATGGAGGGATGGAATGACCATGGAAAAACTAAAGCAGGAACTAAATGCAGCCATACAAATCCCGGGCCTTACCAATGCCTGGACCATGCCGATCAAAACGAGGATCGACATGCTTTCCACGGGTATCAAAACTCCTATTGGTATTAAAGTAACCGGCCCCGATTTGCAAACCCTTTCTGAGTTGAGTCAGGATATTGCCTCTGTTACAAGGGGAGTTCCTGGAACTCTCAGTGTGTTTGCAGATAAAACTACAGGGGGAAATTACCTTGATTTTGACATAAACAGACAGGAGGCAGCCCGTTATGGGTTGACAGTGAGCGACGTTCAGGATGTTATCCAATCTGCTATAGGCGGAATGAATGTTACACAAACCGTAGAAGGTCTTGAGCGATATCCCGTAAACGTACGTTACGCCCGGGAAAAGAGGGAAAATATTTCAGACCTTGAACGGGTGCTGATTCCTACACCAACCGGGGTCCAGATTCCTCTTTCCTATGTAGCTGACCTTAGAATCAATAAAGGAGCGCCGGTTATCAAAACCGAAAATGCGCGATATTCGAGCTGGATTTACGTAGATCTTACTACTTCAGATCTTGGTACTTATGTAAAAGAAGCCCAAAAAACTGTAGCCGAAGAAATTGATCTGCCTGCAGGGTATAGCCTTACTTGGAGCGGCCAATATGAATACATGGAACGTGCAAAGAAACGACTGCAAATTGTAGTACCCATCACCTTACTGATTATCTTCCTGCTGCTTTATTTCAACTTTAAGAACTTACAAGAAAGTTTAATTGTGATTCTAACCTTGCCCTTTTCACTGGTAGGTTCCTTCTGGCTTCTTTATTTGCTGGGATATAACCTAAGTGTTGCTGTAGGAGTAGGGGCTATCGCTCTTGCCGGAGTTGCGGCAGAAATTGGAGTGATTATGCTTACTTATCTTGATAATGCCTACAAAGACCGTAAATATCACGATAATATGAATTCGATGGACGATTTGAAGCAAGCTATACTGGAAGGATCTGCACAACGAATCAGACCAATTTTTATGACGGTTTGTGCAATTATAGCCGGCTTACTTCCAATCATGTGGGGTACGGGTACAGGCGCCATCGTTATGAAGCGAATTGCGGCCCCTATGGTGGGCGGTATGGTTTCAGCTACACTACTAAGTTTAATTGTACTTCCGGTCATCTATTATCTCTGGAAAAGCCGGGAAGTAAAACAGTATATTGCTAATAATAAAAATGAAACAAATAATTAAATAAATTCAGGCTTCGGATGTCGGAGCCTGGAAATTTTCTTAACCCAATAAATGGAGATATTATGAATGAAGTCAAAGCTTTTATTCGAAAACAAAAGGCAGGAGAAGTTGTTAATGGCTTGGAGGCCCAGGGGTTTTGTTGCATGACTCTTATTGATGTTATGGGACTTGGACGGATGTCTGATCCTGAAAAATCCCAACTATCAATCAGTATTTCAGAACGCTTTTCAGATATTGTAAAACTGGTTATAGTATGTGAAGAAGCCGATACAGATAAGGTTGTTGAAATTATTCGTGCTAGTGCACGGAGCGGGCGGGCAGGAGATGGTATCATTTATGTTAGCCCCGTAACAAAATCTGTTCACATTCGCACGGGTACTTCCGCATCAAATTTTTTGCAAACAAAGCCAAAAACGAGAGATTCAGAATAGTCCGTCTTCATTAATTCTTCATTTTTATACATTAAAATGATGACAAAACGTAGACACACACTTAATCTATAAACTGATTGAATTTATGGAACACGAACATTACCACGAGCACAACCAAAAAAGTGATCACGAAAGCCATAGTAAAAAGCATGAAGATCACAGTAATTATCATGCGCATAAGGCTCAGAATTTCTTAAAGCGTTTTTGCACTTTTATAGCTTTAAGCGTTACTATTAGTGCACTTTCACCTCTGTTTAAGGAATTTTTTGGATGGAGAGATAGTTTATCCTTCAGCGGTGATGGTTATGTTTCAGCATTTCTTTCCAGTGTTGTAATATCCTTTTTTGGAATCATTCTGAATCCGGCAGTGGAGTGTAGGTTTGCTGTCTATAAATACCGTAGTAATTCCTATAAATTAACGTTTACTAAAATTTACCAATGAAATTTCTAAATCAAAATAAGAGACTTATGAAAAAAGAAGAGAAGACCACCACCAAAATTAGCAGAAGAACATTCTTCCGTTATACAGCAACTATTGGCGCTGTAGCGGGTATGTCTACTATTCTGCCTGCATACGCTTTTTCAAATTTTAAAGAAAGAGATGTACTGGAACCAACCGGAGCAGAAAATATTCTGGATTTGACCATAAGCGAGATTCCAATAAATATTGATGGAAAAAAATCTAAAGCCATCGGAATAAACGGGAAAGTTCCGGGACCACTTATTCGTTTAAAAGAAGGCGAAGATGTTCTGCTTAGAGTTAAGAATGAGCTGGATGAGGATACTTCCATTCACTGGCATGGAATTATTTTACCGTTTCAAATGGATGGTGTACCGGGCGTTAGTTTTGATGGTATTAAACCCGGAGAAACTTTTGAGTATAAATTCCCGGTAATTCAAAACGGAACATACTGGTATCATAGCCATTCAAAATTACAGGAACAGCTGGGACATTTTGGACCTATGATCATTGAGCCAAAGGATAACGATCCGGTAGAGTTTGATCGGGAGTATCCGGTTATATTATCAGACTGGACATTTGAGAGTCCTTATGATGTGATAAAAAAATTGAAAAAAATGGACGGCTACTATAATTTTCAAAAGCGAACTTTTGGTGAGTTTTTCAAAGATGTTTCGGAAGATGGTTTTAGTAACGCATTTAAGAACTACCTAGCTTTTGGACGAATGCGTATGAGTGCAACTGATCTTGCAGATGTTACAGGAGCCACCTACACCTATTTAATGAATGGCCGTGGGCCGGAATCGAACTGGAATGCTTTATTTAAAAAAGGAGAGAAAGTTCGACTGCGATTTATCAATGCTGCTGCAGGGTCTACATTTGATGTCCGTATTCCGGGACTAAAAATGACGGTAGTTCAGGCAGATGGGCAGAATATTGAGCCAGTATCTATTGAAGAGTTCAGAATTGGCATCGCAGAAACGTATGATGTAATAGTTGAACCAAAAGAAGAAAAAGCATTTACCATTTTTGCAGAATCAATAGATAGAAGTGGGTTTGCACGCGGTACATTAGCTCCCGGTGAAGGAATGGCTGCAGCTGTTCCTGTTCTTCGTCCAAGACCAAGTCGTTCCATGAAAGATATGGGCATGAAGATGGACATGGGCGATATGAAGATGGACGGCATGAAGATGGATGGCATGGAAAAGAAAGACAACGCCATGGAAGGAATGGATCATGGAAACATGGAAGGAATGGATCATGGAAACATGGACCATAACATGATGGGTATGTCAGGAATGAGTTCTGAACCGGTAAAACACGGTCCTGATCGACATGGACTTGGTGCGGCAGCCATAGCCGATTATCAGTTCGACAGGATGGATGAACCCGGCATTGGTTTGGGAAATGACGGCAGGAAAGTTCTGGTTTATCGAGATCTTAAAAGTCTGGAACCAAATGTTGACAAAAGAAAACCCGAAAGAGAAGTTGAGCTTCATCTCACGGGAAATATGGAACGGTACATGTGGTCATTTGATGGCAAGGAATTCAATGAAGTAGATGGACCTGTCGAGTTTGGGCATAAAGAACGTATTCGATTAACGCTTGTTAACGACACTATGATGGAGCACCCGATCCACCTGCATGGGATGTGGATGGAAATGGAAAACGGAAACGAGCTCTATAATCCCCGTAAACATACACTGCTTCTGCAACCTGCCCAGCGCATATCAGCTCTTGTTACTCCAAATGACAAAGGAAGATGGGCTTTTCATTGCCATATTTTATATCACATGGAAATGGGAATGTTTCGTGTTGTACAGGTTAGCGATAAAAATGGAGGGATCTACTAATGAAACCACTAAATAACACAATAAAGCAAACCCAAAAAAATTTCAGAGATAATAATATGTTAAAGCAAAATATTAGAAAAATAGTAATGATTCTGTTGCCCATACTGGTTTTAACCGGTATCTCGGTAAAGGCTCAAATAGCTCCGGAATTTAGTAATAAGATTCTTCCCGACAATGAAACCTATTTCTTTTTTATAGCAGACAGGCTTGAATATTATTCTATAGAAGGCCTCAACCCCATCATAGGTGATGTTCAGGGTTATATCGGAAAGGATTACAATAAATTCTGGTTTAAAGCAGAAGGGGAAGCACTTACTGCAGAAAAAGAAGGAGAAATGGAACTTCAAGGACTCTACAGCCGCCCGGTAGCTACCTACTTCGATGTTCAAGTAGGGCTTAGATATGATGTAGCCTACAATAGTGTTAGCAGCAATTCAAGAGGTTTTGCGGTTCTGGGTATGCAAGGTTTGGCTCCCTACCTGTTTGAAGTAGATGGAAGTATCCAACTAAGTGAAGATGGGGATCTGTCCGGTAGTTTTGAGGGAGAGTTAGATCTGTTAGTTACTCAACGGCTTATCATTCAACCCCGACTTACCACAAGTGTTGCTGTGCAAAAAGTAGAAGAGTTTGGCGTGGGTTCCGGGCTCAACAATATACAGCTTGGCTTAAGACTGAGATATGAGATTAAGCGAGAGTTCGCTCCCTATGTGGGAATTTCCTGGAATAGAAAATTAAGTGAAACAGCTGATCTGGCAAAACTTGAAGGAGCAGATATAAGCGTATTTGGAGTTGTTGCCGGTGTAAGGCTTTGGTATTGAAAAACAACTAACTAATAAAAGAAACATGAGAGTGTTTATACACCTCTACGCAGAGTTAACAAAAACAGATCTAGTTTTTTTCTGGTAATCGGGTTGGGTCTTTATTTTTGGGGTATTTCGTTTCCGAAATACCCCAAAATTCAATACCGAACGTAATATTTTTACCTGTAAGTGAAGCAATAGTAAATATTAACAACAAAAACTAAAGCTCAAAAAAATAGACAGAATCATGTTGTCTATAACGTAAGTTCCCAAAAAGTGATGCCCTTGGCAGATTTTAATATAGAGTAAAATAGTGTTTAAAAGTCATTCCTGCGAAGCCTGCCGGCAGGCGTTTCGCTGGTGCGGTTTATATACTCTTTCCATCCAAGCGGGTTGCTTGAACTGGGCTTGAGTTCGATAATGGCTTGTAATCCAAACTTCGCTTATCAGGCATTGCACACAGAAGACAACATTGGAACCATGCTTCCCTGCAATGTAATTGTGGAAGAGCATGAAGATGGAAAAGTTGAAGTTTCCACTGTAAACCCAATGGCTTCTATGCAAGCAGTAGAGAATAAAAAATTAGGTTCTATTGCAGAAGAGGTTCAGTCCGGTTTAACTCAGGTAATTACTAACATATAATAGAGCAGAATGAATAGAAAAAAATTTATGCGAAATATAGGCTTAGGAGCAGGAGTCTTTGCTTTTTCTCCGATCCTATCAGCTTGTTCCGGTGAAAAATTTATTACTAAAGGAGACTTCAAGGTTTCCTTGCCTATTCCAGACGAAATTAATGCGGCCTCGTTTTCATTATCCGCTACTAAAGCAACTACAGATATTTCAAAAGATATTCGTTTGTCAGGCTTTAAAATTAACAAAAGCTTCCCAAGCCCAACCATTCGAAAGTCTAAAGGTGATTCAGTAGAGATTTCCTTTAAAAATGGAATGGGACAAGAAAGTATTATTCATTGGCATGGATTTATTATTCCACCCGATATGGACGGACATCCTCGAGATGTAGTTCCTTCAGGTCAAAACTATGAGTACAAATATACGCTGAACCAGCGCGCAGGAACCTACTGGTATCATCCTCACCCGGATAAACTTACCGGAGAACAGGTTTACAAAGGAATGGCAGGGTTTTATATTATTGAAGATGAAGAAGAAAAAGCTCTTAACTTGCCTTCAGGAAAATTTGAAATACCGTTATTGATTCAAGACAGAAGGGTGAACGGTTCCGGCGAAATTGTATATAATCCTTCCCGACCGGAAAAAATGATGACGGGTATTCTCGGAGATCAGATATTAATAAATGGAGCACCTACTCCCTATCATGAAGTTGAATCATCGGTGTACAGGTTAAGACTATTAAATGGCTCAAATGCCAGAATATATAACCTAGCGTTTAACGACAATACGCCATACACTGTTATTGGCGCAGACGGTGGCCTACTTCCATCAGCCGTAGAAACAAAAGAATTGCTACTTGCACCGGGAGAACGAGTTGATATCTTGGTTGACTTTTCAAAGTTTGCGAATAAAAATGCAAAACTTATTAGTAAGACTTTTGAGATACCATCTTCTGGTGGAATGATGGGTAATATGATGGGATCAGGAGGTTCGGAGCAGGGAACGGGTTTTTCGCTCATGGAATTTAGAATTGATAAATCCACTATCGGCGCTCCGTTTTCAATTCCTGAAAAACTTTCAGAGTCGAATTTCCCCACTCGGTCAGAAGCTTCAAAAACTCGTCAAATACACCTTTCAATGCAAATGATGCAAGGTCATACTATTAATGGAAAACGGTTTAGTATGAACCGAGTGGATGAGCAGGTAAGACAAGGAGATACTGAGATTTGGGAGTTTGTTAATGAAACGAACCAACCTCATCCAATGCATGTGCACGCTGTACAATTCAAGGTGCTTGAACGCTCGGGCAACAGAGGGCTAAAACCCACTGAAAAAGGGTGGAAAGATACCGTTTTGGTAATGCCTGATGAGAGAGTTCAGGTAATTATGAAATTTACCTCTGAGAAAGGATTATATGTTTTTCATTGCCACAACTTGGAGCATGAAGACAATGGAATGATGGCAAATTTTGAAGTTGTTTAATTGTAGAAATTTAAGGAGGGGTTATATAGACGATAAGAGATTAAAAAATTTTCCTCCTCTAAGATCTCAACTTCCAAACCTAGTTCAAGCGTCGCGCTTGGACGGTTAACTATCTCCTTTTGGCTAAAGCACACTCCTCCATTCGTTGAACCAGGATTTTCGGGATTATAGGATTAACAGGATGTAGTTATCAGCCCATCTTTAATCCTGTGCATCCTGAAAATTCTTATTAATCCAGATCAAAAGCGGATGGAGACATGGAACCCTGAGTTCTATTATAAAAACCTTCATCACCTTTATCTCACGCTAACTCGTCATCTCGGTCTTGAGCCGAGATCTCCCA
>CAXBHO010000011.1:0-53950 GCA_963975485.1 uncultured Balneola sp. | reverse complement strand
ACTATTCAACCTAAATTGTAGCAACTACAACGCCGTTTTGCGGAAGTTGAGTTAGTGATCGTATTTATAAATCTATCAGCTTCTTTTTATAGTGTAAGAAAACTCTTGAATCTCTAGTTTTTTAGAATATACGTACGATGAGCCTAATCTTACAGGGGTCGCATAGGGATAACAAATATTTAGGTAACAAGATAGATTGACGCTCAAGCTTGAATGGCTTTTCCTATTTCGGAGCGTTGAAGTTGAAGAGACAGCAATCCTTTCATAATTAAATCCAGCGTTACACTTGGATCTCCATTTTCCATTTTAGCAACACGGGGTTGGCTGGTATGTAGCTTTTTGGCAAGCTCGGATTGGGTAAGTCCTGCTTTTGTACGCTCAGTTTTTAATAGAGTAGCCATATCCAATTTCATTTCAATGTAGGTAGACTCCTCCTCTGTAAGTCCTAAAAACTCTTTAGTATCGGAAACTTTCCAACCTGCTTTCTTTAATCGGTTTTGCTTTTGGGAATCCATCCCTTTGGGTGAAGTGTTCATAATAATTACTCCTTACAATGAATCGTACTGTTTAATTCTCTTTTTAGAGATGTCTATCACTTGCTTTGGTGTTTGTTGAGTTTTCTTCTTAAACACTTCTGCAATTATGATAGCATCTTTATCTATCCTATAAATGATTCTCCACGTTTCTGAGGTATCTTTTATTCGGAGTTCGTGGCAGTTAGAACCAATGGAAAGCATAGGACGAGAATGAGGCATTTCCACAAACTCACCTTTCTGCAATTTTCTAAGCCAATGTCCAGCGTTTATCCGTGCATTAGTAGAAAAGGGTGGAGTTTTAACCTCTCCGTCTAGCCATACAAGTGGTTTATCTACCATTCTAAAGTATAACTAATTTATATCAGATTTGATATAAATTAGTTATACTTTTATAGTGTCGAGCAAGTAAAATCTATATCAAAAGGCTACCGAAATTTTGGTAATTTTCGAACGGCTATTCTGTTCTATTTTGGAAAATTAGACCTCTACCCACAAGGTTTCCCGTAGAACCATAAAACACATATTACCGCTGTGTTAATAATAAACTTGAAGCATCCATTGAAGAAATCAAAATTTTTTTAAAGCCCTACCTAAAATTATAATGATTTGGGTTATTTGGACAAGGGAGGAAATGTAAATTTTAACTAGTAGAACATTTCTGGATTTCTCGTTTCAACCCAACTGACATATAAAATCGTCTTTACTCTGGTGATAAATTAAAGAGCGTATAAATAGAAATATTGGGCTAGTAATAAAGTTCACTCCGCCGCAGAGCATCGGAGCGAGAGCCGTTGAAACTATAGAGATGCTGGAAGAAGAAGGGGCTTTCAATATCCAATAACGATTGAAGAATAACCAATTGTAAGCTAATCAATGGATATTGGAATTTGGCTATTGTTCATTGAAGCACAACAACAGTACATCCGGCACCACCAGAATCTTCTGTGGCAAGTTTGAAACTCTTCACTTCCGAACGCTCATTTAAATAAGAATGAATTTGATCTTTCAAGATTCCATCGCCTTTTCCGTGAACGATCTCAACCTGATTCATTCCCCGAAATAACGCCCGATCAATGTAATGCATCACTTCATCGATGGCTTTGTCAGTGCGATAACCCCGCAGATCAATGGACGTTTTAACCGCTTCTTTAAGGGAAGAATCTCCTTGAATTAGTCCCGATGATCGGACTTTTTGCTTCTTCTTTTTCTGTACTTCTACCTTAATAAGATTCTTGTATTTGGTTTTCAATCGTAATCCGTCAGCTTGTACAACTGCTTGATTGCCGTTTACTTCAATCAATTCTCCGGTTGTATTTCCATCCAAAAACCGAACATGATCTCCAACCGAAGGGGGTTTTTCAGATTTACGAAATCGAGCTTCTCTTTTTTCTTTGATCTCATTTAACGAGTGTTCGATATCCGCTTTTTCCTGATCAATTCCCGAACGAATAGATTTCAGATCTCTTTTGCCTGTTTTCTTTTCTTCAACAATACGTTCTACGGCCTGCTCAACTTTTTGGTTTGCACTATCCATAATCGATTTCGCTTCAGTAAGTGCCTTTTGTCGGATTTTTTCTTTCTCTTTATTTACTCCGTCCAACTTGTTTAGGTAACGATTTCGATCTGATTCTGCTTTGGCTTTTAAGTTCTGAAATTTAGCTTTCAGTTGTTCGGCTTGTTGATTTTTTGTTTCCAGCTCCGTAATCAAAGATTCCATCTTATCTTTAGCTTCACCAAGTAAAATTCTGGAACGTTGAAGAATTTCTTTTTTGATGTTCATTCGTTGAGCGATCTCAAAAGCGTAGCTGCTCCCCGGAATTCCTTTCTTAAATTTATACGTAGGAGAGAGGGAAGCGTGATCAAATTCCATCGAGCCATTTACGGCATTTTCATGCTCATGAGCAAAAACTTTGAGTGAGCCATGATGTGTGGTTACGACCACTTTACATTCATTTCGAAGCAAATGCTCAATAAAAGATTGGAATAAAGCTCCACCTTCTTCAGGATCGGTTCCCGCGGCGGCTTCATCAATCAGCACTAAACTTTTTGGTTTGAAATTATCCAGTGTTTCTTGCATCCATTTTAATCGAGATGAAAATGTACTCAGGTCATTTTCAATGGATTGATCATCTCCCAGATCTACAAAAAAGCCGTTAAAAATAGGCAACTCAGAAGTGGGATCAGCAGGAATGGCAAATCCGGATTGTACCATGAGTGCAGAAATTCCTAAGGTTTTCATCGCAACCGATTTACCTCCGGCATTGGGTCCGGTAATCATCAAACATAATTCATCGGAAGTTAAATCAAGATTCAAGGGAACAACCTTTTCTCTTTCTTCTTTTTTCAAGCTCAGATTTTTTAATAGTAAATTGGTATTGAAAGACTGCTTTAGCTTGATATTGAAATGAGGAGAGATGATCGGAACCTCCGCTTCGAGGTTGATTGAAATTTTAGCTTTTGCTGCAATTACATCAATTTGAGCTAGGGTTTTAGCATTTTGATTAATGTAACCTGAGTTCTGACGCACGTGATTTGTCAACTCACGAAGAATACGCTCGATCTCTTGCTGTTCCTCAACTTCAAACTGTCGAATCTCATTATTCAAATGCAGCGCTTCAACCGGTTCCAGATATACTGTTTGACCTGTTGCCGAAACATCATGAATAAATCCCTGAATTTTTCTCTTAAACTCAGCTTGAATCGGAATTACCATTCGCCCATTTCTGATGGTTGCTCCTTCATCTGAAGTCATTCCATCTTTATTCGCTTGGCGCATCAAACGATTTATAGTTGATCTCAGATCGTTCTTTTTAGAATTTAATTTCTTACGAATCGCTTTTAATTGCGGACTTGCATCATCTCTTAACTCACCATTCTCAGAGACTTTTCCTTTTATAGAATCTTCAAGATCCTTTAAAAGAATCAATTCATCACAAATAAGTGCGAGCTTTGGGTTTTCCTCTTTTCGTTGATGTATAAACTTCTTTACAAATCGCGATGCTTTACAGAGCTTCAAAATATCAGCAAAAGCATACAGAGGAATTAAGCTGCCTTGGGCGCGTGCTTGCCTCAAATAATCTCTTATATCAGGAATTTCACCAAGTGGAAAGGGATCAGGGTCCAATAAGATTTTCATCATTTCATTGGTCTGTTCAAGTAGATCTTTGACAGATTTTTTATAATCGGATGGATGGAGGTCTTCCAATAACTCAACACTTAAGTTAGATTGAGCGCGCTCGATAGTTGCAGCTCGCAGCTGTTCATAACCAAGTTTTTCTAAAAGAGAAGATGGATAAAGCTTCATCGGAATTTTTGGGAAATTAACCTTAGGTTCTGGGAATCAAAGATAACTCTAAATCAGTCCGGTATGAAACTCTCAATTTTTCAGGTTGATGCATTCACAGACCATGTTTTTGGTGGAAATCCGGCAGCAGTTTGTCCTTTGGATGAATGGCCGGATGATAAAATAATGCAACAACTTGCGCTAGAAAACAATCTTTCAGAAACAGCTTTCTTTGTAAAGAAGGAAAATGAATACGAGCTACGCTGGTTCACCCCAGAAATGGAAGTGGATTTGTGTGGACATGCGACATTGGCAACGGCGCATGTACTGTTTCAACATTTAGGATATAAAGAACCGGAAATTCGTTTTCAAACAAAAAGTGGATTATTGAAAATCAGAAAAGAGGAGGAGCGGTTGTTGATGGATTTTCCTACTGATGATATGCCTTTAGTTGAACCACCGGCTGTTCTGTTTCAAGCATTAGGTATTCGCTCTGATCTGGTTTTTGCTTCCGATGATTATATGGTAGTGTTAGATTCTGAAGAAGAAGTCCAAAATCTGGATCCCGATTTCAGAATTTTATCAGAAGTTAATGCACGAGGTATTATTGTTACAGCTCCCGGAGATGAAGTTGATTTTGTGTCACGATTTTTTGCTCCCAGAGCAGGAATTGATGAAGACCCGGTTACTGGTTCTGCACACACCAAACTTACTCCTTACTGGTCAAAAAGATTAGGGAAAGATGTGCTTGAAGCCCGTCAGATTTCAAAAAGAGTTGGAACGCTCACTTGCAGATATAAAGGTGAACGAACAGAAATTTTAGGCAAAGCCGTTACGTATATGATCGGGGAAATCCACATCTAATGAGCTTTGAACTATTAATTTTAATTGGCTTGGTTGCCGGACTGGTAGCAGGTTTAATGGGAGTTGGCGGAGGAATCATCTTCACTCCGGTTCTCTATGTTTTATTTGATGAAGCGGGAGTTGAACAGCCGGTGCTTTGGACGATTGGCTCAGGATTGTTCTGTACATTTATAGCTGCTTTGGGTGGAACAGTTCGGCAGTACATTCAAAAAAACTTTTTCCTCAAAGAAGGAATTTTCCTGGGCGTACTTGGAATGGTTGGTGTATTTCTGGGAAAACTTGTGATTACATCCTCTTATTACAATCGAGAGCAATTCGCCATATTTTTTAGCTTAATGCTTTTTTACGCAGCGTATATGTTATTTAAAAGAGGTGCTGACAAAGAAGATGAATTTAAAAGAGAATATTCAAAAATTGGTTTTAAAGCTGCTTTTACAGCGGGGGGAGCAGGTGGATTTGTTGCGGCACTGGCAGGAGTGGGAGGCGGAGCCATAATGGTTCCGATTATGAATTTAATGTTTAAACAACCATTTAAGAAGACGGTGAGTGTTTCTCAGTTAGGAATGGTAATCATGGTTTTTTCCGGATGGTTTCAGTTGGCATTACTAACTCCTGACGGGATAGGCATTACAGAAAGTACAATCGGGTTTGTAGATTTTGGAGCATCTTTACCTTTATCAATAGGAGGTTTGGTTGGAGGATTTGGTGGTGCGCTGTTTAATCAAAAGATTCCCAGAAAATTTCTGCAATGGGGATTTGCAGTACTGGCTGTTACTATGGCAAGCAGATTGATTTGGAGTGTTTTTTAGGAAAAAATCATGAAGATAGGCTACATAACAAAAGAAGATCCTAATGATGTAAGAGCCTATTCCGGGACTCACTATTCGATGTATCAGGCTCTTAAGAGCGAGTTCGACGAAGTTGTACCTCTCGGACCTATTGATCATTGGTATAAATATCCGGCAAAGCTAAAAGGCAGAATAAAAACATTCGGAACTGATAAAGTTTTCAAGTTTCAGTATGATATTGAATTAGCAAAAAAGCACACAGAAATTCTTGATAAGAGAATACTAAAAGAGAAACCGGATGTTTTATTGGGATCACTTGTCAGCCCGGAAGTGGCATTTTTAGAAACTAGTATTCCACTCTATTTAACCACGGATGCTACTTTTCCATTGCTACAAGATTTGTATAAAAGTCACTCAAACTTGTATTCTGAGTCTATTAAAAACGCCATGATTTTGGAACGGAAAGCTTTTGAAAAAGCTAAAAAGCTACTTTTACCACTTGATTGGTTATCAAAGTCAGCAAGAAATCATTACAGAATTCCGAAAGATAAGATTGAAGTAATTCCATATGGCACAAATATTAAATTGCCAGATGTTAGTATTGAAGAACTAATTAATAATCGTGTTAAAAGTAATAGGATTAAATTTTTATTTGTCGGAGTTAGGTGGATAGAAAAAGGTGGACCAAAAGCGGTAGCTATTATTGAAGAGCTTAATAAATTAGGAATAGATTCAAGTTTGAAAGTAGTTGGTTGCTCGCCAAATTTGAGTAATGAAAACATTGATGTTGTAGGATTTCTTGATAAACAAAATCCAAAACAATTGGCACAACTGATAGAACTATATCAAGATTCATCTTTCTTCATACTTCCAACAAAAGCTGAATGTGTGGGAATGTCATTTATTGAAGCCGCTTCTTTTGGATTGCCGGCAATTGGCACCAATGTTGGTGGAGTGCCTGAAGCAGTAGTAGATCATAAAACGGGTTTAGTATTCAACGCAGATGAAAATCCTCAAGAAATAGCACTGGAAATTGAAAAGCTGTGGAATGAAAAAACTGTGTATGAGAAAATGAGTAAAGCCGCTCATGTCCATTATTCACAAAACATGAACTGGCGCAATTGGGCAAAAAGGGTGAGGGAAATAATTACAAACCTGAGTTCGATCTAAGAACATACTGCATTCGAACCCCGCTTGGACGGAAAGAGGTATATAAACCGTACCAGCGAGGAATTTTTTTACGCCGTATTGATGAATTCTTATTAAGTTTTCTTTTGCTTCATTGCTCAATCTGTATTTAGCCATTCTTAAGCAGAGATTTTGATTGGTTTAAAATCGCTGCTTTACTTTCTTCTGAAATCCCTTGCTCTCGGCTTTATCCAATTGAGCCCTGATCCAGTCAATTTGGCCATGCTGTTTTCTTGCCTGTCTGATTAAATCATTAACCAGTTCACTTTTGCTGGAATACTCTTCTTTTTCAACCTGAGTTTTGAGCCATTCATCATTTGGCTTGGTAAATGAAATACTTTGTCGTGTTATAATATACAATTTTGCTGTAAAATTTCACCTAAAACGCATCATGCACAAATCTAGTGTCGTTGTCACCTTAATGCTATTACTAAAATTGTATGTGATAAAAATGAATTCAGATACAAGCGGGGAACATTGAATAACGATTGGTCAATATTGAATGGAGAAGTAGAGTTTTACGAGGAGTTTCACCTCGCTCCGATGCTCAACGTTGGTGTGCCCTATTCTCCAAACAAAGTTATTGGCAACTCACAATCATCTCCATGATAGAAACATGCTGAAGAATGATTCCAAGAAAGTGCATCTGTTGCCAGATTAAGGAATATCGAATATTGAATAATGAATGATGAAGTAAGGCTCGGAGCTACTCCTGAGAATCGAGCAAATCCTTTTTCAATCCTGGTCAAAATGAGGAGTTAGAATAATTACTCTGATTCCGTTGATAAAGCCATTTCCAAACTCTTCCAGAGTTGAATAAGAAGTAGATATTGAACTTGAGAAGTTTTAACTCTGGAAGAGTTATTTAGCCCAAAATAAATCCTGTAAAACAAAAAAGGCGGTTATTCAAAATGCGTCCACATTCGGATTATCTTAACGATCTTTTCCTTTTCGAGAACCTGATAAACCAAACGATGTTGAATATTAATTCGTCGGGAATAAGCTCCTTCTAAATTACCAACCAATTTTTCAAACGGCGGATATTCCTGATAGGGATTATTTTTAAGAAGTTTTAAAAGTTCTTCAATTTTTGGCTTCAATCCTGAAGAAGCTGCTTTTTTTGCATCCTTTACTGCGTGTTTAGTATAAACGAGTTTGTAATTACTCACTTTCCCAATCGAGTTTTTCTTCTGTTTCTTCGATTGGTGTATTCAAACCTTCAACAATAGATTCCTGCATTCCCGGAATGGAATTCAGATATAGCGTTTCCTGAATGGCGCGCCAATCTTCTTCGCTAACAAGAACTGCATTAGAACGCTTGCCCGTAATTTGGATGGGTTCATGTGTATATGAAGTCTCATCAAGCAGACGATAAATGTCTTTTCGGGCTTGTGTGGCGGTAAGTGTTTTCATAAAAAAGGGGGCTAATTCAAATATATTTGAACGTACGCTATTTCGTACATATTGTCAACGAGGAAAAACAAGGAATATTGAATAATGAAGTAAGGCTCGGGGGTCAATCCTGAGAATCCTGGTCAAAATGAGGAGTTAGAATAATTACTCTGATTCCGTTGATAAAGCCATTTCCAAACTCTTCCAGAGTTGAATAAGAAGTAGATATTGAACTTGAGAAGTTTTAACTCTGGAAGAGTTATTTAGCCAAGCTCGGAGTTACTCCTGAGAATCGAGCAAATCCTTTTTCAATCCTGGTCAAAATGAGGAGAGAAGTAATAGTTCAGATTTGCTGATGGGAGAACTAGGGAATATTGAATATCGAATAACGAAGTGTGCTCACCGATTTTTGCTGTCGTTGTTTTTTTACCATATTTTTGATCTGTTTTTTAAAACCTACTATTCGGAGTAGGGTCAGGTGTTTAAGTTTGCAACATGAAATCTGATCAATAATTTCAACTAATACTCTCAAATCTTAATTGAATTAAAGCTCCAATCTTGACTATATTAAACTCTTGTGAAAATTTTCAGAACACATATCACGAAAACATACAGCCTGGCGGTAATTCTGCTTGGTTTTGTATTACATTTTGCGGAGCCAATTCAAGAAAGCAAAACGCATTCTGAGTTTACTTCATGGTTAGACGCTAAAGTAAAGACCGAAGACAATTCGGAGATTCGGAAGTTGATCTCTGAACTAGCCGATGATGCGGAAGAACTGGAATCAGTTATCCGAAAAGCATCCGAGATTGTTTCTCAAAACAGTGAGGATTTCGAACTCCCTTTTGGTGAAGAAGAAAACCCAGATGTACTCGATGTAATTATTGATGAGTGGAATGCGTATCAGAATTCATCAGCCGGAATGGGTAAAGCTGTTGTGGTAGAAAACATCAAATCAAATGCGTTCTCTCAAAAAGAAGCGGCTTCTCTGAAAAAAGCATCTAAATCGGTTTCAGAATCTTGTATGAACAATCTGGTTACAGTTGAAGCCGGGTGGAATACATTCTCAGCACAGAGTTTTTCAAAGCCTTTCATTTCAGGAGTAGCAATAAACGCTCCTTAGCACCCAGTGGGTGCAAAACCCAATTCTCAAATTTCAAATAACAAATTAAAGAGTTCAATTTTGAATTCTACGTAGACTAAGATTAAGTGATTTATCTTAAATCTTAAGTCTCAAATCTTATACCTAATCAATACTAAAAATCTAAATACTAAAATCTAATCTTATGCAAGGAAACGGATTTAAAATAGGACTAATAGTTGCCTTTTTGGGGCTAACGCTATTTTACCTATATCCAACTGTTATATACAATCTGGAACAGAAACAAATAAGTGAGCTTTCTCCATCTGACAGCGCTCAATACGTTGATGAAAACCGAGAGAAGCTAGCAAGTATCAAAGAACGTAGACTTAACCTAGGTCTTGATTTGCAAGGCGGAATGTATGTGATGCTTGAAGTTGGAACGCCACAATTAATTCTGGAATTGGCAGGCGAAAACAGAGACGAAGCTCTTGAACAGATCGTTACTAGTGCTAGAACAACAGCGTTGGCTAACGACACAGATTTCATCGATGACCTGGCGACAGCTTTTTCCGCACAGAATGAAGGCGCTCGATTGAGCCGTTACTTCAGAAGCGATGCAGCTGAAATTACACGCCGTTCTACCAACGAAGAGATTGTAACTTTCCTGAAAGCGCAAAGAACGGAAGCGTTAGACAGGGCTATCGAAATTATCCGTACTCGTGTGGATAGATTTGGTGTAACTGAACCGTCTATTGTTAAGCAGGGGACAGACAGAATTGTTGTTGAGCTTCCGGGTGTGGACGATAAAGAACGTGTTCGCAACCTTCTTAGAGGAACGGCTCGTTTAGAATTCAGGCTTGCAGCAAACGCAAATGATTTCACTTCATTCATCACTCAAGTGTATGACTATTTCGACCAAAAAGCTGCCGGTGATGAAAGCGACAGTCTGGATGTAATTCAGCCAAATGCTTTGTTGGAAGTATTGACTCCGGGGCAAAGTCCTTACGTGCTTGGTTACGCAGAACAACAAGATACTGCGGAAGTGAATGCACTATTGAATGATCCTGAAGTAACTCGTCTTCTTCCGAGAAATACAACCACTATGTGGAGTGCAAATACACAGCCATATACCCAAGGTGGCCGAGAAGTGTTTACTCTTTACGGCGTTAAAACGGACATTGAAATGACCGGTGAAGTTATCGAAGAGGCAAGTGTTCAGTTCGATCCCACAACAAACGTTCCTGAAGTTTCCATGACAATGAATGCTGAAGGAACCAGAGATTGGGCCAGAATTACCGGTGCAAATATTGGGAAACCGGTAGCAATTGTGCTGGATGGATTCATTTATACGTATCCAAATGTGATTACGAAGATCAGTAATGGGCGTTCTTCAATTACAGGTGTTGAAAACGTTGGTGAAGCGGATGATTTGGTAAATATTCTGTTATCAGGTGCACTTCCTGCTCCATTAGATATTGTAGAAGAACGTACAGTTGGAGCTTCTTTAGGACAAGCCTCGATTGATGCAAGTTTGAATTCCGTGTTAATTGGTCTTTCCATTGTAGCTATTTTCATGATTGTGTATTACCGAACAGGTGGAGCCGTTGCTGATTTGGCATTACTACTGAATATCGTATTCATATTAGGAATTTTAGCAGGCTTTAAAGCTACGCTAACACTTCCGGGCATGGCTGGTATCGTATTAACGATAGGTATGGCGGTAGATGCCAACGTACTGATTTTTGATCGTATTCGTGAAGAACAGCGAACAGGAAAAACCATCAAAGCAGCTATTTCTGCAGGTTATTCCAACGCAATGAGTGCAATTTTTGATGCAAACATAACTACAGGGTTTGTAGCTCTGGTTCTTTTGAGTTTCGGTGTTGGTCCGATCAAAGGATTTGCGGTAACACTGTTAGCCGGTATTTTCTCTTCATTATTTAGTGCAATTATCATCACTCGTGTAGTGATTGATTATTTGACTCGCACTAAACCTGACGCAGTAAACTTCGGTTAATCAACAAAGAAATTTAAAAGAGTAAAAAGGATATAATTATGAGATGGTTTGAAACACCAAATTTTGATTTCGTTTCAAAACGAAAAATAGCTTACATCTTTTCGGGGATATTGCTTGCAATATCAATCGGAGCAATTGTTAGCAAGGGTTTACAGTACGGTATCGACTTTAAAGGCGGTAAGGAAATAGTCTTAAAGTTCGAAAACTCAGTGGATGTAACTGAGATTAGATCGAGTTTAACCGAGCCACTTGGTTCTACTCCGGAAGTAAAGTTATTCGGGTCTGCATCAGAAGTGTTGATCCGAACAGATAACATAGGCACTATTGAAGAAATCGAAACGATTGTTCGTTCTACAGTATCAAAACTTTACCCGGATAATCAGGCAATTACTGAGAAAACGGATAGTGTTGGCCCACGAATTGCAGAAGATCTTAAATCAGGTGGATTACAAGCAGTGATCTATTCTATGATTATTATCTTCGTGTATATTTTGATTCGGTTTCGAAAATGGACATTCTCGGCCGGTGCCGTTGTAGCATTGATTCATGATGTGACTATTACACTTGGAATTTTCACCTTATTAAGTGATGTGGTTAATTTCAGCTTGCTGATCGATCAAAATATTATCGCAGCATTCCTGACCATTGTAGGGTACTCTCTGAACGATACCGTAGTAGTTTTTGACCGTATTCGTGAGAACAGTGTCGTGCATAAAGGCATGGAATTTATCCCAATGGTAAATAAAAGCTTGAATGATACGCTAAGTAGAACTGTTATCACTTCGGTTACCACCTTGTTTGTTGTTGCTGTGCTGTTTATTTTTGGCGGCGAGGTGTTGAAAGGTTTTTCCTTTGCACTGTTAATAGGTATTGTACTTGGTACATATAGTTCTTTATTTGTTGCTAGCTCTTTAGTAGTAGAATTAGATGCCAAAACCAGTAAATAATAAGTTTTAAATAATAGGATTATGAGCTTTAATACATCAGAACGCTATAGCAGCGTAGTTATTGAATTTAAAGGTAACGTAATGGGTGGACCTGACGCGGTTAGCCTGAACGAAAAGCTTCATGAGCTAATTGATGCTGAGAAAACTAATGTTGTAGTTAATCTCGGAAAGGTAAAGTTCATGAATTCATCCGGACTTGGAATGTTAATCGGTGCGCTCACAACCATGCGCAAGGCAGGTGGCGATCTTAGAATCGCTAACGCTACCGATAAAATTGAAAGTTTGTTGATCGTGACAAAGTTGATCACAGTTTTCAAACATTTCAAATCGGTGGAAGAAGCAGCCGAATCATTCAACGAAGGTTGATACACTTTTTTTAAATAGAATCTGAAAGGGGTGTAGATATCTACACCCCTTTTTTATTGTTAATAGTTTTCAAAAGTAATTATGTCTGTTAGAGTAGTAATCGGTGCCCAATGGGGAGATGAAGGAAAAGGAAAAATCGTAGATTTGCTAAGCGATAAAGCAGATTTTGTAGTTCGCTATCAAGGCGGAGCTAATGCAGGCCATACCTTGAAGTTTGATGATAAAACTTTTGTCTTACACCTGATTCCTTCCGGAATTTTTAATGGAACGGCTGATTGTGTAATTGGCAATGGCGTTGTGATCGATCCTATCGCATTAGTGAAAGAGATCAAAGATGTGCAGGAATTGGGCTTTAGTTTAGAAGGGCGTTTCTTCATCAGCCAGACAGCACACGTTATCTTAACATATCACAAATTGCTGGATCAGCTTAAAGAAAAACGTCGTGGCGGCGATGCTATCGGAACTACCGGTCGTGGAATTGGTCCTGCGTACGTAAGTAAAGTTTCCAGAGTTGGGATCAGAATGGTAGATCTTCTTGATAAGAAAATCCTTAGAAATAAGATCAATCAGAATCTGAAAGACATAAATTTTGCGCTGGAAAATCTCTACAAAGAACCCACACTTTTTGTAGATGATTTGATGGAAGAGCTGGAAGATGCGATTAAACTTTTATCTCCGTACATCTGCAATACTACCAATTTACTGCACGAAGGATTAGAGGCTGATAAATCAATTTTGCTCGAAGGAGCGCAAGGTTGTTTACTGGATGTGGATCACGGAACCTATCCGTATGTGACTTCTTCCTCCCCAACTTCAGGTGGAGCTTGCACAGGATCAGGTGTTCCTCCAACGGCGCTTACTCATGTGATGGGAATTACCAAAGCATATTGTACCAGAGTTGGAAATGGTCCTTTTCCTACGGAGTTATTAGATGAAACCGGAGAAGAACTTCGCAAAAAAGGACATGAATTTGGCGCTACAACTGGGCGTCCCAGACGTTGTGGATGGTTAGATCTTGTTGCATTGAAATATGCATGCAGAATTAACGGAATTAACGAACTCACTCTCACTAAGATGGATGTAATGGACGGCTTTGATGAAATTAAAGTGTGTACCGGATACAAAATCAATGGCGGGGAAGAAACAAAGGTTTTCCCACTTTGTTTAGATGAAATCGAAAATGTAGAACCGATTTATACCTCTATGCTAGGGTGGGATAAAGACATTTCCGGAATGACAAAGTGGGATGAACTTCCGGAAGCAGCAAAATCTTATATTGCCTTTGTGGAGAAATACATTGGAGTAAAATTCACGATCATTTCTACCGGGCCGAAGAGAACGGAGACGATTGTTAGGTAAGATTTTAGATGTAAGATTTCGGGGCTAAAAAAGCCTCTTTTTATCTGCGAGCCATGCGAAGCAATCTCCATTTTGTGCTCTGGATCTAGGAGATCACTTCGCTGTCGCTCGTGAATGACACCATCTGCGAGAGATTGCGAAGTAGTCTCCGTGAAAATGACTTTGGCTGGGAGATCACTTCACTCCGCTTATGAATGAGCTCGCACAACATCCCTCTGATCAAAGGGGGGACTTCAATATTCGATATTCCCCTCTACCCATCCAACTCTCGGAGCTTCATTTCTGAAAGCTCAAGATTTACTTTTGAAGAAATATTGGCTGCAATCTCTCGGTTCTTTTTCTTCACTTTCAATGCTCGAACCGTTAAGTCATCACCGGGTAATTCAGTTAATGCTCTGGCATTTTTACCATGAATGATCAATTTCGAAGAGAAAAACCCTTTTTTGTATTCCATCATATCAATATCCGAAAAAGGAATTTCGATAGTAGATAAATCAGATTTATATGCTCCCACTACAGCGTCTTTTTTCTGAAACTCAATGAATAGTTTATGGTCTTTCACGCTCAAAATTCCTTCCACTAACATAAATCCGCCGTTTAATTGATCAATCACAAATGGTAGACTACGCATATTTTTTATTGTTTTTTATTGACTTATTGGCTTTAAACTTGCTTTTAAAAAAGGTACAAAATTTCTGTAAGGAGTTCCTCATGAAACTGTCTAACTATACAGTTGAGGAGAACATGCTAATCATACAGTTGAGGAGAACATACTAATCTTACATTTGGGGGCTCATACCTCCAATGTCCTTCAAGGGGTGAAAGATGGAAATTCTTTCACCCCTATTTTTTTGTGTAAAATTTACGTTAAGTTTTTTTGTAGAGTTGATTAAGTGCTTTCACTCAAGTATTCTATCACCATGAAATATCTTTTGTTACTTCTTGGCCTCTTAACTCCCTTCTTTGTTGTTGCGCAAACTGCGAACTTTCAGGATGATTTTACTGATCAGGATATTTCTGACTGGTCAGGAAATAATTCAGATTTTGTTTTTGTCACGGAATCCGGGAATGTTTTACTTCAGCAAGATGCCCCGGCAGCCGGTTCTTCTCAACTCAGTATTCCATCTGCAAATGCAGTCGGTTTTTGGGAATTCTTTGTTCGATTTGATGGGTTCAATCCTTCTAACGGAAATAAATCCGAGTTTTATTTAATGAGCAATAATTCAGATCTGGATCAGGCTCTTAATGGATATATGCTTCAAGCGGGTGAGGATGGTTCAGCAGATGTATTTAGATTATTCAGAATCACCGCAGGTGCCAAAGATGGTGAAGTACTTACAGGAACTACAAGCATTGCTTCAGGAGGAAATTTCAGAGTTAAGGTATTGCGAGACGCATCCGGAAATTGGGAACTAGAGGTCGCTAATTCTTATTCTGCACCAACTGTGCAAGAAGCTACCGGAACGGATAACACCTACACGTCCACTTCTTTCTTTGGATTTAAAACCACTTATACATCTACTAGAACAGATAAGTTTTTCTTCGACTTTAAAATTGAAGTCCCGCCTATTGAGGTTACAAATGCTTCCATCCAAAATGCCACTACTATAAATGTTGATTTTAGCAAAAACTACGATCCTGCTACTCTGCAAAATGCTGATTTTACTATCAATCCCGGAAGTATTAATCCGTCAGGAATAAATCAGCCTTCCAGTTCTTCTGTGGAATTGATATTCGCAAACAATTTGCCCAGTGGTTCTTTAGAATTGAACGTTACTTCCATCGAAGATGCCGACAATGAAACTACACTGGCTGACACCACTATTAGTTTATTTAGATTTGATGCATATCAAACCGGAGATGTTGTGATTAATGAATTTTTGAAAGATCCCCCGGGGAGCTTGGAAGAATACATTGAACTGAAAAATACTTCGTCAAGATTACTTAACCTTAAAGATTGGAAACTTGGCGATAATGGTTCTTTAAGCACAATTTCCACTAAGGATTTTGCCCTTTTACCTGATAGTTTTGTCGTTATAACTTCTGACACAGCAGCGCTTAAGAATGTTTTTGGGGAAGTACATGCTATCGAAGTTTCCTTACCGGCTTTCAATAATACAACCGATCAAATTCGTCTTTATGGCGAAAATGGCTTTACAATAGATTCTTTACAATATACGCCTGAATGGGGCGGTGTTGATATCGCAGTTGAACGCCGCAGTGAAACTGCACCATCTATCTTTATTGAAAACTGGGGAGATTCTCCAAATCCATTAGCCGGAACTGCCGGATCTGAAAATGAAGTTTCTCAGGATAATACTCCTCCTGATCTGGAAACGCTAAGCATCATTAATGACTCTACTTTTATCCTCACTTTCACTGAACGAATCAATCCCGATTCTGCAGAGAACCCTGAAAATTATGGCATTACCGTTCCTACAAAAGTCGTTGCCGGAGAAAATCAATTCTTCAAAGCTAGTTTTACTGAACCTAATTCTGTGGAGCTCATTGTAAAGTTTAATATTCCTGAAAATGGTACTCTTGAAATTTTTAATCAAGCTGATATTTTTGGAAATGTAAATCCGAATATCATAAGAGAATTTGAATACATTGATACTGATACCGCTCAAGTTGGCGATGTATTCATAAATGAGTTTGTATACGATCCGCCTTCTGGTCTGACCGAGTTTGTTGAGATATATAATCCTTCCGATAAAATTTTCAATTTGAAAGGATGGACATTAAGCGATAATTCGGGGAATGAAATGATCATCATCAATAGTGATTTCTTTTTTCGAAAAAATGTTCCTTCATCCAGCCTTCCTGATAATCCTTATGTTATTTTAACACCTGACAGTTCCATTCAGGTTGGTCAGACGAATCGCTTAGCGGTTATGGGAAGCCGGTTCCCTGCCTTGAATAACACCACCGATGCCATTGTATTGAAAAATGCTCAGGGAGTTACGATCGACTCACTTACTTATACACAAGATTGGGGCGGTGATGAAGTTTCTTTGGAACGGAGAACTATTGATGTAACCGGAGAATTCCGGGAGAACTGGGGCGATAGTCCGGCTCCAGAACTTGCTACACCGGCTGAACCAAATCAGGTAGAACAAGATAACACGGCTCCGATGTTGCAGAACACTTTTGCTATCAATAACACTTCGATTGCACTTATTTATAATGAACGTGTGGATTTAAGTAACGCTGAAAACTTTTCGAATTACTCCTTCTCTCCTTCTTTGTCTGTTGCATCAATATCCGTAAATAGAAACCAGGTAACTCTGATTTTCAACGAAAACCTTCAAAATGAAACTACTTATGCCATCACCGTAAATAATCAGCAGGATATATTTGGGAATGTATTGAGCGAAACCTCGGTCGATGTTCGATATTTGGAATTCTCTCCTTCACAACCTTCAGATATAGTTATAAATGAAATTCTTTATCAGAAAACGGACGAAAACAGTCCTGAGTTTGTGGAGCTATACAATCGATCTTCCAACAACTTTGATCTTAGCAATTGGGTGATTTCTGATGCAGCTAATAATTCTGCTACACTTCCTGAAGGCACGTTTCTTGAATCGAATAGCTATTTAGTACTGACCGATAAGCAAGACTTCGCAAATTCAACAACCAACGGCTTATTTCTATCAGGATTTCCTTCTCTCAATGATAGCGGAGACGGAATCATTTTGAAAACTGATGCCGGTATAACTATCGACAGCCTTTTTTATACCGAACGCTTTGGTGGAGATGAAAACGGTATTTCTGCGGAACGAAAAGATCCCAATGCAGCCTCTAATGATGTAAATAACTGGAACAGCAATACTTCTGGGACAGGAAATAGTGCCGGAGTAGAAAACTCTGTATTTCAACTTGATGTGGTCGCTCCTAATCTGATATTTGCTAGTCTTCTTAGTAATGGTGATGTATTCGTTGCCTTTTCAGAATTTGTTGATCCAACGGGGGCAACCATAACCATCGCCGGGCAAAACAGGAACATCCAATCTTTCAATCAAAATGTTGCTAATGAGCTTACTGTTGATGGCACTGGATTAGAATCTTTTTCTTCCTTAGAACTGACAGTCACAAATCTTAATGATGTAGTTGGAAACACATTGAATTCGGGTTCTATTTCTGTCGCACAGCCAATAACTAAAGGAGCAGTTGTCATCAATGAGATCTTATACGATCCGCTTTCGGACGATGAAGACAATCTTCCCGATCAAACCGAATATATAGAACTTTACAATACTCAGGATTACGCCATTTCTTTGGAAGAGATATTTCTGAATGACGCTCCAAATGAAGACAACGAAGTAAACCGATTAGATCCGGTTTCTTCAACTTTTAAATGGATTCAGCCTAACGGATATTTTTTGGTTTATGCTGAAGATCAGACTTCTTTGTTTGCTGAAAGCAGATTGGCAGAATACTTTGCTCTGGAAAACGAACCTGATCAGTTTACCATGCAAATCGATCGTTCCAGTTTAAGCTTATCCGCCTCCGGCGATGCGATATTTATTTCTGACAGTTCCGGCACTACTATTGATTCCGTTTTTTATGACGAAAGCTGGCAAAACCCGAATCGTGTAAGTACTGATGGCGTCGCTCTCGAAAAAATCACGCCAACCGGACCTTCAAATGACGAATCAAATTGGAGTTCAAGCACCGAAGTAACAGGTGGAACACCTAATCAGGAGAACTCTATTTTTCAAGCTCAAAGTATTCTTCCTGATAATGTGGGAATTTCATTTACTCCAAATCCATTTTCCCCTGATGATGATGGATTTGAAGATTTCTTATCTATCAATTACACCTTAGATGAAGCGGATTATTTACTCAGGGTTAGGATTTATGATCGTTACGGAAGAGAAGTTCGGGAACTTGTTGACGGCAAACCTGCCGGATTTTCCGGAAGTCTTATTTGGGATGGATTAACGAATGATGGAAACAAAAACAGAGTGGGAATTTACATCGTCCTCTTTGAAGCGTACAACAGCACCGCAGGAAGAGATCAAAATTTTAAGGAAACGGTCGTTATTGCAAGGAAGTTTTGATCGTTTTTTCTATAAGCTACCAAAAAAACGACAGGTCATCCCTGTAGAAGTTAGATAATTCGATGACAGTTTTACTTCAAGTTAAAGGCAAAGGGTCATCCCGAGCCGCCAGCTGGCGGATCGGGATGACCCTATTTAGGTTTTTGAGATAGTTTTAAGAATTTTGTCAACTAATTATCTCTAATTTCTCCCCTCTTTCAGAGGCTTCGAAATGACAACACTCCGAGAATAAATATTCCTCTATTCCTAATTCTCTTATTCTTAATTAATTACATAATTGAACTTCAGTTTTCAAAAGTAAAACTATACAACCCTTTATTAGTACCAAAGTACAGCACTTCTTTGCCGTTTTGCATCACGGAAATCATATCGTTTACCTGAATTTGAGTCGGTCCGCCCTCAAACTCTACGGTTTGCCAGCTGTCGCCAAAATCATTACTTGCTATAAAAAATAACTGTCTCAAGGCGTTTACTCCACTGCCATAGACTACCTCCGGATCACGGGCGCTGTGGGTTAGGGTGTAAATTGCGGCTTCATTAAAAGCAGCCTCCCAGCTTTCACCGTTGTCGGTGGTTTTAAGGATTCCACCCAATCCTATTATGGCTTGATCTGAACTATTAGGATTTATCAAAAGATCATGTATAGTGGCTTCTGTATTTTTAAGCACAGTAAGCCCTTTCCAATCGTCTCCCCCATTTTCAGATTTAAATAATGAAGGTTGGAAGAAAGCATTGGCTCCCCCAGCCCATACATTTTGGGGATTATTAGAATCGATTTTTACAAAAATGCCCGCACCCAAATTTGGATTATTCCAAGTTCCTATTAGATTTTCCCAATTAGCCCCTCCATTTATGCTGCGGGCAACATACATAAATGGTGAAGATCTGGCAAAGAGCACAGCCGGATTTTTCTTCTCGGCATCCATACTAAAAGGAATCACCTGTAGGTTTCCTCCATACCCATTACGAAAGGGATTCCAACTTTTACCACCATCATTTGTACGAGCAATAGTTGAGGAATCGCCATTATTGAAATTAACGGATGCCAATAATTCTTGCTCAGATAATACCACAAATGTTCGCACTTTTCCGGCTGGAAGCCCCAGTGGCTGCCAAGCTGATTCTTTCTCGCTTTTAAGATATAAATTATTATCGGTTCCGGCGTAGAGGGTCTCATCGTTGGCCTTTATTTCAAATATCTCTTGCTCGGGTAGCGAAGGTTCGCCAAAAGACCCTTCCACGTTGAGCTGCTTGGTTGACTGGGAATCCGTGGAACAGCTAAAGAGCCCCAAAAAGGAGGTAAAAATTATTAAAATCAAGGTAAAAAAACGCATAATAAAAAGTTTTTTTGTAACAAATTGGGGTTCAGATCATCTTATAAAGTACAGTGCTTTCTTTTTGTACTACGTATAAAAGGGAAGCGGCTAAACAACCATCAAAAACAAAAAGGACTATTATGAAATATTTAACCATTCCAATCATTTATGTAGCAACCATCGCTATGCTCCTGTTTGCCGGGTGCGACGGCGACACCATTGTGCAACAAGATAATACCCCCCCCCCTAATTAGTCAAGAATTAAGGGCAGAAAACACCGCATCAAATAATCAAAATTCAAAGATTATTGGCGGTGAATATATTATTATATTCAAGAATCAATTCGAGAATAAGATTTCAGAAAATATTGGTCGAGAAGTTGATCAATTACAAAGTAGCATACTGTCATCGGTTGCTATTTCTGAAGATTCTGTACTCAACAGGTACAAATATGCTATCAAAGGTTTTGCTGCGAAGCTTTCTGATAAGCAATTAAAGGCTTTGAAAAATGATCCTCGTATCAAAAGCGTAACGCCGAATGCCTTATTTGAACTTGCTTACCATACTAATGTAGTGCCCTCGTTTACTTTCAGCAAAATAGATATTGATAAAAGCTCTTTCTTATTAAATAGTCAAACAGTGCCCTGGGGTATTACACGTGTTGGTGGGGCACAAAATGGAGTTGGTAAAAAAGCTTGGATTATAGATACAGGAATTGATTTGAATCATCCTGATCTGAATGTAGATGTAGCCAATAGTGTCTCTTTTATTGCTACCGAATCTGCTGACGACCAACATGGTCATGGTACCCATGTTGCAGGTATTATTGCTGCAAAAAATAATACTCGCAATGTTGTAGGCGTTGCGGCAGGCGCTACTGTTGTTGCTATAAAAGTTTGTACCAGTGCGGGTTGCCCGAGTCCAGCACTATTTAATGGTATCGACTATGTATCAAATAAAGCGGCACCTCAAGACATAGTAAATATGAGCATTTGGAATACGCAGGGTGTTGATAACGATTTTGACAATGCAGTTTTAAGTGCAGCTAATAACGGCGTGCGATTGGCCTTAATAGCAGGAAATGCAGGTGCAAATGCAAATAATTATTCACCGGGTAGAACTAATCATGCGAATATTTGGACAGTTTCTGCTTTTAATGACCAAGATGTATTTGCTTCTTTTTCAAATTATGGAAATCCTCCTATCGAATATGGTGGTCCCGGTGTAGATGTTCCTTCACTTTGGAAGAATGGGGGTACTAATACGATTAGCGGCACCTCCATGGCGGCGCCGCATATTGCCGGGTTGTTGCTAACCGTTCCCAATGATATTTCTATTGACGGTTATGTTTCAGGAGATCCTGATGGCAATGCCGATCCAATTGCGGCATATACTCCACTGCAAGCGAATATTACCGGTCCAACATATCTGAATTCAGGTGAGGTAGGTACCTGGCAAGCCAATGCAACTGGTGGAGATGGAAATTATAGCTATCAATGGTATTATAGCTCTTCTTACTCAGGGCCATGGGCAGCAGCCGGTTCCAACTCGTCCACTTTTTCCTGGACTTTTTATAACAATTCCACCTCTTTAGAAAACCGTTATGTAAAAACAACGGTAAGTAGTGGAGGGGAACAGACCTCAGTTATTAAATCTGTATCAATTCACCCAGCCGGCTGTGCTCCAAACGAAATACAATGTTAAAACTCTCTCAGTTTAAAATTCTATAAAACCCTAAATCAAACCTTATTTTAAATTGTAGTATGCCTTACCATAAAACTTAAAAGCCCTCTTTGAATAGATTCAGAGAGGGCTTTTTTTTATTTCAAATTCTTGTCTGTAATCTAATAGCAGTTCAAACAGTAATCTTTAGATTTCTCCCCTCTTTCAGAGGCTTCGAAATGACAACACTCCGAGAATAAATATTCCTCTATTCCTAATTTTCTTATTCCTAATTCCCCTATTCCTAATTGATTTTAATTCTCAAAAGTAAAAGAATACACCCCTTTATTAGTACCAAAGTACAGCACTTCTTTGCCGTTTTGTAGCACCGAAATCATATCATTTACCTGAATTTGAGTCGGACCACTCTCGAACTCTACGGTTTGCCAGGTGTCGCCGAAATCGCCGCTGGCAGCAAAAAAGAGCGTGCCCTGAGCATTCTGCCCACTGGCATACACTACCCGATCATCCTTGGGGCTTTGGGCCAGAGTAAAGGTATTAATACCTTCAAACACCGTTCCCCAAGTTTGACCACCATCGGTGGATTTACGAATGATTCTTGATAAAGTTATAGTCCCTCCCAAAGCGGCTAATAAGATATTAGTATCAGAAGGGTGTATTAGCAAATCATAGCATACGGCTTCAGTATTTTCAAGTACCGTTAGCCTCTCCCAAGAATCTCCCCCATCCTCTGAACGTATTAGCATGGGTTGGAAAATGGCATTTGCCCCACCTGCCCAAATGATATCGGTGTTTTGGGAATCTACCGTTATAAATGTTGATCTTCCAATATAGTCCCAGTCTAAAAAAATGCTTGTCCAGGTTTTCCCTCTATCTTCTGATTTTGCAACATTCACCAGTCCTCGTGCAAAAATAAGATCCTTATTTTGGGGGCTATGCACCAGGAGTAATGGAATCATTTTTGTTTCCCCTCCGAATCCATTTTGATACTCTTGCCAGGTCTCTCCGGCATTTTCTGTGTATGCTATTGTCAAGGAATCGAACTTATTGAAATCAAATGAGGCTATTATTTCACTTGTAGACAAAATTTCAAAAGTCCATATAGTTACATCGTCAGAAATTAGTTTATTCCATTGGGTGGTGCCAACTTCTTGTTGGTATAAGTTGGAATTTGTGCCGCTAAAAAGTTGATTTTCTACTTCTTTTAATTGGTAAATAATTTGATTTTCTAACCCATCCTTTTCAAAACTTCCCTCAAGCTGAAGGTTTATGTTATCCGTTGAATTGGTGGAACAACTGAGGAGAAATATGAAAGATAAAAGAAGAAGCGAATTTCCTGTTAAATTATTTTTACAAACCATAAGTGTAACATTTAGGGGTTGAGGTTCTCTTGTAAGTAGTAAGACGCAATTTTTTGCGTTTAAATCACAATATAAAGGAGAAAAAATGTATCAATTAATTTTAAAACATTTATTCATTGGTGTTATTGCTTTATTGGCAATAACAAGTTGCAACGACCAGAACATGGTTCAAAATACCCCCCCCCCAATCAGATAGTCAAGAACAGCTGCAAAAGGCTAAAGGAGCCGGTGGAGAAGTCATTCCCGGAGAATATATTGTAGTATTCAAAGACCCGTGGGAAGGGCGTATAAATAACGAAGTAGCTCAGGAAGCCCGTCAGTTTGTAAACAATAAAATAGAAACATTCGGCATCAAAGAACAAAATGTTAAAAGCCGATATGAGTATGCTCTTCGTGGGTTTGCTGCAACCCTAACCGAAGCTCAGCTTGAGGCTATTAAAAAGAATCCACAGGTAGATTTTGTAGAACAAAATCGACGGTTTAATGGGATTGAAGGAACAACCTCCATGACCACAACTTCGGCGGTTGTTCGGAAAAATACGATAATGAGCCAAACCACACCCTGGGGAATTACCCGAGTAGGCGGTGCTCAAAACGGAGTTGGTAAAAAAGCCTGGGTTCTGGATACCGGTATTGATTTGGATCACCCCGATTTAAATGTAGATGTTGGTAACAGTGTTTCTTTTGTGGGCGGTGAAAGCGCCGATGATTTGAACGGCCATGGAACACATGTAGCAGGTATCCTCGCGGCTAAAGACAATTCTACTGATGTGGTAGGAGTTGCTGCGGGTGCAACTGTGGTTTCTGTAAAAGTGCTGGATCAATACGGCTTTGGCAATACCCAAGATGTAGTTGATGGCATAAATTATGTAGCAGGCCGGGCTTCTTCAAGCCATATCATTAACATGAGTCTTGGTCTTTACAATCCGAGCGGTAGCGTAACATCTATTGATTATGCTGTAAATAATGTTGCAAATTCTGGATTAAGATTTACCATTGCAGCTGGTAATGATGGTGTTGATGCTAATTACCAAACTCCAGCCAGAGTTGAGAATGCGAATATTTGGACGGTCTCAGCCTTTGATATTAATGATCAGTTTGCTTCTTTTTCAAATTATGGAAATCCTCCAATTGATTATTCAGGACCTGGAGTAGACATTCCTTCACTTTGGAAGAATGGGGGTACTAATACGATTAGCGGCACCTCCATGGCGGCGCCGCATATTGCCGGGTTGTTGCTAACCGTTCCCAATGATATTTCTATTGACGGTTATGTTTCAGGAGATCCTGATGGCAATGCCGATCCAATTGCGGCATATACTCCACTGCAAGCGAATATTACCGGTCCAACATATCTGAATTCAGGTGAGGTAGGTACCTGGCAAGCCAATGCAACTGGTGGAGATGGAAATTATAGCTATCAATGGTATTATAGCTCTTCTTACTCAGGGCCATGGGCAGCAGCCGGTTCCAACTCGTCCACTTTTTCCTGGACTTTTTATAACAATTCCACCTCTTTAGAAAACCGTTATGTAAAAACAACGGTAAGTAGTGGAGGGGAACAGACCTCAGTTATTAAATCTGTATCAATTCACCCAGCCGGCTGTGCTCCAAACGAAATACAATGTTAAAACTCTCTCAGTTTAAAATTCTATAAAACCCTAAATCAAACCTTATTTTAAATTGTAGTATGCCTTACCATAAAACTTAAAAGCCCTCTTTGAATAGATTCAGAGAGGGCTTTTTTTTATTTCAAATTCTTGTCTGTAATCTAATAGCAGTTCAAACAGTAATCTTTAGATTTCTCCCCTCTTTCAGAGGCTTCGAAATGACAACACTCCGAGAATAAATATTCCTCTATTCCTAATTCTCTTATTCTTAATTAATTACATAATTGAACTTCAGTTTTCAAAAGTAAAACTATACAACCCTTTATTAGTACCAAAGTACAGCACTTCTTTGCCGTTTTGCATCACGGAAATCATATCGTTTACCTGAATTTGAGTCGGTCCGCCCTCAAACTCTACGGTTTGCCAGCTGTCGCCAAAATCATTACTTGCTATAAAAAATAACTGCCCCCGGGCATTTACGCCGCTGGCATAGACTACCCGATCATCCTTGGGGCTTTGCGCCAGAGTAAAGGTATTAATACCTTCAAACACCGTTCCCCAAGTTTGACCACCATCGGTGGATTTACGAATAACAAGCGCCTGCGCAAAACCACTACCAAGACCAGCCAATACTACATTTCTATTATTAAGCGGAGTAATAATATCGAAGCAAATAGCCTCTACATTTTCTAAAATATTTAGGTCATCCCAACTTTCCCCATTATTTTTTGATTTTAAAATATAAGGCTGACCAAGCGCAGTAGCTCCTGAAATCCATATTGTTTCCTGTTGAGAGGCATTTATGTATACTGATCTTGATGCTCCGCCAAAGTTATCCCATCGGCCAGTTACTAATTCCCACAACTGACCCCCATCAACTGATCTTGCAACTGTTCGATCTGCACCGTGTGCAAATATTGTGTCAGAAGGAGTAGTAGGAGTAGCTAAAGATGAAATGAACGTATATTCTCCAGTTTCTCCACCATAATTATTTACCCATGTCTGCCAGCTTTGACCTTCATCTTTAGACAAAAAAAGCGTAGGTTCTCCGTCATTAATAAAGATTAAGCTAATTGCAACCATTAGCTCTCCTTGGGGTAAAAAGACTATGTCAGCTACATTTTCTTCTATCAACCCTAATGATTCCCACGATTTTTCTTTGTTTCCTAACTGGGTTCTATATAATCCACCATCTGTAGCCACATAAACATTCCCTTCAAATTGGTTAAAGGTATTAACCTTCAGACCGGGCAGTCCAGCTTGTGCAAAGGATCCTTCCAATGAAATTTTAGCGGAGCCGGGGTCCGAATCGGTGCCACAACCACCAAAGAGTATGAATAGAATAATGGGGATAACAAAACGCATAATGACTATTTTTTTAAATTATTGTAACAAATGGGGAGTTGGTTACTCTTATATAAAAAGCCTTTTCTTTAGAAAACAGGCTTAACACACAAAATCATACAATCCACAAGGAGAATACTATGAAATATCTAATCAGCTCATTCATTAATATAAGTTTAATAGCTATTTTCATCCTTACTGGATGCGATAGCAGCATTACACAACAAGATAACGCCCCCCCCCCAACTAATCAAGTACCCGGCAAAGCCTCCGTTTCGAAGGTTGCAGCAGCCGACACCAATTTGATATCCGGCCAGTATATTGTAGTATTTAAAGACCAGGCCAACGGACTAATTAATGAAAATGTGGCGCAACAAGCACTACAGCGTACACAGTCGGTATTGGAAACCTACAATATTAAAAGTGATTCCGTGCTGTACAGATACAAATATGCGCTGAAGGGTTTTGCTGCTAAGCTGTCGCCAGCACAAGTTAAAACATTACAGAATGACCCCTTGATTGATCATATCTCACAAGCACGAATGTATCGCCTTGGTGTAGAATCCTCAGGCTTGCCTGTTCCGGAAGCTAAAACTTCGACCATGTTACGTGCTCAAACCACTCCATGGGGAATTACACGTGTTGGTGGGGCACAAAATGGAGTTGGTAAAAAAGCTTGGATTATAGATACAGGAATTGATTTGAATCATCCTGATCTGAATGTAGATGTAGCCAATAGTGTCTCTTTTATTGCTACCGAATCTGCTGACGACCAACATGGTCATGGTACCCATGTTGCAGGTATTATTGCTGCAAAAAATAATACTCGCAATGTTGTAGGCGTTGCGGCAGGCGCTACTGTTGTTGCTATAAAAGTTTGTACCAGTGCGGGTTGCCCGAGTCCAGCACTATTTAATGGTATCGACTATGTATCAAATAAAGCGGCACCTCAAGACATAGTAAATATGAGCATTTGGAATACGCAGGGTGTTGATAACGATTTTGACAATGCAGTTTTAAGTGCAGCTAATAACGGCGTGCGATTGGCCTTAATAGCAGGAAATGCAGGTGCAAATGCAAATAATTATTCACCGGGTAGAACTAATCATGCGAATATTTGGACAGTTTCTGCTTTTAATGACCAAGATGTATTTGCTTCTTTTTCAAATTATGGAAATCCTCCTATCGAATATGGTGGTCCCGGTGTAGATGTTCCTTCACTTTGGAAGAATGGGGGTACTAATACGATTAGCGGCACCTCCATGGCGGCGCCGCATATTGCCGGGTTGTTGCTAACCGTTCCCAATGATATTTCTATTGACGGTTATGTTTCAGGAGACCCTGATGGCACCCCTGACCAAATTGTAACCAGTAAATTACCAAGTCCTACTCTGCAACATAGCGTAGATAATAATAGCCCAAAATTAACATGGAATAGCATAAGTGGCGCAGATGATTACAAACTATATCGCAAATTCGAAAATGGGAGCTGGGTCTTAGTCTCTACAACAACGGGAACTTCTTATACAGATACGCCAATATATAATCCAAATCTGCAAACAGCAGGATCACCTCCTTTTGATTTTGAAGATTTCTATACCTATAAGGTTTATGCTCATACTAATTCAGGTGCAGCAAGTGAAACCAGTAACTATAGATATTTTATTTACCCTAGTTGCTCAGGACCCGGTTGTGGTAGTTAATACTTTACTTTTTCTTTAAAATCTAAAAGCCTGCTTAAATGAAAGCGGGCTTTTTTGTTTTCTATCTTGAAAAAAATTCTAAAAACAATAATCGCACTTTTAAAAAGACGGTGGTTATTGCGAGGAAGTTTTAGTTCAATTAAGAATGCTTCAATTATCAATTAAGAATTCATTGAATCATTCTTAATTGATAATTGAGTAATTGATCTTAATTCCACCAAACCAATTCAATGGCGGAGCAGGTTGATAAAATCGATTGCCAAACGCGTTGATGTCATATCCAAGGCTGTATCGTTCATCCAGGATGTTATCAAGTCCGGCATAAAGGTTGAGCGTAAATTTGTCATCCTGGCCAAATTTTTGCCGAAAGCCCAGCTTTCCTTTTACTAAATGATAAGCGTTTGAGTACACGGAGTTAGCGTCATTTAATGGGATTTCGTCCGTAAAATTATACGACAACAAACCATAAACACCCAGTTTAGTTTGTGCATTTAAAGTAGTAATAAACGTATTTGGAGCAACTCCCGGTAATCTATTTCCTGAAAAATCATCTCCTTCTTTCACATAATTATCATACTTGAAATAATGGAACGTATAAGAGGATTGAACTTCTAATCGGCTTAAGAAATTATTCCCATTATTGATTGGAACCCAAGTAGTTGCAACCTCTAGTCCGGTTTGATTTGTTTCTCCAGCGTTTGCAAAAGCTAGCGTTCCATCTCGTTCAGATTCTGTTAGTACAATACTTTCGGTCAATCTGAAATAAAACGTAGCAACATCATACGTGAACTTTCCATCTCTGGAATTTCCTCTGATTCCAATTTCATAATTAATTCCTTTTTCAGGTTCAATATCTACATTTATATCGCCATCGTTAGTTCGAACTTCTTCTAATGTAGGAGGAGAAAAACCTGCACTTATACTTGCGTGTACCGTCGTATTATCATTTAATCGTTTAGCGATAGCAAATCTTGGAATAAACGCCGGATCGAATTGTTTTGAAACCAGGTTTGGGTCAACCCCACCCTGTTTTGTCGCAACCCTATTTATATCATACTTAACCAGGTTATAACTTATTCCTGTATTTATAAAAAAATCTCCCGGCAAATCTACTTCTCCAACCAGGTATAAACTTCTATTCCTTATTTCGATCTCATCTTCAAAATTCAGAGAATCTCTCGTTCCCATATTGTTGTCGTAATTTCGTGCATTGTTGTTTCCAAATTGGTTTTCTGCTCCTAGTTTCAATTTAAGATCTGTCTCACCGAATGTATTCCTGTACTGAACCCATGGGCGACTTCCCCAACTTTTTCGGCTCTCACTTTTATAGTCAAAATTAAATGGATTTTCGAACTTGCTGATGTTCACAAAAACACTCGAACCACCTGACCAATACTCTGTCCACTCACTTTCAGCAGTTACCCCAAGAATAAAATCTTCCTGATCGATAGAAGCATTTTGTTCCACACTTCCCGCTCTTGCTTGTGTTGGATCGTCTTGAAATTGAGTGAGAGTCAATCCTCCGGGAATCCCATAATTCAGTTTTGAATATAGTGTTGAAACACTGATCAATATATCAGAGGGTGTAAACACTTTTATTCCGGTTTCGAAAGTTTGGCGATCAAAAAAGGATTGATCTCTGTATCCATCCGAAGTTTGAGATACATATTTATATTGTGTGATCTTATATTCGCTCTTGGAAACGTATTCGCCTCCATATTTAAACAGCCCATAATCACCAAAAGAAACATCTGCAATTCGTTCAGTTGTTGGCTCTTTGGAAAAACTGTTTATGAGTAACACTCCACCTGTTCCTGCTCCGTACAAACTTCCTGCCGGACCTTTTATAACTTCAACTTGCTTTATATTTTGATTATCGAGCAAATTAAGAGGCGTACTTCCTGATGGAAGCGTAAGCGGTAGATCATTCCAGTACACTTTCACGTTTCGAACTCCAAAAGGAGAACGAATGGCACTTCCTCGGATCGCAATTCTATAACTTCCGGGAGCACGTTCATCCATTTTTACTCCGGCAACAGTATTCAATCCATACACCAGTGATTGATCACTAAATCCATTTATTCTTTCATTTCCTACATAGGAGATAGACCCCGGTGTTTCCATAATACTCCGGTTTCCGGTGAAACCAACAACTGTAATTTCATCCAGCTTTACCTTAAGAGTATCCGTTTTATCCTGAGCTGAAAGAGTGGCTGGCATTAATGCTAATAATAAAAGAGTCGCGATTATCGCAGAACGGTAAATGGTCTTCAAAAGATGATTTTTATGAATTTATTTGCATCAAGCTACGAAAAAAGCAGTGTTAATGGTTTTAAATTATGTACTTCTTAATTTTTTAGTCCATAAATAATATTTTTTTTCAAAAGCAGGGCTGAAGCCCATGCTAGCTTATGCACGAGGTTGTAGTAAAAGCATAAACAAGAAAGGATTTTCCGCCGATTGGCGGATGCCTTTGGCACAGTCCTGAATTTTCAAATTCTATGAATTCGGTTGGATGTTCAATCTTCTCCTAGTACATTTCATTCTATTTTTAACCATTCTAAAACTTCTATTTGTGGAATTAGATAAAGATGCCCCTATTGGAATTTTTGACTCCGGAATTGGTGGCTTAACTGTTGCAAAATCTGTTGCCAAGGCTTTGCCCAATGAAGATATTATTTATTTTGGTGACACAGCCCGAGTTCCTTATGGAATTAAATCTGAAGAAACTGTTCGGGAATATGCGCTGGAAATCACAGATTTCTTACTTTCAAAAGGCGTAAAAATGATCCTAATTGCCTGTAACACAGTTTCTGCATCCGCAAAGAATCAGATCATTGAGCGAACAAAAGAGTTGCCTGTTTTGGACGTGATTACTTCCGGCACTGAAACGGCTCTGGCTCATTTCCCAAATGATCATATTGGCGTTATCGGAACTTTAGCTACCGTTAATTCTAATGCTTATGAAAGATCCATTCATGATATTCATCCCCAAATAAAAGTTACTCAGCAAGCTTGCCCGCTATTAGTTCCATTAGCAGAAGAAGGCTGGATAGACAACGAAATTGCAATTAAAACGTTGGAAAATTATCTGTCTGTATTTGAAAAATCTGATATTGATTCTCTGATTTTAGGCTGTACGCATTATCCATTGTTTAAAAATATTATTCCAACAGTGCTTCATTCAGATTCGATTCAGATTATAGATTCAGCAGATTCAATAGCACTTACTGCAAAGCGAACTCTTACAAAATTAGAACTCCTAAATCCTGCCGGTGGCGATTTTCAGTGTTTTGTGAGTGATCGCCCGCAACGTTTTCAGGAACTAGCCGAACGCTTTTTAGGGCGTAAAATTTCTGACGTCGTAGTTACTCATCTATGAAATTCGATTGTAAAGTCTTCGTACCTCCCCTCTTTCTCCTCCTTATCCAAGGAGGGGAGGATCTTTCTCGTTAGAACAATGTGAATGAATTAAGGGAGGTCTGTTATTTAAATAATATCAAAACTTGCCAAACATGTGGTAAATTTAATTCTTTGTGAACTCTGTGGTTTAATTAATAAACCATTTACGCAATTTGACTATAACTTTATTCAGAACTCTTATCTTTATACTGAAAACTTCTGTGTTACTATCTGCAGATCAAAAACAAATTTAAAGTTATTATGAAAAAATTATTTCACTCGTTTTTTACGCTGATACTTATAGTTTCACTTTCTAGCGTAGCAAAAGCTCAAATTGGTCTGGAACTTTATGCAAAAATGGGCGAGCGTGGTTTCGTTAGTTTTGATGGAAACAGTATTAGCTGGCTTCCTGGAAACATGGGCTACATGCAAACCGAAAAGGATGACAACGGGAATACCGTTTTTTATAAAGTAGATCCAAAAACAGAAAAAAGAACACTTCTTTTTGATAAAAAAACAAGCGATGCTCTTATAAAGCAGTACAATGAAGCTGCGGATACTACTGTTTCAGCGTTACCTTTCGATAGATTTGAGTTTGTAATGGATGATGAAGCAATCTTTTTTACTCAAGAAAAAACAGATTACGTATTTAATTTAAAAGACAAAAAGCTTAGAAAACTTTACAAGCCCGAAGTGGAGCGACCTCTTTATACCGATGAGCTGATGCGGGGAATGGAGAGCAGTCAACTTTGGAATGGAACGTATTCTCACGATTACACTAAGTTCGCATACATCAAAGAATATGACATCTACGTAGTAGATACCAAAACCAAAGAAGAAAAGCGCCTAACTTACGGAAGTGAGGAGAAAATGAACGGACGGCCAAGTTGGGTTTATCCGGAAGAATTTGGCCAGCGTGATGCTTACTGGTTCTCCCCTGATAATTCTAAAATCTCATATTTACAGTATCAGGAAAAAGACGTGTATCAGTTTCCTATAGTTCACGAACTTACCTTTGAAGCGGGACTTGAGCTGATGCGGTATCCAAAAGCTGGAGAAATCAATCCTACCGTAAATCTTTTTATTGTTGATATCAAATCAGGAGAAATTGAACAGATTCCTACAAATAGTGATCCGGATATCTATATCGTTCGTCCTGTTTGGAGAAACGATGGCAACGAATTAACATTCCGACGCTTTAACAGAAAACAAGATCATCTTGAGCTTTTGGCGTATGATATCAACACAAAAAAAGTGAGAACTATTCTTGATGAGCAAGAAGATGCTTACATCAACTTACATGATAATTTTATTCAGTTAGATGACAACAAAACATTTATATGGACTTCTGAAATTAGTGGCTACAATCATATTTACCATTACGATTTTAGCGGAAAGCTCATCAATCAAATTACTAAAGGTGATTTTCCGGTTGGAAGTATTGAAAACGTAGATCAAAAAGATAAAAAAATCTACTTCACCGCTTACCAAAATATGGGCTTAGACAGCTATTTCTATTCAATTGATATGAATGGTAAGAACATGAAAAAGCTATCTAATGGAGATGGACGACATAGCGTAAGCATGAATGAAGCCGGTGAATATTACGTATGTACTCATTCTTCTTTTGATTCTCCATACGAGGCCAATCTCTACAATGAGAATGGAAAAATGATTCGCAATGTCATGAAAGCCGACATCAGTAAGGTAAAAGAAGCTGGTCTTGAAAAGCCAGAATTTACAACCATGATGGCTGCTGATGGCGAGACAGAATTACCGGTTTTGATCTATAAGCCAAAAGATTTTGATCCATCAAAAAAATATCCAGTGCTTCTTCCGCTTTATGGTGGGCCCGGGTATCAGGATGTTACCAATACCTACAAAACTTATGACGGATATCAGCGAATGGCTCAACTAGGTTTTATCGTTGTGCGTACAAATTATCGTGGTTCAGGAAATCGTGGAAAAGAGTTCCAAACCTTACACTATGGCAAATTAGGAACAATAGAAATTGATGATTATGCAGCGGTGATAGAGCAAGTCACCGAGCGTGATTATGCCGATGAAGATCGTGTTGGAGTATATGGCCACTCTTATGGTGGTTATGCAACCGCACTGCTAATGCTACGTTATCCTAATATTTTTCATGTTGGTGTAGCAGGCGCTCCTGTTACTGATTGGAGAAGTTATGACACTATTTATACTGAGCGCTACATGAACACTCCTCAGGCTAATAAGGAAGGTTATGATGTGGGTTCTGCCATGACTTATGCAGATCAACTAAAAGGAAAGCTGCTACTTGTTCACGGTTCGGTAGATAATAATGTCCATCCGGCAAATACAATAATGTTGGTAGATGCACTTATCAAAGCTGATAAAAACTTTGACTTGATGATGTATCCTGGAAACAGGCATGGAATTCGTGGTGCAGCCGGTCGCCATTACAATAAATTGAGACTTCACCATTTGATCACGAGTCTAAATCCTGACATTAAAGGACAAAATGAAGTTGATTTTGATTTGATCTGGGGGAATGACTAATTAGAAAGCGTTTCTACAAAAGGCAGTTACTTAATAGGTAACCGCCTTTTTTTTGTTACTGATTTTCAACAGCGATTATAACTTCGTTCTTTTGGGTTCCTACTTTTTTAAGAATCCTATCCAAATAATCTTTTCCTAAATGAGATTTTATCCAATAAACCTCATCAAAGAATATTTTCTGCTCTTTTTTAGAAGAGCTTTTTGAAAGCTTTTTTCTTCCGAGCCTACCTAATGTTCTACTAGAAAGTGTTTGATATTTTCTAATATCCTTAATCAAAATCTTCATAAACTCCGCCGTTTCCTCTTCTTTTGCGTCTACCAATTTCAACCCTAGTTTTAAATTTGTCAATGCTTTTGAATCTAGTGAAAGATCGCTTTTACTGGTTTTGTACTTAGGCTTATACGCCTTAATGGTATTATAAGCTTTCCAAAACTGCGGTGACAACTCAAGCCTTTCTTCTTCAAGTGAACATTCTACTAGGGGCAAAAGCTTCTCAAAGGCAATCTGCTGAACATCATTCTTTTCTACCGAAGGTTCATCAACTATTTGAGCGAACAAACTGAGACCCTTTTTTGTTAATACAGCAAGCTGTTTTTCAGAACATGATTTAGCGGTTTTTACACGGTACGGTAGTTGTTCAATTCTTTCAATTACTTCTGGATGAGCTTCTTTAATTTCAAAAAACTTATTTCTGATAGATGTTATCGTGTTAACCTCATCATCATTATCTGGATTTTCGTTAATTTTGTTATATAATCCTGATGCGGTGGGCTCTTCTTCAGGTTCAAAAATCTTAGCATCCTCACCTAATGAATTATGGATTAAAAACATCTTTTGGCTAGCTATTTCTCTTGACTTTACTATATCAGCACCTGTTTCAGAAGGGAAAAAATTGTAGATAAATAACTTATCAAACACCTTGCTCCCGATTCTGTTAATCCTACCAACACGCTGAATTACACGGGTAGGGTTCCAGGGAATATCATAATTAATAATTACTCCGGCTCTATTCAGATTAAAACCTTCAGAAAGCTTGTCGCTTGTAATTAGCACATCAAAGTGATTCGTTTGAGTGCCCTTGTACTGAGCATTAAAGTCCGTATCTAAATGTTTGGCCAGTTCTTTAGTTACATTGCCATCGCACACTAATAGGCGATTGCCAAGGCGATCTCTTAAATATCCCTCAAGATGTTTTATAGTATCTACATATTCTGAAAAGACAATAATTTTACGGTTATTGTGGTCTTCTTTTAAAATAGTCTCTATTTCTTTGTAAACGGAATCTCTTTTCGGATCTTTCTCAACTATCGCTAGTCTCTCAATCTTTTGCTGAATTTCTTTAAATAACAGTTCATCGTTTTTTATGTCTTCCAGAAATTCTTTTTTTCTTTGAAATTTATCGACCTCATATACCGTATTATTTTTGGGAATCTTTCTATCCAACAATCCCTTTTCAAACTTTTCCAGTATCTTTAAAATTTCATCCTCATCATCTTTGTAAATAGATTCAATTAACGAACGATCAAGAATATATTTACCACCTGAATTTATTATAAAATCCTGAACTATTTTATGCACTTTCAGAAATCGATTAATAGATTTAGAAAATGCACCAAAAGAACTTTCAAATCTTTTAACCAACAAGCGGCGCATAAAATCATATAAGTTTCGCTGTTGTTGATATGCTCTATTTTCATCTTCATCCATTTTTTCAGCATTCTCAACAGGGTTTTCGTAGCTGAACGGCTGGTAGATAGCACCTTTGAACCGACCGCCTTCTATAAAATATTCGGAAATGATTGTATCATAAAATTCATTCTGTTCGGAGGTTAATTCATAAAAAAGTTCTTTAGGATCTTCTACTGTAGAAAGCTCATCAACTTCTTTAGAATACAAATGATCTAATTTTAAATCTAACCGGTTTCTTCTTATAACTACCGAAGAAATCACATTTTTTATCTGGTTAGCAAGCCGCTGTGTTTCTTGACGTACCAAACTAATATCAATAGGTAATTCTTCGCCAAGCAATTGAACATAAAATTGTTCTGCTTTTTTTACTTTTTTTTGATCTCCCGATTGGTAATTTTTTGTGATTTCAGAAAGCCGTTTAAATCTATAATTATATGCTCTGAATAATCCTTCTAAATTATCCTCAAGGGTAATGCCTGATTTTCCAGGAACAATAAAGAGCTTAAGTAATGAAAAAATATCCGCCGGTGAATTATTGAACGGCGTAGCAGTCAGCAGTATCACTTTCCGATCTCTGCAAATATTAAGTAGTGCTTCATAATCTTCTGTATCCTGATTTCTAAAATAATGGGCTTCATCGATAATTAATACATCAATGTCTTTATTAGCAATGTTTTCAGATAATTCTACCAGTTTACCTCTGCTTTCCACTTCCCAATCATACAATTTAAAATCATTGATATACCCCCACCAACCCGTGCTTAATGTTTTATCTCCTATTAATCCCGGAGGGCACAATACCATACCTCTTTCACCAAGGTTTTTAGCAATAAGGGAAGCTATTACTGATTTTCCCAAACCTACCACATCCGCAATTATTACTCCGTTATATTCTTTGATTATACTCAGCGCTTGATTCACAGCATCTATCTGATAGGAGAATTTTTTAAAGCCCGTTTCTTCCAGAATATTCTCAACTTCAGGTTTTAGTTGTTTCGTTTGCTGTAGATCTAAAAAAGTTTTTAAGATGAGCGCATAAGCTTCGAATGGAGTGACATTTGCTGCTTGTGATTTATGCTCTATAAACTGTATTAAAAAATCCTTTCTGGAATCTACTTCTGAAATAGGAATGGCGTATTTCCACAGTTCATCAAAGTATGCTTCTGCATCAGTATATCCATAATCTTTTATTTCAACATTAAATTCTTGCTGGCTTGAAAGTCCTGCCTTCGTCAAATTACTACTGCCCGTTACAAACTGGCCCAACATATTTTGAATCTCAGCTTGTTCTTTGTTTAATCTGAATAAATATAACTTTGCATGATTGGGATGCTCCGTTTTTCGAATTACCAATCGTTCTTCATGCAGCATTTTAATAAAGAAAGTTACCTGGGTATAAAACTCCTCATTGTCCATATCTTTGTTGTTCAATGCATTTCGCATAGAACTCATAAACAAATTGAAATGATCGTCTTGAGAAAGTCCGTCTTCCTGGCTTCCATGTTCTACAATTGAATTCAGCAACTCGTTAACCTGCAAGCCTACCAATAATTTTATCTGCACATCTTCATTTTCTTGCAGACTTTTATACAGTGCCTCCCAACCAGAGAAATAGAAAAAGCCAACCAAAAACTTCAACTCATCGCTGATCGATATAAGAGTATTTAATCTTCCTTTTAAAGATTTATGGGTAGAATTATTGGTTATAAAATTGTTTGCCATCCTATAAATATTTTTTAATTCGTTCGGCTACCTTACTAATTATCCGTTCTTTATTATGTTCATCTGTTTCTGAAACCTGATGAGCAATACTTGAATCCCAAGCTTTTAAAACCTGAGTAATCGACTTTTGGGAAACTAACTCTTCTGCAGATGAATAAGAAAGCTCTTTGTGTTTCATTTTTTGCTTAAACAATGAAACAACCTTCTTCCAATCTCTTTCGCTTAAACCTTCTGTCAGATAATATAAATCATAATAGTCGCGAGGAGCAGTGTACGATCTCTGTTTTAAAGCACGTATTTTTTCTGCAATTACTTCCTGTAGTGAATAACAAGCTACGCCTTTTGTTGAATAAAGCTGATCTGAATAAGGATGAAATATGTTTCTTTCCTCTGGCTTTTTGACCAGCAATTCATCTACAGATATTTCCAGTTTAATTCTGGTTTGCCATCGTGCTTCAGGCAATGGTGCTTGGTTTTTGGAGTGATTTGCTCCCCAATAACTAATTCGGGTTTGGTAACCTTTTATTTCGTCTTTGTATCTTAATTCGTCAATCGTAGAAGAATGTAGCTGAATTCCCGAATGCGACTGAACTTTTCTACAGATTTCTTCAAGTTCTTCTTCATTAAGTTTAAATCCAGATGTTCTGCTACTAAAATCTAAGTCCTCTGAAAACCTATACTCCGGGAAATAACACTTTCGTAAACAAGTGCCGCCTTTAAACACCAAAACATCTTTAAAGTAATCAGCAAATACAGCTAAAAAATGACCCAGTACAAAATCTTTATCAACGGTATCAGTGGGTACACCCCAACCTTGTGCTTTTTCTCGTATTTCTTTTTGAAGGATCATGGTTAATAGGACGATTTTATAATGTTTAGGATATCATCCTCAGAAAGATTTAATCGGATCTTCCATCGGTTATTGAATGCCCCTTCTTCTTCCCCACTTGCTTCAAATAAATCATACTTTTTGTTTACCATAGAATGTGCAAATTCTATAAATGTTCCCAAGTCTTGAGGGCGGACTAGTTCTGCTATGTAGCCCAATCGTTTTATCACTGCCCGGTTGTTCAACATTTTTGCATATTCAATAAGTTGCTCATTATCCAATGTTGCTTTGGCAAAGGCACGTAACAAATCAGGAAAATCGCCTGCATAACGAGGCTGATCAAAACAATCTAACAAAGTAGCTTCGGGTGTGGTAAGGGTAAAAGAACGATCTCCATAGCCTTGCTTAATAACTCCTTTACTCAATTTGCGTTCGAGTACGCTCACAAATTGTATGGGGATGCCCATCAGCGTGGTATTTCTTTTGCGATGCGCTATTTTTACAAATATTTTATTGGGAAAGCGTTCGGTAAGCCCATGAATATGTAACGCCGACCAATACCCAATCACACCGCCTTGGCTTATAAAAGAAGCCAAGGGATGAATATCAGAAAAATCTAATCGTGCGTATTTTTCTTTTTCTAAACGTCGAAGAACTTTTTTGTCCACTAAATTTTCGAGTACTTCATTTAGATTGGAAAAACTAGTATTCATGGTTTCTTCTACTTCTTGCATATTAAAATACAAGAGCTCGTACTCATCCATCAGCTTCATAAACCGAAGCTGTTCGGTACTTAAATTTTTTGATATGTAAACACTATCTGCCATTACTTTTTATGTAACGATAAGACCTATTTATTAAGTCTTTCTGTTACACGATTAGTAATATCGGTTATTTTGATTTGTTTAGCAAGAAAATAGAAGATGAATTTAATACGATCAATAAACCCAGATTTAAACGATTTATGGGGTAACATTCTACCTCCGGGAAGGTTTCACTTTTAAAAGTAGGTATGATAGAAACTATTCCCTTAAAATTAAATCGAGGTAAATAATCCAATCCAGATCCCGGGCATTCGCCACGAGATGACTCTTTTCTTTTTTTAAAAGCTGTCACCAAGCTATTTGCTACTTACGCGAACAACCAGTTTATTAACTCAAATCTCCGTATTTCTGTGCCAATTGCTTGTAAATCTCTATGTAGTCGATGGGTTTGCCTAAGTCAGCTAGGTTTTGTTTTTGGGCATCAACCAGTTTGGAATAACGACGAGCATACCAATGTTCTATTTCCTGTACATCTGCCCAGTTTAATCCGTACGCTTTGTACACCAAATAGTCGATCTCTAATTGCTCATGGGATGCGTAATCATACTTAGGGGTTTCTTTTTGGTTTTTTATGATTAACTCAATCAAAGAAACCCTTATTTTTTTGTAATCTTCAATTAATCGAGAATCTTTAATTTTATCAGCTGATGCATGAACTGTTGTATCAACATAATTTTTTATAAAAAACTTATTTTTTTTGGATGTTAAGTTAGATAACAGATCATATTGATTTAAGTTTGAAAAAATTGAAGTAGCCTCAGTATTAAAATTTGAAGCTGAATTTATTCTAAACGTCGGAGAATAAATACCTGTTTGTGAGTAATCTATACCTTGTAAAAAATAATAACTCGTATTTTGAAAACGAGATTTTATTTTTTTCGAATCACCTTTATAGGTTTTTATTCTCTTAACCGCCCATTCGCTCCAATCAATATAATAATTGGTATGTACAAAATAATTAGGAAGCCAACCTGTGTCTATATCACTTTCCCCTCCTTTATCGTGAGGAATAATATATCTCCCACTAAAATATCGCTCAGAATTCGAATCGTCTTTTGAGATGCCTTTGTTAATAACCGCTTTTCTAAGATTTTCGTTATTTCGGATGGTGTCTAAATCACGTTCTGTAAGCAAATAATCCTTGTACTGATTTATGTCTCGATAAGTACCTCTCGCTTCCGGATTTTGGAATAAGTATGAATCATTATCTCCTGTAGCCAAACCTTGTTTTACTTCAGCAACATCCCCCAATTTAATGACGGAAATTTCTTTATTGTTTATGGAAATACTTCTTCCATCTACTTTTCTATTTCCAACTTCTACTTGTGTTTTAGTCGCCGTTGTATCATTCATTAACCCAAATAGTTTAGGCGAAGCCACAAAGAATGGGTGATTGGTATTAGTTTTTATAAGTGATTGCAGATAACAATAAATAGCATATTCCGGCGAGCTTTCTGAGCTCCAGTTTTTACCTTTCATATACAGCACTTCTTCACTTTGTTGTGCTTCTTCTTCAGAATCAGATAAGGTGTATTCGGTAACTTTTCCTAAGAGTTCTTCGAATCTATCATGTTCTTCGTGAATGGATGTATTAGTGAAATCCGCCATTAACAGTAGTTTCTGATCTTCCTTTTCTTTTTCCAGCCGTTCGCATATAATAATAGCTGTATTAACTGTAGCTTTAAAGGTGTCCGGGTGCACACGAATCATACTGTGAATCTGGTTTTCAAGTAAAAAATCACGCAACGGTTTATGCGTTTTTATAGTCATAAAGGTATCACTAACTATAAAAGCCAAAATCCCATTATGTTTTAATGGAGTAGGTTGTGTTTTCTTACGTAAGTATCTAGCTAAAAAAGCTCCATATGGATCTTTACTTCCTAAACTCAATTTACTTTTTAATTCATTAGTGATTTTAGTCCCTCCATACGGAGGATTTCCGATTACAATATCAAATTGAGAAACGCCGAACATCCATTGGGCATCAAACCATTCTGCAACTTCATTTTTAAAAGGATCCCAGCTTGCCAGTTGCATAGGGCGGCTTTTCATATTGGGGTCTAATTCCAACTGAGCGCTAAAAATTTCTTTTTGTAGTTTTCGGTAGGTACTTCTTAATTCTTCTTTTTCTTCCCCATGAGCCTGTAAATAATCAAATCTTATTTTTTGGAGCTGAGGTAGTAATTCAGACACTTTAGGAGTTTCAATAGCACCGGAATTATCAAGCCCAATAAGCGTATTTGCGGTAACAAACTTAAACTCCAAATTTGGAAGTGCTAATATTCCGCGATTGGGTTTGTCGTCATTAATTTCTTCATCAACAATAAGAGAAAGAAAACTCCTGAGCCTGGAAATTTCAGCAGCTATAGGTTGGATATCCGCTCCATAAATACATTGTTGGAGTACACCTAGTTTTCGGGAATATTCAGCATTGGCTTTATCCAGAATTGACTTCATTTCGGAGTATAGTGCCGCATTAGAAATTTTATCCAATTGTTTGGCTTTCCAAGCTTCCGCTCCGGGATCCAGTTTTTGCAAAGCAGCTACAATTTTATGCAATGCACCCATTGGAAAAGCTCCAGAACCTGCAGCAGGATCTAAAATTTTAACTCCATCAAACGCTGTTAATATCTCTTCTTTCTGGAGTTCAGAAAAAGGAAGCTCTTCTTCGTCTTTCAGATCATCGCCAAAAAGAATATGTAAGTCGGTTTCAGAAAGCTTTGTTTTATTATGCAGATATTTAACCAAGGCTTCTTCCACCATGTAGTCCACAATTTCTCGTGGAGTATAAAAACTACCTGTAGCATTACGAACCGATTTTTTGTCCGTACTTTTCAAATTAGGATCTATTTCTGCCAAAAGGTTTTCGAAAATTCTTCCCAACATCTCGGGATCAATGCTTACTTCGGCATCATTTACGCTATTTTCATCGATTGTGAAATTATATTGCTCAAGAATCTCAAATAATTCTTTAAACCATTTATCTGAAATTTTAAGTGCGTAATTAGCTTTGTTTGACTCGTAATAATCTTTATCAATACCAGTTTGAGGTTCAAATAAACCACCATTTAAGAACGGTATAAGTTCATGGCTATCAGGTAAAAGTTTTGATCGGTTTTTAGGCTCTCTATTTAGAATTTCAAAAAAGAGCTTTTCTAATGTTGAATGGTAATAGTCATCGCTAACATTTTCTAAAGAAAGCCATTCACTGGGAATCAACGAAATACCTTTTCTGGAAAACTTGTGCTTCAAAAACCAACAAAAAATGATGCGCCCAACTAATCGAACTCCAAATTGTCGGGTTATAGTTCTATCTTTATTATTTCCTGGTAATACTAAGTTTGCTTGAAGTTTTTCTTTACTTTTTCCTTTGCCTATTTCACCACCTACCAAACTATAGAAAGAGCTCACAATTTTGCTGTAAAACTCTTTGTTGAGTGGTTCTACACTAAATGCTTCGAAAATTTCTTCTAATGATTGAAAAGAACAGGCATTTATTCTTTGCTTAAATGTTCTGTTTGTTTGATCAGGATCAACGAAATAAGTGTATCGTTTCCAGTTTGTGAACTTCTTTTCCTTCTCCCCATAATTCTTGCGGATAAAACTAAACCTAAATTTTCCGGTTTCATCATAGAACACAAAAATAGCGCCGTCTTTAAAATCTTCTTTCAGAACTTTCTTAGCGATATCGAATTGCTTTTTCTTTGAACTGCGTGCAGAAAGTTCACCTTCATATTTGCAAGAAAAAACTAATAATTCATCTGTGTTTTCATAATCAACCTCGCCTAACTTAACTAATTCAGAAAAGTCGTTGAATTTTTCGTTCTCAATCACATAATCAAATCTTTCCACCACCGGGCGAAATGTACTTATAGTTCTGCTAAAATAAGCTTGCAGCGCGTTGTTAGAAATATTCTTAATAATAGACTCAATCATAGTTGCTGTGTTGTAATCTGTACAGAATTAATGCTGAATTTTTATTGTGCGATAATAATACGACTATTCATAGAAACCAAAAACTTAGCCAATAAAAAACGCCCCGAACATTTTTGATCGGGGCGTTTTTTAATTTCTATGTCCGAAGTTCAGCTGTTCTGCCATAGGCATGCCTTCGGCAGATGTTCCTCTTATTTCATATCAACCGTTTTGAACTCTTTGAATGGGTTGAAATTGGCAGCTTCCATTTTCTGCTTATACGCCGGCCAATCTTCTGTAAAGAAAGCGTTGATCTTAGTGATTGCTTTTTCTACTTCTTCCTCAGCTAGTCGGAGCAGGTTTTGTTCCGTTTTGCCGGGACCATCATAATCATTTCCAAGATATCTGAATGGTGCGAAGATTGCTTGCATAGTAGTTGGTTCAGGATTTCTAGTGATCCCTTGTCTATCATCCGGTGTACCAAAAACCATATTCATAAGATCTTCGATTTTCTTTTTGATCTCTTTATTGGCTTTGTTGATTTCTTTCAACTCTTCTTTATCACGAGTATCCGCTTTGGCAAGCGCTTCATGAGTTTCTACAATTTCTTCTGCGTCAATTAATTGATCGGTTGCTTTACCGAGTGTCGCACTTAATTCAGAAACTTGATCTCTCAACTCCGCACTTTTACGAAGAGCAGCCATTGTAACTTCAATTCGAGGATCACTCATAACTTTTACAGTTGTAGAGTCTGAGAAATCCCCATAAGTAAATTTCACTTTATAAGTTCCGGGAAGTACATCACCACCGGATGGCTCAGGAGCATCTGGACGAGCTTTACGTCTGCTTGCTCCTCGAACACCGGCTTTATCCATTCCCCAGGATGTTCTGTTTATTCCATCATGCTCAGGAGTTCGTTCAAAGGTTCTGATTTTTTCGCCAGACATATTGAATACTTCTACTGCTACTTTTTCTTTTTTGTCTGATTTTTTCTCTGCCTTCTCATCTCCATCCTTTTTCAGCATTTCGCTGTTTACAGAATAGGTTAAACGAGCACCATTAGGTCTGTTATCGCCGGAAAATACTCCATCTGCTGAAAAGCGCATTCCTCTGGCTTGTCTCCAATCAGCTTGGTAAGCGTCCGGAGCTGCGTACACTCTGATTGCTTTTTCAAGCTCATCAGCGCCGTTTTTAGCAAGGTCTCTAAGTGGGCGGATATCGTCTAACACCCAAAAAGCTCGCCCAAAAGTTCCGATTACCAAGTCATGCTCACGAGGATGAATCACCATATCGTAGGTAGAAACCGTTGGATAACCGTTCGTCCATTTTGTCCAGGTTTTTCCACCATCAATGGTGACATATAAACCCAGCTCAGTTCCAACAAACATCAGCTTTGGTTCCATCGGATCCTGTACAAAAGAAAGAGCGTAACCTTCCAAACCTTTGTCTTTGGCAAGGTTATTCCATTTTTTCCCATAATCTTTGGTGTGCATCACATACGTTCCCCAATCATCGCGGCGATAGTTATTGATCACCGCAACTGCTTCTCCTGCGTTAAACGTCGATGCTTTAACCTGAGCTACCCAACTGCCTGAAGGAATACCTTTGATGTTTTTTGTTAGGTCTGTCCAATTTTCACCCCCATTTCGTGTGATGTGAACTTTGCCATCATCTGTGCCAACCCAAATCAAGCCTTGTTCAAGTGAACTTGGTTCAATAGCCAGAATAGTCGTGAAGTTTTCAGCGCCGGTTGCGTCCATAGTGATTCCACCACTTTCATGCTGTTTTTGCTTGGTGGTATCGTTTGTAGTAAGATCCGGAGAAATAATTGCCCATGACTCACCACGATCTGTACTTTTATGTACATACTGAGAGCCGAAATAAATGGTCTCTTCATCAAAAGGATCAAAATTTACCGCTGAATTCCAATTAAAACGGAGTTCGTCTCCATCAGGATGAGTCGGCCGTACAAAACGTCCGGTTCCGGTTTCAAGATCCACACGCCCAATATTCCCTTGTTGCGACATCGCAAATACAAAACGGTCATCACTTTGGTCCATTATTACATCAAAACCGTCTCCGAAATATAGCTCTTCCCAATATGCATTTCTGATTCCACCAGAACGCCATACATAAGCTGGTCCTTGCCACGAGCCGTTATCCTGCATTCCACCGTAAATATTATATGGAATTCTATTATCTACATTTACGTGGTAAAACTGTCCCACAGGAATGTTATTGATGAATCTCCAAGAATCTCCTCCGTCATAAGTAATATTTAAACCACCATCGTTGCCATCCATCATAAAGCCTCGGTTTGAGCTGCTTAACCAAAATGCGTGATGATCAGGATGAACCCAATTATAAAATGGATATAAACTTTCAAAGGATTTTGCCCCGTCTATACTTTTAGAAATGAATGTATATATGCTATAAACAGTATTTTCATTAAAAGGATCTACGTATATTTCAGCATAGTAAAATGGTCTGTTTCCTACTTCTCCATCTTTTTCTACGGTTTGGCGTAGTTTCCAGGTATAGCCTCCGTCATCAGAACGGTAAATGGCATTTTTCTTTGATTCTACATGCGCATAAACTACGTCTGTATTACTTGGGGCAATAGCGATACCCATTCTACCTAGTTCTCCTTCAGGAAAACCATCATCAGAAGTAACTTTTTCCCAATTTTCACCACCGTCTAAGGTCATGTATAATCCTGATCCTTCACCACCGGATTTAAAGAACCATGGCCATCTTCTGAATTCCCACATTGCTGCAAAAATTTTGTTCGGATTTGAAGGGTCCATGACCATATCTCCGATTCCTGTTCTTGTATTTACATAAAGAATTTTCTTCCAGGTTTTACCACCGTCTGTAGTTTTGAAAACGCCGCGATCTTCGCTGTCACCCCAAGCAGATCCCTGAGCTCCTACATATACTACATCCGGATTTTCCGGATGAATTATTACACGGTGAATATTTCGAGTTCCTTCAAGTCCCATTAATTCAAAAGAACGTCCGCCGTCTATACTTTTATAAACTCCGGCTCCACTACTTTGGCTATTTCGCGGATTTCCTTCTCCCGTACCTACCCAAACAACGCTTGGGTTTTTTTGATGGATATCAATTGCTCCAATTGAAGCTGCTCCATAATCTTCAAAGATGGGTTCCCATTTAATGCCTCCGCTTTCAGATTTCCAAACTCCTCCTGAAGCAGATCCAACATACATTATATCATTATTGGATTCGACTACATCAATAGCAGTAATTCTGCCACTCATTCCCGCAGGTCCTACGTTTCTTGGTTCCATCCCTTTTAGTAAATCCATATCTACCTGCTGAGCATTCAGCTCTATATTATTAGTCATCATAAGTGAGAGAACCACCAATACAAAGCTAATCGTAAATAATTTCTTCATGTTCTATTTATTAGTGTTTATAAAAAAGGGTAGCACCGGGCTACCCTTTGAATTGAAAAGATCTAATTAATCGTTTCCATCTAGGATTTCATCTATCCGAGCTTTTGCATCTTCAAAATGATTTTTAGTGTCTCTGTTAAGAGTTCTACTAGCCAGTGCACTGTTAATATCCTTTTTCAGGATCTCCAGTTCATTTCTAACTACCGGCCGGATATCTGATTGGCTAACATCCACTGAGCGTGCAAAGAAACCTGATGGCTCTTCATTTAGTAGGTTACCCATCGTTTCAATGTATGCACGGTGAATGTGACGTCTATGAATTCCTGTATTCTGCTTAGCTCTTGCTTCTGCCCATATACCGTTTCTGGTATCATCCATCATGTCTGTTAGAGTGTATGTATCGCCTTCTGAACGAACTTCAGCTTCTACAAGTCGTCTTAGCCTGTCTGGGCGCATTAGGTTGTTTAAAACACCAGCTTGAGCTCCTCTGAACGTTTCAACAGCGGTAGATTCATTAATACGGTTAAGTATGTCTTTATTAAACGCCCATGTAGGAGTTGAGAATGCATGTCTGTTCAAGAAGTCCATAGCTCTTTTTTGATCAGATTTTGAAACAACTTCGTACACAACACCATCTTGCTCGTAGGTTTTATACGTTTGATAAACACCACCAATATAAGTTGTTACATGCCCCATATATCTTCGCCATTGTCCGAGAATATTACCATAGAGTTCTGAAAGGTCATCAAAATTTTCTCCATCTTGCTCAACCCATTCAATCAGGCTTTCGGTAATTACCTGAAGATTCGCTAGACCTAGCTCGCTTGCTTTCATAGCATCATCACCAATCGCTTCTGTTTGTGAACGAGGATCAGCACCATTAGAATACCCAAACCAATACAGCGGATCATCACCATTCGCTACGATCCAATCATTTAAAGTCTCATCTTCATCACTTGGTTTTTTAATATCAGGAAACCAAGTATAACCCCACTTTATTGACCACTTATCATACTCCCCAATTTGTGGATAGTATTGAGTCACTCCATCACCGGGTTGTGCTATATAATTGAACCGAGCATAATCCATAATGGAAGGAGCTGTACCATGCGTTGACGTAAATTCAGGATCACGTAGCTGCTCTACCGTGTATCCTGGGCTAGAACCCATATTATGTGGTAAACCTAACGTATGGCCAACTTCATGAGCCATCACAAAACGTAGCATGTCACCCATAATCTCATCAGACATTTTTACATTTCTTGCATCTGGGTTGGAAGCTGCTGTTTGAATAAAATACCAGTTTCTTAACAGATTTTGAATGTTGTGATACCACATGATATCACTTTCTAAAATCTGACCTGTTCTTGGATCATGTACGTGTGGCCCGGAGGCATTCTGAATTGGGTTTGTGATGTAACGCATTACAGAGTAGCGAACATCTTCAGGAGAAAATTCAGGATCTTCTTCAGGAGTTGGAGCTTCTTTACCAATAATTGCATTTTTGAAGCCCGCTGCTTCAAAAGCTACTTGCCAATCTTCAATCCCTTTTATGAGATAACTTCTCCATTTTTTAGGAGTAGCCGGATCTAAATAGTATATGATTGGATCAACAGGCTCAACAAGTTCTCCCCTCAAATATGCTTCTTTATCTTTTGGAACTAATTGGTATCTGGTAATAAATCTATTTGTTGCAGCTTTGTGTTCTTCAGAGCTGTAGTCGTATTGCCCAATAGAAAAATACCCAACTCTTTCATCCCAATTTCTTGGCTGAGCCGGTTCTGCCGGTAATAGAATCATAGATTGATTCATTTCCAAAGAAATAGTATTTGTTGACCCGTTGTCCGGTGGGTTTGCCGCATCATAAGTCAATACATGACGCACTTCAATATTTTCCGGATAGCTTGAAATTTTCTCTACAAAAGAACGACTTCCATCTAATCTTCGAACCTGAAAGTTCTTTCTTTGAAAACTACTTAAGCCACTTATAAGTGCAACATCCGAGGTGTATAAGCTAGTTACATCAATAACTACACCAGTAGTGTCTTCATTATTTGCTTCAATTTTGAAAGAATAAACTACAGGTTCAAAGTTGTTATTCTGAACAGATTTATAAATCGGATCATCTTCATTAGCAACACTGGAATAAGATACATGCCTCAATAAAATATTATTGTCTTTTCGTTGCCATCTAACAACTTGTTGCCCCCTAGCTTTTTGACCAGCTCCGCCAAAACTTAAATTTTGAACAGACCCTGCTACACGACTCACAAGTAACATTTCTCTTTCTAACATTTCGTTAGGAATTTCAAAGTAGTATTTATCATCTACTTTGTGAACGTCAAACAAACCTTCGTCTGTTTTTGCATCTTTTGTAATTACTTCACTAAACTTTTTTATATCACCTTTTTTAGCAGGTGGTTTTTTTGTTGCGGCTGAGGAGCTCCCTGATTTGGTAGCCGAACCGGATGACTTACACCCTGAAACAACTAAAACCAAACAAAGAGAAAGGGCGACAAACCGACCCATTAACTTAATACCGTAGTTCATTTCTTACTTAATTAGTTTAAATTTTAAAGTAAGATAAAGTGAGGCTATGCTACGTGCTAATCAAGTATATTGTGGCTGGAAGGTGTAAAAAGAATTTAATGAAGCATGGGATATTATTCCTGATTAACTCCAAATAATCCACAATCACTTTTCTTGGTGTCCTTTGTGGTTAAGGCAAAATCACAATTGAAGTGCCCGATGTTGGATTATGGTTTCCGTTGTATTAAAGAATACTTCATATCATTTATTTATGACTTATTCTAATAAAAAAAGCTCCAATCTTAAAGAAAGGAGCTTTTTGGACAATTTAAAGCTCTAATCTATTGGCAACTTGTTCCTTGGTAAGAAGCATTTTGACAAAGATTAGGATTTGTATCCAATTCTCTTCTAGGAATAGGCAGTACTAACTTATCATCATCATAAGCTCGTGCACCTACTGTTCCTTGAGTTCTTTTAATATCATGTAGTAAGTTGCCCTCAAAAATTAATTCGACCTTTCTTTCTTGTAAAATTTGAGCTACAGTTGGCGCAACTATTAGAGGAAGATTTACTCTATCTCTTACTTTAAAAAGATCGCCTTCTGCGGTAGCACCAGTAGTTCCAGGTCCAACTCGGGCGATTGCTTCAGCTCTTGTCAAATACATTTCTGCTAATCGAACAATGCTGACATTGCCATTCGTGCTTTCATTCCATTTTCCGGACCGAATTATACTAGGTTCAAATGGATCATTATAGAAAAGATTTAAGCGATCATCACCAGCTTCATATTCATCAAGATGAGATGGTTTAATATCTACATCTCCTCTACTATCTGCACTATAAAATGTAAACAAAGAGTTTACTCCATCTTGACCAGATACTTGCATTGCAAATATATCTTCAGTTGAATTAGTCCCATTATTGAAGGCTTCTTCATAAGTTGGAGTTAATATATAATTATTAGATTGAATCACCCTATGTGCTTCATCTCTTGCATCCGCATAATTACCCATTTGCAAATGCACTCTTGACAAAAATGCACTAGCCACCATTGAATTTACGTAATAGGATTCAACAGGATTAGTATCATCCAAGAGTGTTTTAGCATCTCCTAAATCTGCTAAAATCTGGGTATAAACAGCAGATACACTTGCTCTTTCAACGTTATTAGCTTCACCTATCGAAGCTGTGGGCGTTAACACAAGAGGTACCCCAGCTTGATTATTTGCATTACCTGATTCAAAAGTTGGCGCAAATAAACGAACTAGCTCAAAATAAACAGCTCCTCTGATAAACTTAGCCTCGCCTTCGATTCTTTCTCTAACATCGGCATCTTCGATTAAGTCTAGTGCAGAAATGACATTATTCACAATATTAATAGCATCATATGCTTGAATCCAAGTTGCACTGGATTGCCCGTTATCATAGAGTTGTGATTTGAGATAAATCGCCCTTGGGGCAAAGAAAGTACCAGTAAAGGTAAATTCATTTGACTCTGCCAAGAAATCAGGAATCATTAACAACCATCCTCCATAGAGATTTCCATCCCCAATGGCATCATATGCACCTACAAGTACAGAAGCTACGTTTTCAGCATTCGTAAGTGCAATTTCTGTGTCAATCGAAGCTGTTGGATTAGTATTTAATGCACTATCACAGCTAGCTATTGAAAATACTCCTAAAATCAACGTTAACGTTATAAATCTATTTGTCTTCATAATAATATACTCTGTATTAAATTTTTTTGATTTCAGCATGACTTAAAACCCAATATCTATGCCCACAGAAAACGTGCGGGCTTGTGGAGCAGAATAAAAATCATTACCGATATTAAGGTTGTCCGATAAATCATAAAGATCTGTATTAACTTCAGGATCCCATCCTTTATAATCAGTAAATGTTAGTAAATTTGTTCCGGAAACATAGAGTCTAACGCTTCTCATGCTCAACTTATCCAGCAATTCAGGCGATAAAGCATAACCTAATGTTACAATTTTGAGTCTGAGGTAAGACCCATCAGAGATATACCTTGAAGATGGATTACTACCGTTGCCATAAAAGAGCCGGGCTTCGGGGACATTAGTAATGTCACCGGGCTGTTGCCAACTATTTAGTTGATCAGCAGTCTGGTTATCAAAAAAGTCTCCATTTGCAGATTGGTATCTTCCCCCTCCATTATAGATATCGTTACCATATACAAATTGGAATAAAACACCTAAATCAAAACTCTTATAATTGAATTTATTATTAAGACCTCCAATAAAATCAGGGTTAGGGTTACCAATAACTACATTATTGGCTGTAGAATAAGAGTTGGTAGTACCAGCACTGTAGTCTTTGCCATCAGGGCTGTGTAAGTAATATAGAGCATCTCCATTCGCTGGATCTACTCCTGCATATTCTTTACCAAACATAACAGCAATTGCCTCACCTTCAATAGCTCTGTTTAAAAAGCCACCTTCTATAATTTGACCATCAATATCGGTAACAACATTATCGTTGAAAGCAATGTTGAAGTTCGTGGACCATTGTACTTCTCCAATATTAAATAAACTATTTAATACTACCTCTAGACCTTTATTTTCAAGTTTTCCAATATTCCTTAATTGAGAGGTGAACCCGGTAGTTGCAGGAACAGTAACATTTAATAAAAGATCCTCTGTTTTCTTAATGTAGTAATCAACTTCTCCACTTATGCGATCATTAAAAAATGCAAAATCTACTCCTACATTTAACTGAGAGGTTCTTTCCCACTTTAAATCAGGATTTGGTGTTTGAATTGGAATTAATCCAGAACTTCCTGCGTAACCGGTTCCACCGTAAAGACCTCTGGATGGAAAGTTCCCGATATTAGCATTACCAGTAATACCATAACTTGTCCTGATTTTCAAAAAACTAAGTTTTTCAAAATCTTGCAGAAAATCTTCTTCAGAAAGAATCCATCCAGCAGAAGCTGCGGGGAAAAATCCATATTTTGAATTTTCACCAAATCTTGAAGAACCATCAACTCTCACACTACCCATTAATAGGTATTTACCATTAAGTTTATAGTTGGATCGAGCAAAATATGACAGAAATCTAAATGTCGTTTCAGTACTTGAACCATCTGTTATTTCAGCAGCACTTGTAATTTTAGTGAAACTATCTGTTGGGAATTCAGTTCCAGAAACCGAAGTCATGTACCTATCGGAACTTTGAAAAGTCATTCCTGCAACACTCGTTAGTTCTTGAGCTTGTGATAAACTAGCATTCCACGTTAAATAATTATTAACTGTATAATTAACAATATTCACGATCCGAGAGTCGCCAAAACCGTTTGTGTTTTGTCCAGCGTTTGTATTTCTGTCTGCATAATAATCTTCGTTTTGAAAAAGAAGATCTAATCCAGCTTCAGATTTAACCTCTAAATTTGGTAACAATTTATAACTAGCATACAAACTTCCAATGTTTCTAAATACAGTTTGGTTATTATCTACTCCCTGTACATGGCGTAAAAAATTATAATAGAGTGTGTTTCTATTTGGAACGTCACTAAAGCCTGACAAATCACCCGCATCAGTAAACTCAGGGGTGTATATTGGAGAAATATTTGGTTGCGCTACTGCCTGAAGTGGTGTAGAAAATTCATTATCATTTGAAACACGAATATTTTCAGTTCTAGAAACAGATAACTTCATTCCGGCATTGAATTTCTCGGATGCTTTATGATCTACATTAACAGTACCATTCAATCTGTTAAATTCATTCCCCCTAACAATACCTACCTGGTCACTTAATGCAGTAGAGAGATAAAACCGTGTTTTAGGGGTTCCACCACTTACAGAAACGTTAAAATCTGTACTAAAGGCTTCCTGAAAAGATTCGTCCTGCCAGTCATTATCCACTTCTAGGTCTCGCCATTCAGTACCTTGAGCAAAGAAATCAAAAATACCTTCTATATAAGCTGTTTCACCAGCTATTGCAGCAGCTTCAGATCCATATCCATAGGAATCCCCATCTCGATTGAAATTATAAATTGCTGCTCTTTGAGCGGATTCAGTAAAATAATCTATGTACTCCTGTCCATCTAAAAACTCAACCCTATTGGTAGGAGAACTAACTCCTTTTTCGAAGCTTACATTAATTCGGGTATCCCCAGCTTTTCCACTCTTAGTGGTAACTAAAATCACCCCGTTTGCACCGCGAGAGCCATAAATTGCGGCTGCAGAAGCATCCTTAAGAATATCAACAGACTCGATGTCATCAATATTCAAATCTGATAACGGATTTGTATCCGCTGTTTGGGATTGACTTTCTGAGGTAATTGGAATTCCATCTATTACATACAAGGGTTGGCTACTTGCAGAAATTGAAGAGGTTCCTCGGATCCTGATATTAATTCCTTGACCTAACTTACCATTACTTTTTTGAATAAATACACCAGAAGCTTTTCCTTGTAATGCAGATTCAAAACTATTAACTGGCACTTCTGATAGTTCATCGCTTTTTACGCTAGCAATATTTCCAGTCATGTCTTCTCTTACCATTGAACCAAATCCAACAACAACTAATTCGTCAAGTAATTCAGTATCTACGCTTAGAACTACATCTATTGTTGTTCTACCACTGATGAGAATTTCTCTGGTTTTATATCCTACAAAAGAAACAACCAAAGTTCCTGTATCTAATTCATTTTGTGTTACGGAAAATGAATAGCGACCATCAGTGTTGGAAGCAGATCCTTTCGCATTGTTACTTTTAAGGACAACGGTTGCACCTGTAATAGGGTCACCTGTTTCTGCGTCTGTTACCAGACCGGAAACAGTCGTCTGAGCAAAAGTTGGTGCTTTAAAAGCAAATAACATTGCTATTGTAAACACGCAACTCAATAGTAGCTTTATATTTTTCATACGTACTTCGTTTTAAGTTTAATAGTCAACGAACGTAATGTTTTACTTTTTTTTCACAAATGCTAACAATTATTAAAAAAAATTAACTCCGGATAGATGCTTTCAGATTTAGAAAAAAGATGCTTTAAATCACTTAAAACACATTATAATTCATGAGCATGAAAAGTCACCTCAGATACTGCCTGAACCAAGCGCCGGTTACATCAACCAACTCTTTAAACTGCGGTGGGGAAAACTCGTCTTCAAACAAAACAACCACATCGTCGGGAGCCTTCAGGAGTTT
>CAXBHO010000010.1:0-58160 GCA_963975485.1 uncultured Balneola sp. | reverse complement strand
GATCCGTCCGCCAGCCGGCGGATTTATGAGTCGTGCGCTCTAACCATCTGAGCTACCACGGCGTTACATTCTTCAATAAATTCTTACTCCAAAAGCAGGCAACGGAATTGATCCGTCCGCCAGCCGGCGGATTTATGAGTCGTGCGCTCTAACCATCTGAGCTATGTCCGACTTCCGGCGGAACCACGGCGTTACATTCTTCAATAAATTCTTACTCCAAAAGCAGGCAACGGAATTGATCCGTCCGCCAGCCGGCGGATTTATGAGTCGTGCGCTCTAACCATCTGAGCTATGTCCGACTTCCGGCGGAACCACGGCGTTAAATCAATAAATTGAAAGCATCAAATAACAAATACCAAAAACTAGTTTTGTGTATTTGTGCTTTTATGGCAATTCTTTTTTTTAAAGAACTTCAAATATAAGGACTTCCTGCATCAACCGTAAACAAATTTTAGGGGAAATCTGCTAAAACTCATTCCTAAGTTTGTTACCTTTGGTTTTTACTTCAACAACTTTTCCAAAGTTGCACTAAAAGCTCTTAATAGAATCGCTTATTTAGACTTTGGAAAAGTCAAAAACTGAGACATGGCGCAGAAGATTACAAAAAGAGAAAAAGATTATTCACAATGGTATTTAGATGTTGTTAAAGAGGCGAAATTAGCCGAGCATTCTCCTGTGCGAGGCTGTATGGTCATTCGCCCTACAGGTATGTCTTTGTGGGAAAATATGCAGCGCGGATTAGATGACATGTTTAAGGAAACGGGACATGAAAATGCGTACTTCCCTCTTTTTATCCCAAAATCGTTTCTTTCTAAAGAAGCCCAACACGTAGAAGGTTTTGCAAAAGAATGCGCCGTTGTAACTCACAGTCGCCTTATGGCGGTAGATGGTGGCGTTGAAGTTGATCCGGAATCAAAACTGGAAGAAGAATTGATCGTTCGCCCAACTTCAGAGACTATTATTTGGGATACGTACAAAGGTTGGATTCAATCTTATCGTGATCTGCCCATTTTGGTAAACCAATGGGCAAATGTAGTTCGCTGGGAAATGAGAACCCGACTATTCTTGAGAACAATGGAATTCTTGTGGCAAGAAGGGCATACCGCTCATGCTACTGAAGAAGAGGCTCAAGAAGAAACGTTGCAGATGCTGGAAGTGTATCGCACTTTTGCTGAAGAATTTATGGCGATGCCTGTAACAACCGGAGTAAAAACAGCAAGCGAACGTTTTGCCGGCGCCGTAGAAACCTATTGTATTGAAGCTTTAATGCAGGACGGAAAAGCCTTGCAAGCCGGAACGTCTCACTTCTTAGGTCAAAATTTTGCGAAAGCTTTTGATGTGAAATTTCAGGATAGTGACGGAGATCATAAATATGTTTGGGCAACCAGTTGGGGCGTTTCAACTAGATTGATCGGTGGGTTGATTATGACACATTCTGATGACCAAGGATTAGTTATTCCTCCACGTTTAGCTCCAACTCAGGTTGTTATTGTTCCTATCTACAGAAGTGATGAAGAAAGAGAAATGGTACTCAAATATGGCGACTCAATTTTTAACGAACTGAAAGAGTTGGGAATCAGAGTCAAATTAGATAATCGTGATAATTACAAGCCAGGATTCAAATTTGCGGAGCACGAAGCTCAGGGAATTCCATTAAGAGTTGCCATTGGACCTCGTGATGTTGAAAAAGGAAATGTAGAACTAGCCCGAAGAGACACACTGAGTAAATCTTTTGAATCCAGAGATGGAATTGGTTTGATGGTTAAAGAGTTGTTAGAAACCATTCAATCTGATCTTTTTGAAACAGCTAAAAAACGTACAGAAGATGGCACTTCTGAAGTTGAATCGTATGAAGAATTCAAAAAAGTGCTTGATGAGAAAGGTGGTTTTATTTACGCACATTGGGATGGGACTCCTGAGACGGAAGAGCTGATCAAGAATGAAACAAAGGCAACGATTCGCTGTATTCCATTGAAAGGTGATAAAGCAGAAGGAAAATGTATGGTTACCGGAAAACCATCCAACCAAAAAGTGTTATTTGCTAAATCTTACTGATATTAAGACCACAGAGATCACAAAGTCTTTAATGTTTTATACATTATAAAAATGCTTAAGCCTCCATATCCATATTATCTATGTTCTGCTAAACAATGTCGCAGAATGGATGAGCGAACGATCAATGAGTTTGGCATTGACGGTTTCACATTGATGGAAATCGCTGGGACTAAAGCTGCGGACTTTATTCAATCAAAAATTCCAGAGGAATCAATTATTTTATTTCTATGTGGAAAAGGAAATAATGCCGGAGATGCATTAGTTGTAGCGCGAATTCTATCCCAAAAAGGATATCATTGCAAAGTTTGTTTTTTATCCAGAACTGATGATTTAAGTCCGAATGCTCAAAAGAATTTGACATTATTAAAAAAACTAAATGAGAATATATCATTTTCAAATCTCTCCGATATACCTGACTTCAACATGTATGATATTATCATTGATGGAATGCTTGGCACGGGATTGAATTCAGATGTGCGAGAGCCTTACAATGAGGTAATTCAAAGAACCAAAGAGGTTCACGGTTTTATGATTTTTTCGATGGATATTCCAACAGGACTCAATGCTGACAATGGTCGGATTATGGGCGCAGCCGTGAAAGCAGATTACACTTTAACTTTCGGAGCTTTGAAAGCCGGTTTTTATTTGAATGAGGGATTTGATCTTTCCGGTGAAATCATTCTTTGTGAGCTTCCTTTTCCAAATCATTTTAAAGAAAAAGCAGCTTATCTGATTGATGAAAATTGGGTAAATGAATTAGGTGAAGAGGAAAAAAAACGAGCTCACAAATATGATGGTGGAGTTCTTTACGTAATTGCCGGCTCTGAAGGTTTAACCGGAGCGGCTGTTTTGGCTTGTAAAAGTGCTTGGGCAACGGGAATTGGGGCTGTTGTTCTAATCACTCCGAAAGGATTATTGGAAATCTATGAGAAGAATCTGATTCAAATCATTAAAAAACCGGTTGGTAACAATCAGGATGTTATTTTTTCAGAAAAACATCTAAAGGAAGTTCTAACTGTTTTGAGTGAGAAAGCGGGCAATCTTTTAATTGGTCCCGGGCTTGGAAGAACTCCTGAAACTAGTTCATTCATCCAACAGCTGCTTTCTGAATTTGAAGGCGATGTAGTACTTGATGCTGACGCTCTTTTTGCCTTATCTAGGAATAAAGACTGGGAAAAGCCGAGCAAATCAAACTGGATATTAACACCACATCCGGGCGAATTGAAGACATTATTGGGTTCAGATATTTCTGATGATTTTGATCGGCTTATTCAGGTAACTCAGTTCTCAAAGCAAAAGGAAGTGACCGTTCTTTCTAAAGGATTTCCCGGAATTCTTGCAACAACTTCAGGGGATGCTTATTTAACAGGCTATGATACCCGAATATTTTCACGAGCAGGCTTTGGAGATGTGCTTGCAGGCAAAGTGAGTGCTTATTTATTGATAACTAAAAATAATGAACTAGCTTGTATACATTCCTTGCTTCACGGCAAAAAAAAATCTATCTCAAAAAATGAACACAGTCACAGCCTTGAACCGCTTGACTTAATTTAAGTCTGAATTCCAATAAAGAAATTTTTAACAAAATATCGCAAGCTTCCGGGCTTCCTATTCCTGATAACAACTATTGGAATACTATTCGCTACACTATATCCTTCGGTTAAATCTTTTTCTATAAATATATGGGACTATGACAAACTTGGGCATTTCATCATGTTTGCTGGATGGACTTTTTTCTACGGATTATATCGGGCGTTTAAAAAATCAAAAAAACCTAATCTCTTGCTCGTTTTCTTATTGGGCACTTTCTATGGGTTATTGATTGAATTTCTTCAATTCGTGTTGCCTACAAATCGGAGTCCCGAGACAATGGATTTTATAGCAGATATGTTCGGAGCCTTGTTCGCGATTTGGTTATTGCATCTTTTATTTAAGAAATTATTTAATGGAGAAGAACCCTCATCTGCATGAACATGTAATATCGAAAAACTAAGAAGAGTATTTAATTATTAGAGCAACATTCAATAATCCAATTGCTCTATGAAAAAAGAACCTCAATACGATTTAAAAAAACACTACTTCATCCTAACAGAAGTTGGCCTTATCTGCTCATTACTATTCTTAATCGCTGCAACAAATATTGAAATTAAAAGCGATTTACAAAGTAACATTTTCGATCAAATCTCAATCGAACCTGATAAACTTTTAGAAATTCCCATCACAAAAGAACCCGAAAAAATAGCTCCACATAAACCTATGATATTCACTCCAAAACCTAATGATCTGGTTCTTGAGGTTGATATTCCTGATTTTCCCGAATTTGGCGACTTTACTAATAAGATTATTCTTCCTCTTAAACCTGAAGAAAACCCTGAGAAACCCGTTACTTACCTCCCGGTTATGCCTACAATTATCGGTGGACAAAAAGCCCTGTATTCAAAAATAAAATATTCGGAAATTGCACAGAAATTAGAGATTGATGGCAGAGTGGATGTAGAATTTGTAATCGATAAACAAGGAAATGTTACTAATCCAAAGATTGTACGCTCTGTACACCCCGAATTAGACAAAGAAGTACTCCGTGTAATTCAATTAGTAAGGTTTTCTCCAGGGGTTCAAAACGGTATCTTGGTTAAGGTAAGAATGGTTCAACCAATCTATTTTAAACTAAAAAGATAGTATTTACGTTATTGAACAGAATAATATCCAAAAAAGCTCGTTTTTTTTACATAAATCATAAAATATAACTTGCAGTCAAACCGAAATATCATTTTCTTTCAAGTTCAATTTTAAAGGCATTCTACCATGATAAATAGAAGAAAAGATTCTAAAGCTGATTTAAAGCGATCCTACACTGTCTACCTAGAAGTAGGTATGATTGTAGCTTTGCTTTTTATGATAGCTGCTGTACGGATTAATTTATACAGTGCACCTCCAACTCCTCCTCCGGTCGATGATCAGGAAGAAGTAGTAATGGAAGAAGCAATACAAACCAAACAAATTGAAACTCCTCCTCCTCCTCCGCGTCCACCCGTTCCTGTTGAGGTACCCAATGATGAGATTATCGAAGATGAGATCCTTGATATTGCAGAATTTGATTTGGACGGACCAATGGATCTTCCACCACCACCACCACCGCCTGATGATGAAGAAGAAGAGATTTTTATAGTAGTTGAGACTATGCCTGAAGTAAAAGGGGGCATCGCAGGATTACAAAAAAGAGTAAAATATCCGGAAGTGGCTATACGAGCAGGAATTGAAGGCAGAGTTACTGTTCAATTTGTTGTAGATGAGGAAGGTAATGTTATTAATCCTAGAGTAATTAGAGGTATCGGTGGCGGTGCTGACGAGGAAGCTCTAAGAGTTATCCAAACAGCTAAGTTTTCCCCTGGTATGCAACGTGGACGGCCGGTTCGTGTACAAATGAGTTTACCAATATTATTTAAGCTAAGTAACTAATACTCATATTGCTTATTGAATTTAAGGCGTGGATTTTTATTCACGCCTTTTTTATGTCTGAAGTTTTGACTTTAAACCTTTTAATACTGCTATTAAGTTTTTATAGCCTACTTTTGAAATAGACCCCTCTAATTCAGTCCACTCTACTTTTTCTATTCCTTCTGATGTTTCAGGGGCAAAATTCTGATCGTTATCTTCAAACTGCATACTATACCAGAACGTGGTTTTATTATAAAGCTTCCCTTTCTGCTCGTAAGAATGATAAGTGCTTACCAGCTCATCTTTTATAATAGGCAAAGCATTCGCATTTACTTCCTCCATTACTTCACGTCTGGCACACATCTCTCTAGACTCTTTCTTTTCCCTTTTACCTTTAGGGATATCCCAAACTCCATTTCTGAAAATGAGTAATACTAAAAACTCATCCGTTTTTGATTTTTTAAAAACTACACCACCACCGGCCTCGATATCTTTAGTTTTCACTTTTAGACTCTTCAGACTCAGAATTATCACCTTTTTTAGATTCGTCTGCGTAATTCAGCCTAAGCGTTGTAAGAGTTTGATCAAGAAACCCCTTTAGTTCTTGAGGAAGATTTCCTTTAGTGTATTTCTCTAACATGTTCAATGTGTCGATAGCATATTTAGCTGATGCCAGATCTTTATCCATTTCATCAGTAGAAGGGTTTTTCATTTTGCCTAATCCCATCATGGCAATTTGTTGGTGCTGTTGAATTAACATCATGCACAATAATTGATCTTGTTGTTCAGGATTTAAGTGGTCTGTATTCATTTTTTCTTTTGTTTTAAGTTATTTATAAAAATAAGGGCTTTTCAACTAAATAAAGTTCATTTTTAATTATCTTGATATTCTTTCTAATATTTAAAAATTAATTATCCGAATGGCAATTGTAAAAGCCTTTAAAGCGTGGAGACCTACTCAAAATTCTTTCAAAGATATAATAAGCGTCCCATACGATGTAATAGATTCAGCAGAAGCTCTTAAACTTGCAGAAAATAAACCCAATAGTTTTCTTCATGTGATCAGACCTGAGATTGATTTACCTGAAAATACCGATATATATTCAGAAGAAGTATATAGAAAAGGAAAAGAAAACCTCGACTCTCTATTGAGTTCATCTGACTTTTTGCAAGAAGAAAATGACGCTCTTTATTTATACAAACTAACTTGGAAAGGAAGGTCTCAATCAGGAATATTCGGTTGTGTAAGCACTCGGGAGTATGATGAAGATATTATTTTAAAGCATGAGCTTACACGCCCTGACAAAGAAGACGATCGAACAAAACATATTATGACTCAACAGGCACATGCCGAACCTGTGATGATTACTTTTGATGATACGGAAGGTATTTCCGATGCAATGAAGAAGATTGAATCTTTGGATCCGGTTTATAATGTTATGATGGATGAAGTTGAACACACTATTTGGAAAATCAACGAGCCTTCTTCCTTTGTTGATTCTTTTTGCAAGATTAAGAACTTATATATTGCTGATGGACACCATCGTTGTGCGAGCGCATCCCGAACAGCTAAACTAATGAGTTCTCAAAATCCTGCTCACTCAGGGAATGAAGCTTATAACTTTTTTCCGGCTGTGATTTTCCCCATGCAGCAAATGGAGATATTGGCTTATAACCGAATTGTATTTTCAATCCCTGATAATTTTATAGCTCAAATTGAAAAGAACCTTTCAATCAAAAAAACAGAAAGTTCTGTACCCGATAGAAAAGGAACTGTTTGTATTTATTTAAAAGATCAATGGTATTCTGTTTTGCTTCCAGAGAGCTCTAAGAACGATGTTGCTTCAAATTTAGATGTTGCTCGACTTCAGGAGTTTATATTGGAACCTCACTTAGGAATTACCAATCAAAGAACAGACACTAATATTTCGTTTGTTGGTGGCTTAAAAGGAACTAAGATTCTGGAAAAATTAGTTGAATCAGGCAGTGCTGAAATGGCAATAAGTATGTATCCGACAAATATTGCAGAATTAGTTGCTGTTTCTGATGCGGGACTGTTGATGCCTCCAAAATCAACTTGGTTTGAACCAAAATTGCGCTCGGGATTTTTAGTACATACCTTCTAGCCACTCTCATTTAACTCACTCAAAATAACTTTTCCAATGAAACGCGTTCATAATTTTAGTGCAGGTCCAGCTGCTTTACCTCTGGAAGTTTTAGAACAAGCTCAGAAAGAATTCACAAACTATCAGGGAACCGGCTCTTCGATCATGGAAATGAGTCACCGAGGACCTGAATACACAAAAGTTGATGCGGATGCTACTTCCAGTCTCAAAAGAATTTTAGGTTTGGGCGATGATTTTGAAGTGGTATTTCTTCAGGGTGGTGCCAGCCTTCAATTTCTACAAGTTGCGATGAATTTTTTAGGCGAAGGAGAAACTGCTGATTATATCAATACCGGTGCTTGGTCACAAAAAGCGATTAAAGAAGCTAAAGCTTTCGGAACGGTGAATACTGCATACAGTAGCGAGGTCTCCAACTTCAACCGGGTTCCTGCCAGTAATGAATTGAGCTTAACAGAAAATGCGAATTATGTTCATTTTACCTCAAACAACACCATTTTCGGTACTCAATTTCCAACTGAACCTGAAACCAACGGAGTTCCTTTAATTTGTGATGCTTCTTCTGATTTCCTTTCACGCCCTATAGACATTCAGAAATATGGTTTGATATACGCCGGTGCGCAAAAAAATCTGGGTCCTTCAGGAGTAGCCGTTGTCATTATTAAAAAAGACTTCTTAGCGAAGATCAAAAAAACCAATATCCCAACTATATTGGATTACAGAACTCATGTTGCTAAGATGTTTCATACGCCTCCAACTTTTACTATTTATCTGGTAAGCTTGGTGTTGAAATGGTTAGAAGAGAAAGGCGGCCTCCCGTATTTTGAAAAGCTTAATACTCAAAAAGCTGAATTGTTGTATGGTACAATTGATAGTGATGACTTTTATCGCGGAACTGCTGAACTGGATTCAAGATCTAAAATGAACGTAACCTTCCGTTTACCTTCTGAAGAACTGGAACAAACTTTCTTAAAAGAAGCAAAAGCGCACGATCTTGTAGCGCTAAAAGGACACCGAAGTGTGGGAGGAATCCGTGCAAGTATCTATAACGCTTGCGAATTGAGTAGCGTTGAAGCATTAGTTGATTTCATGAAAGATTTCCGATCTAAGAACGGATAAAAGACACAAGATTTAAGATGTAAGAAAAAACCTATTCATTGATTTTCTTACATCTTGTGTCTTAACTCTAATAGCTACTTTAGGTCCAACATCGTAAGTACATGGTCGACTGTATAGGGAACAAACGCGAGCATATACAAAATTCCCCAAGCTGCTCCGGCAATATGTGCTTCGTGATTTATTTTCCCCTCTTTTTTACTCGCATAAATACTATAACCGATAAATATTGCTCCGAATAAGACGGAATAAATTGGTATAGGTATAAACATCAAATAAAGTGGCTCAAAAGGAAATAATAAAATAAAGCCAAAAAGAACTGCTTCAACGGCGCCGGAAGCTCCTAATGTAGCGTACTGCGGGTTATCTTTTTCGCGAATCAAAGAAGGTATAGAGGAGACTATCAATCCTGTAAAGTATAACCCAAGAAATTGAACTTCTCCGATCTGATTTTCCAATATTGGGCCAAAAATAAAAAGTGTGAACATATTGAACAAAAGATGAGAAATACTTCCATGTACAAACCCGGAAGTAATTACCTCGTACCAGGTTTTATTCCTGATTGTTCGGTATGGAATCATCATTCCAACTTCGATGACTTTTGGGTATAGGAATAAACCGATCAGAGAAACAATTGCATTGGCTGCAATGAGGTAATATGTTATATACATTTATATTTTTTTGTATCTATTTGTAATTGTTTCAAGATAAGATCATCTACATTCTCACCAAATTGATTAATATAAAAAAACCCGTTCGATATCATCGAACGGGTCACTCCAACTATAGCAGGAAAGCTACAACAACTACTATATGTCCTTTTTCAGAGATTCGACCTGCTTACGCAATTTCTCGATCTCTTCTTGTTGTTCCTGAACAGCTTTAATCAAGACCGGAATCAATTCAGTATAATTCATGGTTTTGTAATCCATGGTTTTTACTTTTGTTTTTTCATCCGGATTATTTGGCCCCGCTCCCTCTACAGGTGCCAAATAAGTATGTTTATTATTCTTCACTAAAGATGGAAGCACTTCTTCAACTTCCTGTGCAATCAATCCATAATGAAGTCCTCCAGCAAGCTTCAATCCTTTGTATTCTCCATTTCCTTTGAAATTGTAGGAAGTAGGTCGGAGTTTCATGATCGCACCGATACCATCTTCTAAGCTTCGGATGTTTTCTTTCAGATCTCGATCAGAAGTTTGGGTAATACTACCAGAGTGAGTAATATCACCGTTTACATGAAAGTTTGAGTTCACCTGAGTAAACCCATTAAAAATCGCTGCAGTATCGGCATTTACTTCCATTCCAATATTTGAAGTTCCGTTAAATACATTTAAACGAAGTCCCAAATTAGACGTACCTGTACCTGATGCGTCTCCTTCTAAAGCAACATTTTGAACCGGTGAATTGAAAGCCTCGCCCCTTACTCCGATATTTGGACTATTTGATGTTCCAATAGCTCTTGAGATAACACCAAAATCAATTCTACTGCCATTGCTACCTGATGTCTGCGCTTCAACTCCAACATTTCCATTTAGATTACCGCTTGAATAAAAACCACCGGCTATATTATAAGATCCAAAATCACCGTCTACCTCCTCACCTAATTGCACAACTTCACCTGAACCGTCACCCTGTGCGATTCCCCTGACACCATAATTAAATTTAGCTTTAGATGCTGCTTGACCGTACAAACCTTGTCTTGAAGAACCTGTTGCATCGAAGTTGACAGCCCCACCAAAAACACCTATGTGACTTCCCGTTCCTTCTCCATTCGCGAAGCCCAAAACACCTCTTTGACTTCCTGTGTTTGATGCTTCACTGAAAGCTTCACCCCAAACTGCTCTGTTGTCAGATGTAGACTTACTAAAAACCTGAAGTGGTTTTGCTTGTTTATCTCCTTCTAAATTTATTACAAAAGATGAATCTGCATTACTGGTATTCAGGTTATACTCAAGAACATCTCCTCCCGATCCGGTTCCTCCTTCAACTGCTTTCTGAGCAACCAACGCATAAGGAACAGAAAGTAATCTTGTAGTTCCTAAATCTGCATATTCAGTTCCACCGGCAGGGTCAATTGCCAATTTCACAAAATAATTATCATTTCCAAAATCTATGGCAGAAAATTCTTGTCCTTCAGCGGCTGTTCCTTCTCCGATTACGATCTGAATTAACCCAAGAGGATTTGTAGTAACCGAATGTGTTTCCTCATAAAGTGGATTTCCGTCTTCTGATCCTTTTATAACTGAAACTTTTACACCCAGCGCCTGATCCGCTAGAATTTCTCCATTTGCTCCACGGGCAACCGCTTGAAAATTGAACCCTTGCGGAACCTGAGCATACACACTTATTGCTGTTAGTAAAACTACAGCAATACTTCCTATTAATTTTTGTAGAATTGATTTCATGATATCTTATTTATTTTATTAACAACATTTTTTGAGATTTCAACACTTTGCCGTTTATTCTAAGCGTGTAGAAATAAACTCCGCTCGATAAGTTGCTGGCCTGGAATTGTGTTGAATAATTTCCTGCACTTTTTCGCTGGTTTACCAGCGAAGCCACCCTTTTACCCAGAATATTGAATACTTCTATTGACACATCAGATGCTTTTGGTAATGCATATGAGATCGTAGTTGAAGGGTTAAATGGGTTTGGATAGTTTTGACTTAACCCAAATTCTTTCGGTAAGTCATCAATCACTTCACTTGAAGTAGGAATAACAGATAGATCAGGAGTACTAACCACTGCCAAGCTAATTGATTCGTTCCCAAACTCACCAACAATGGTTTCACCTGCTGAAAACACCAGAGAAAGATCTCCGTTAGTGAAAAAACCCGCTGCGGGCAAAATTCCACCTTGTGCTACAGACATTACAGGAATACCAACTGCAATGATAATTCCAATAAGAAATTTTTTATAACGCATAGTATTTATTTTAGAGTTGCTGTAACATAGTTCCTACACACCAACTTTTCACTACCCATTCGGGTGGTATTTAGGGTTCTGATTTGATTATCTTAGGCTATCAAATCAACATCTGCATATGCAATTAGCCAAACATGTTTTAGTTGGAACTATCACATTACTGTTTCTTATCTCATGCGGAACCACTCGAAGAGGTTCTAAGCCAGGAGCAGAAGCGCCTGCCAAAACAAATACTTCTAACCTTCCTACAAAAAAAGGAAAACTCATTGAAACCGGAGTTGCCAGCTGGTATGGACCAAACTTTAACGGACGTTTAACAGCCAACGGCGAAACTTTTGATATGAACGGGATTTCAGCAGCTCACAGAACTCTTCCATTCAATACGGAAGTAATTGTTGAAAACCTTGATAATGGAAAATCGATTCGAGTGAGGATTAACGATCGTGGACCTTATGCCAAAGACCGGATTATCGACCTTTCCAAAGGAGCTGCCCAAGCTGTAGATATGATTGGACCCGGGACTGCTAACGTGAGGGTTTTTCTGGTAAAAGGAGATCTGAAAAACTCAAGAGTTACTGACTTGAAAGTTCCCACTTATACTGTACAACTTGGATCATATAACGATCTCGCTCCTGCTCAAACTCAGGCAAAGAAAATTAAAGGAAGTCGTGTAGAAACACTAGAACTAAATAATGGAACCGTATATCGGATCTACTTTGGGATTTATAAAGATAGAAGCAAAGCTGAGAAAGAAATGCGAAGCCTAAAACGAAAAGGCTTCAACGGGTTCGTAAAACAAATCGAAAACGATTGATTATTTCGGGATTGATTCCGCTTATTTTACGGTTTAGCGAGTGAATCAATGAGAAATTCAGCATGAAGAAAAAGATTATTGTTATTGGAAGTGGATTTGGTGGGCTTGGTGCTGCTTCCAGACTTTTATCAGCAGGGCACGATGTTACTATTTTAGAAAAGCGTGATAAACTTGGTGGGCGAGCTTATGTGTATGAAAAAAATGGTTTCAAATTTGATGGTGGACCTACCGTAATCACCGCTCCTTTTATGTTTGATGATATTTGGGAAGCAGCCGGGAAAAAAAGATCCGATTATGTAGAATTTGTTCCCTGCGATCCTTTTTATCGAATTTTTGATCATAATGGCAAGAAGTTCGACTACAATAATGATCATGAATTTACCATCAAAGAAATAGAGAAAAGAAGCCTGAAAGATGTAGCCGGCTATGAGAAATTTCTAGGCACAACTAAAGCGATCTTTCAAAAAGGATTTGTTGAACTGGCAGACCAGCCATTTTTAAAATTTACCGATATGTTGAAGGTTGCTCCGGATCTCATCAAACTTCAATCATATAAAACAGTGTATAAATATGTTTCGAAATTCATCAAAGATGATTTTTTGAGACAATGTTTTTCTTTTCACCCATTATTAGTTGGTGGAAATCCTTTTGATACGACTTCCATTTATGCCATGATTCATTATTTAGAAAGAGAATGGGGAGTTCATTATGCAATGGGAGGAACGGGAGCCATTGTGAACGCTTTTGAGAAACTGATCACCGAACAAGGCGGAAAATTTCACTTAGAAACTGAGGCTGATGAGATCTTAGTAAAGAATGGAAAAGCTACTGGTGTTCGATTAAAAGATGGAGAAATTTTAGAAGCAGACATCGTGGTTTCGAATGCTGATGTTGGGTTTACTTATAAAAATATGATTGCAGCCAAACACCGCAAAAAATACACCGACAAAAAAATCGATCGCACCAAATACAGCATGTCATTATTTGTGATTTATTTTGGAACTAAGAAGAGATATCTCGACTCAGGATTAGCACATCACAATATTATTCTAGGTAAAAGATATAAAGGCTTGCTGGATGATATTTTCCATAAAAAGCATGTAGCTGCTGATTTTTCACTGTATTTACACATGCCAACAATTACAGATTCCAGTATTGCGCCGAAGGGTCATGAAGGATTTTATGTACTTTCTCCTGTTCCTCATTTAGACAGCGGCACTGATTGGAATGAATTCGCTCCTAAATATCGTGATTCAATTATGAACTTTCTGGAAGAAAATTATTTGCCGGATCTTCAGGAAAACATCGTTACTGAACATTATATCGATCCGCTTCATTTTAGAGATGTACTAAATAGTCATAAAGGATCTGCTTTTTCTGTGGAGCCAATTCTTACACAGTCTGCATGGTTCCGTCCACATAATAAATCCGAAGATGTAGATGATCTCTATTTTGTTGGAGCCGGAACTCATCCCGGAGCAGGATTACCCGGTGTACTTTCTTCTTCTATTATTGCTCAGGATTTAATTGGGAAAGCGTGAGGAACGCTGAACATTGAACCGACGGATATTGAATAGCGATTTATGTCGAAGCTATCTCGATTGCGGAAACAAGAAATCCTTTGTTAACCAATAAACACGATAGCCAATAACAATTAGAGCTGGTTTCATAATGCTTGCTCAAAACCGTATATTTAAGCCTCTGAAAATTTGAATTACAAAACGGAAAATATCTACCATGGCAACAGGATTTTTTAATGTCCCACCGGCAATAAACGAACCTATTTTGAGCTACGCTCCGGGTTCTCCTGAAAGAGAAGAACTTCAGGCTAAGCTAAAGGAAATGAGATCAGAAAAGATTGACGTTCCAATGTATATAGGAAGTGAATTGGTTACAACTAGCAACAAAAAGCCAATGTCACCACCGCATGACCACAAGCATATTCTTGGTCACTTCTCAGAAGGTGATGCTTCTCATGTAAAGCAAGCTATTGACGCTGCCATGGAGGCAAAAGCGGAATGGGCAAATATGGGTTGGGAGCACAGAGCCAGTATTTTCTTAAAAGCTGCTGAATTAATCGCGGGACCTTATCGTGCAAAACTGAATGCGGCTACAATGTTGGGTCAGTCTAAAAACGCATATCAGGCAGAAATTGATTCTGCTTGTGAGATCATCGACTTCTTGCGCTTCAATGTTGAGTACATGACTCAGATTTATGCTCAGCAACCGGAATCTTCAGAAGGAGTTTGGAACAGATTGGAACAACGTCCACTGGAAGGATTCGTATTTGCACTTACTCCATTCAACTTTACAGCTATTGCAGGGAATTTACCAACATCCGCAGCGATGATGGGTAACACGGTTGTTTGGAAGCCTGCATTCACTCAGATCTATTCTGCAAATGTATTGATGGAAGTTTTCCGCGAAGCAGGTGTTCCTGATGGAGTTATCAATTTGATTTATGTGGATGGACCTACAACCGGTGACGTGATTTTCTCTCATAAAGATTTTGGTGGAATCCATTTTACCGGAAGTACCGGAGTTTTCCAACATATTTGGAGAACCATTGGTGAGAATATCAAAAAGTACAAATCGTATCCACGAATTGTTGGTGAGACCGGTGGTAAAGATTTCATCATGGTTCACAAATCTTCTAAAGCAAAAGAAGTGGCGACGGCAATTACGCGTGGAGCTTTTGAATTTCAAGGACAGAAATGTTCTGCTGCTTCCAGAGCGTACATTCCATCAAACCTTTGGGAAGATGTGAAAAAATACGTCGTTGAAGATCTGAAAACATTCAAAATGGGTGGAACGGAAGATTTCAGCAACTTCATTAATGCAGTTATTGATGAGAAGTCATTTGATAATATTGCCAAGTACATCGATGATGCGAAAGCTAGTGATGATGTAGAAATAATTGCCGGTGGTAACTATGATAAATCGAAAGGATATTTCGTAGAGCCAACGGTACTTCTTGCTAAAGATCCGAAATACACGACCATGTGTGAAGAGATTTTCGGTCCGGTTATCACTATTTATGTGTATGACGAAGATAAATTTGAAGAAACGCTTGAGTTGGTGGATAACACTTCACCGTATGCGTTGACGGGTTCTATTTTCAGTCAGGACAGATATGCGATCGAAGTTGCAACCAAACGACTAGAGCAATCTGCAGGAAACTTCTACATCAATGACAAGCCGACTGGCGCCGTTGTTGGTCAGCAGCCATTTGGTGGAGCGAGAGGTTCCGGAACTAACGACAAAGCGGGATCTATGATCAACTTGCTGCGTTGGGTTTCTCCAAGAACGATTAAAGAAACCTTTGTAACTCCAACGGATTACAGATATCCGTTTTTGGGTGATGAATGATGATCGCTTATTGCAGTGATTCTTTCGATTTTCGCTGATTTTAAAGCCTCGCATTTTTTAAGTGTGGGGCTTTTTTTGTGGCTAAGAAAATAGAGAGAGAAATCCTCTTTTTCCCATGCGAATGCCTGTGGCAGAAAGAGGTGGATTTTGATCGAATAGATCAAAAGACGGAGGATGTGTGAAGTTTAATAATTGTTAAACTTCACACACTCCTCGAAGGGAGATTTTTTGGGTTTCAATTCTATATTTTTTTTTAAAATTAAACTTATAACCACATGACTAAATTCTGGTTCATCCTAATTGCTACCCCAGATCAATTCAGAATTGTTGATTTTGGTATGGGAATTTTTGTTGAAAATGAACTTCACCCCCAAAAAATCTTTTAAGTCTTCGACTTAAAAGCATTATTAACAAAGCGGTAATGTAACAATAAAATTTTGCATCTTTGTTGTATGGAAAATAAAGATTTTAGGTCGGTGGACTCAAACACAAGAAAGGAAATCAATTATGCCGCTTGATAAGATATCGTTTAATAGCCGTCAGGCTAATAATAACGTGTCTGATTCTCTCTGAATCCAGAGGAGCTGTGCTGGCAGTTTTGGCTTCTCTTGTTGTTTTCTTTTTGGTAAGAAGAAAAAGAACTATTCTTTTTTATTTTCTTTACTGCTTTCTTCTTTTCTAATCCTAGATTATCCTATTCACAAATTAACTTTACAGTTCCTTCTAATACTGCCAATAATCGGTTTTTTGACGATTTCTTGAATTCGTCGAAGAACCGAGTACGTCAGGGATTAACCTTAAATGGTTTTGATAACAATGGAAATAATCTAAATAGCCTTGGGTTAAAACAGATAATTGTTAAGGCTTACAATGATGGGAATCAAGATATTATTGATAAGATAAATTCGATTACTACTTACATTTCAAATAATACCATTGAACTTAATCCAACTAGTAGAACTCATTTTCAGGATAATGCAATCTATTTAGAATACATCGCATTTGAAGCTCTTTTAGCCTATATATTAGAAGAAAATGGTATTACCTCATCTATATCATCGAGTAATCATCAAATTAATATCAGACCTTTTAGTGTCGCTTATTTTGATTTCAAAAATAGCAACCATTCACTTTCCTTAAACGATAAATTAATAAATTTACAAAGTGATTATGTTAAGAGTGTTATACAAATCGAAGGAATTGCAAGGGCATTAGATCTTTACTTAGGAATTGAAAATGCATTCAAAGAATTTAATACTACCGAATGGGCATCATCTCAAAGCAATATCTGATTCTGTAGCTCCATTACTGTTTCTCAAATCCTAAAATGATACCATTGTCTGTTCTAATGTTCATCGATTCCTTGTTTGGTGTTCAACTTTCCTTATTCATTATTCGACATTCGCTAGCCTCTCTCTGACAAAGCGACAGTTTGTCTCAAACGCATATAAGTTGGCATTGTGCTTGCTCTATTCTCATTGAAATTAATTTAATGAGGTGAGCATCATGGGAGATTTTACAGAATTCGGAATTGAGGTGGAAAGACATCTTTCCAAGCTGGGAAAAGATATTCAACAGTTTGTAGAGAAAGTAGTTCCACTAACCAATGAAGACAAAGATTTTGCACCTGACTGCGATATTGTTGAAAGTGAAGATGAATTTAAGATATTAATCGACCTTCCGGGTCTTTCCAAAAAAGAAATCGGAATTGCTTTAAAAGACAATGTGCTTACCGTGAAAGGTGAACGAGAAATTACAATCGCTGACGGAGAAGAATTTAAACGACAGGAAAGAACTCGTGGAGCTTTTGCTCGTTCTTTTGCTTTGCCTGAAAACGTGAATAAAGCCGAAGTTAATGCAAGTTTCAGAAACGGAGTATTGACTGTGAGTATGCCGAAATCAGAGAATTTGAAGGATACTCAATCGATACCGGTAAAGTGACATTATGAATGCCACTAAATCACAAAAACCAATTAACAAATTTGTGCTTTTGTGCTTCCGTGGCTTTGAAAATTTGCTCCAACGCAGACCGTTTGGAGCAAGATGTAGGGAATAAATTAAGCAAGATAGTCTCGTTCCGCACGCTCAGCGTCGGAACGAACAATAGATTTAAACAAGTAAACAATAAACATTCGTGATTTCGTGCCTTTAGTGGCTGAAATCACACAATTAAAATTAGATTTTAGACCAATGGGAAAAATCATAGGAATTGACTTAGGAACAACCAACTCATGCGTTGCCGTAATGGAAGGAAACGAACCGGTTGTAATTCAAAATGCTGAAGGTGGACGTACAACTCCATCTGTGGTAGCATTTTCAAAAGATGGAGAGCGTTTAGTAGGTGCTCCTGCAAAGCGACAGGCTATCACTAATCCAGACAAAACTATTGCTTCTGTAAAGCGATTTATGGGACGTATGTTTAACGAAGTGAAAGGCGAAACCAAGCAAGTAGCATATAAAGTCGTAAAAGGCGATGACGGCACAGCTCGTGTTGAAATCGATGATCGCAAATATGCTCCACAAGAAATTTCTGCTATGGTACTGCAAAAAATGAAGCAGACTGCAGAAGAGTATCTCGGCGAAAAAGTAACGGAAGCAGTTATTACTGTTCCTGCTTATTTTAACGATGCTCAACGTAAAGCAACTCAGGAAGCCGGAAAAATTGCCGGCCTTGAAGTAAAAAGAATTATTAACGAGCCAACAGCTGCCGCATTAGCTTACGGTCTTGACAAAAAAGAAACCGACCAAACAATTGCAGTGTATGACCTTGGTGGTGGTACATTTGATGTTTCTATTTTGGATCTAGGCGAGGGTGTATTTGAAGTAAAATCAACTAATGGTGATACTCATCTTGGCGGTGACGATTTTGATGCTCGCATTATTGATTTCTTAGCGGACGAGTTCAAAAAAGACGAAGGAATTGATCTTCGTAAAGATCCGATGGCAATGCAACGTCTGAAAGACGCTGCAGAAAAAGCTAAGATCGAACTTTCGAGTTCAGCTAAAACAAATGTGAACCTACCATTTGTTACTGCTACAAATGACGGTCCAAAGCATTTAAATATTGACTTAAGCCGATCTAAATTTGAGCAATTAGTTGACGATCTTGTTAAAAGATCCATCACTCCATGTGAAAAAGCATTGAAAGATGCCGGCATGAAAAAGAGTGATATCGATCAGGTGATTCTGGTTGGTGGTTCAACTCGTATTCCAAGAATTCAGGAAGCCGTTAAAGAATTTTTCGGCAAAGATCCGAGCAAAGGCGTAAACCCTGATGAAGTTGTTGCCGTAGGTGCTGCAATTCAAGGTGGTGTACTTTCAGGAGATGTGGAAGACGTAGTTCTTCTTGATGTAACTCCTCTTACGCTTGGTATCGAAACGTTAGGTGGAGTAATGACTCCATTGATCGAAGCAAACAGCACTATCCCAACCAGTAAATCTCAGGTATTCTCAACGGCTGCTGATAATCAAAACAGCGTTGAGATTCATGTTATACAAGGTGAGCGTGCCCAAGCTGCAAATAACAGAACGCTTGGCCGTTTCCATTTGGATGGAATTCCACCGGCTCCACGTGGTGTGCCACAAATTGAAGTTACTTTCGATCTTGATGCCAACGGTGTAATTAACATTGTTGCTAAAGATAAAGGAACCAAAAAAGAGCAAACAATTCGAATCGAGTCTTCTTCAGGATTATCTGATGAGGAAATCGAAAAGATGAAGCAAGCTGCTAAAGAGCACGAAGATGAAGACAAAGAGATTCGTGAAAGAATTGAGAAAATGAATCAGGCTGATGGCTTGATCTTCTCCACCAAAAAGCAACTTGATGAATACGGAGATAAAATCTCTGACGACAACAAGAAAGCTATTGAAGAAGCAGTTGCGAAGTTGGAAGAAGCTCACAAAGCGGAAGACCTTGAAGCGATCAACACTGCTATAGAAGCTGTGAACACAGCATGGTCAGGAGCTTCTCAAGAGATCTACGCAGCATCACAGGCAGAAGCTGAAGCGGCTGGTGCTGAAGGCGCTGGTGAACAAACATCTGCTGAAGGCAACTCTTCAGAAAAAGAAGAAGCTGTTGATGCAGACTACGAAGTTGTTGACGAAGAGGACGAGAAGAAATAGTATTTAGATATTAGATTTAAGATGCTAGACATCTTTATCTAAATCTTGCTAAATATTTTAAAATTAGCTCCGATGCGAAAGTGTCGGAGCTTTTTTTATGCTAACAACTTACTAATACAAGGCTAATTAATATAAGTGGATGTAAGCTTTTCTTAATCTAATATGATTATAAATTATAATTTTGATTATAAGTATATATATATATATTCACTTAAACTTATAACTAAAATTGGGATTATGAATAAAATTAAAAAAATAATATTTATAACTTTATCTATATCATTAGGTAGCATTGGTGGTGTTTTTTTGAGCTCTAGTTCAGCAGAAGCTCGTTTACCATGCCAAGATTTATCATGTAGAAGTGATATGCTAGGTGGCGATCGCTGTTTTTCTGTAACAGGTGGCGAAGGATGGGATTGTAATGATAGCGGATATCCAAGTTGTTTTATGACAAATTGCACTGTTCCAGGAGAAAGTGGTTAATATAATTAATAGTTAAAATCCCCATCATTACATATTTGAAAATGATGGGGATTTAATAATTTGTAAATATGGAAAAGTATTCTAGACTAAAATCGCTATTGAATTTTTTTTACAATGGAAGGTTATACTTTACAGCTTTTATAGCATCTTTTTTAATATTCTATCTAATTAGTAATAATAAAGATTTGCAATTTCCCTTCCTTACGAAGGAAAACACAGATAGCTATGAATTAAATTATAAAGATCATATCAAAGAAGTAAATCTGATTTATCTAGGAAGTTCAAAATGCGTCTATTCTAATGATGAAAAACTATATGATGCCATTAAAGATATTAAACTGAATCTAAAAGAAAGATACTCAGGTCAGCAATTAGGATTTAGTGCTATTGGGGTGGCAGCAGATTGGATACCAAAAGATGGGATTTCACATCTAGAAAAATTTGGACCCTTTAATGAAATTATCGTTGGTAATTCTTGGAGTAACCATGGTGTTATTAAATACGTTGGTGAGATAGGTGAAGAAGCTTCAACCCCACAATTATTTTTAATATTACGCACGTACAGTGAGTCAATAAGTAGCGTAGTTAAGGAAGAAAAAAGGATTTTAACCTTGACAGGTAAAGATAAAATTCTTCAATGGTATAATGAAGGCGCTCCAATGCCTTCAGGATTATAAATGGATTTAATAATGAAAAATTTATTGAACCTAATATTTGTAATACTTTTTTTCGGTTGTAATAGTGAAAATGGCAAAATTATTCACCCTACAACAGAAAACATACCTGACTTAAATTTAGAAAATGTTAGAGTAACTAATACTGGTAGCAATCATTTTGAAATTGATAGCATAACTAAACACTTAAACACTATTGAGGTTCAAGAGGTAATTAGTGAAAATGAAGGGGAGTATTCTAATCTTTTTGGCTTCATCACTGATATAGTAATAGACTCATACAATAGAATCTATATTCTAGATGAACGAAGACAGGATATAAGTATATTTAATGATGAAGGAAAATTTTTAAAAAAAATCGGTGGAAAAGGAGCGGGGCCAGGAGAAACAGAATCAGCTAAATCATTATCCATCTATAATGACGAAAGGTTACTAGTTAGTAACTTTAATCGAATTGAAGTTTTTAAAATTAAAGAAAATGATATAGAATTTTATAACTCAGAAAATTTTGAAAAACCTGTCAATAATTTATGCATTATAGGTGATACTTTGTTTACCTACAGCCCAATAGTAATTAGCAAGTATAGAGATTCTGAGAAAAATTATTTCCCAATAATCCATGCCTATTCAATGCCGGAGATGAAGTTTTTATTTTCTTTTGGAGAATCATACAAAAGCGAAAAACTACCGATAGTTAGTCAACTATCTTTTGGAGAGATGAGTTGTAACGAAAATACTTCAACAGTAATATTTGAATTTGACAGGTTCCCTTTTTTATATGGATACTCATCAAAAAATGGTTCTTTAAAATGGGTAAATATTTTCGATGAACTTCAAATGCCAATTATTGAAGAGTCTATGAGAGGAGGACAAATTGGTATAGGATTCAACTCTAGTGAAAATAAGTTCAGGGATAGTATTCTTAGAACCAAAACATTGTTAGATAATTATCAATTAGTGCAAGTTGACCGCAGGCTTATCCCCGAAGAAAATAGTTATGTTTCTGAAAGTGAGGTAATGTCTTTTATAATTGATGCAAATACAGGCAAAAGTATTTATTTAGGGAAAGAAATTCCCAGGATACTTGGTAGCTCTAAAGATTTATTGATTGGAGTTAATTCTGACTATGTTCAAGCATTATTACTTAAATAATAATAGTTAGATGTTATTAATGAAACTAGCTCCGATGTGAAAACGTCGGGGCTTTTTTTATGTCTTTCATCGAATTGACCCACTCTTACAGAATTAATTCTAATTACTCATGCCGAACTTACATTGGGTATCAGTCGACCCTAAAAGATCTCCTTGTTTAATGATGATTTCGAATTTAAAGGCTTTTACAAGGAGGTCGTTTACGTCCGACTGTTAGGGCCCTTTATTCTTATCTTTATTCAGTAATAAATAGTTTTATCTTAACAAAATGACAGACAAGTTATTCGATTCGTACACCGAGCCCATCCCAAATCTGAGATATGACATCCAACGAATTCCAATCCAGGATAACGGAGAGTCATTTATCTATTTCTATGACCAATTAGGGTATTCAACAACCAATTTTGCCCTTCCTACTGATGCTGAGCCTATTCTTTCCTTAATTGATGGCACACGTTCTGTAAATGATATCATCAAATTTAGTTCAGATGAAGTTACCAAAGAGCAAATTCTAGGCTATGCCAAATTCCTTGATGAAAATGGATTGTTAGACTCAAAATACTTTAAAGAACATGCTGAGTTGATTGAAACAGAATATGAAAAATCACTTGTTCATAATTCGGTTACATCTGGAACTTCTTATCCTGCTGATGAACAAGAACTAAATAATTTTCTAAACGAAGCTTTTGAAACTCACGAAAACTCTGTTTCGACATCATCCGCCAAAGCACTATATGCTCCTCACATTGACCTCAGATTTGGAATGTCATCTTATGTGAAAGCTTTCTCGGCTATCAGAAACCTAAAGCCTACGCGGGTATTTATTCTGGCTACATCTCACTATTCGGGATTATATGGTGATGTGTATGCCAACAAACCATTTATCTTTTCCCGTAAAGATTTTAATATGCCAAATGGAGTTGTAAAGACTGATCAGAAAACTATTTCGCTGATTAAAGAACAGACTTCTCATGATGATATCTTCGGAACTACATTTCAAGATCGGGCTCACAGAATTGACCACAGTATTGAATTACATTTGCTATTTCTGAATCACATCTGGAAACATAATTTTGAAATCGTCCCTATTCTAGTTGGTGGATTCGATGAACTTTTCTATGCAAAAGATGGATTTCTGGCTCATCAAATAGAAGCCTTTACCTACCTCCTAAATCAACAATTCAATGATGACAATACCTTCTTTTTGATCAGCGGTGATTTAGCTCATTTTGGAAAGAAATTTGGGGACATGGAAACTGCTGCATCAATGATGGTTAAAGTGAAAGCATTTGATGAATCTTTTATGGAAGTAGGAGCGAATAATAATCCTAAAACCATGCTGGATATCATAAAAACAGATTACGATCCTTACAAAATCTGTGGATTTCCTCCGCTCTATACATTTATGAACGCTTTCCCTAACTTAAAAGGCGAAGTACTTTCTTATGATTTATGGGATGAATCCGAACGAGAAAGTGCGGTAAGTTTTGGGAGTATTTTGTTCAATTAAGAATGTTACAATGATCAATTAACAATGAAGTCATTCATTGTTAATTGAATAATTCTTAATTGCTTTGTTTTACCAATTCAGACCCACCAGAATTATGCCATAAAATTTACATAGAGTACCATTATTCCGTACATAAGATATATCTCTTATCATGTGTCCTGCTGTGATTGTATCTTAAGGATGAACTTAAAAAAAAATATTATGAAAAATTTAAACCAAATTGGTCTCGATAAAGATAAAAGTAAAAAGCTTGCAGAGCTTCTTTCAGACTTGCTGGCAAATTATTCTGTTTTCTATCAAAATACCCGAGGATATCACTGGAATGTTTCCGGAGATAAATTTTTTGAATTGCATGTTAAGTTTGAAGAGTTATACACCGATCTGTTTGCCAAAATAGATGAAGTTGCTGAACGAATTCTAACTCTTGGGTTCAATCCAAATCACAACTTTACAGACTATCTCAAAATTTCTGATATTGCTGAAAGCAAAGAAGTTACAAACGGATATAAATGTGTAGAAAACATCCTGGATTCATTCCAAACTTTGCTAACTAAGCAGCGTCATATTTTAGAAGTTTCCGGTGATATATCAGACGAAGGAACCAATGCTTTAATGAGCGATTACATCCGAGAACAGGAAAAACTTGTGTGGATGTACTCCGCTTTCCTGAAAAAATAGTTCCTGATCAAAATTTCATTTCCTTTATAAAATTACCCCTTTCTTAGTTACTTTACCGGTACTAACTAAAGGGGTTTTATGAAATTCGAATTTCCACATCCGCTGGCAATACTCATTGGCTTTATTGCTCTGGCAGCCGTATTAACTTATGTCATTCCCGCCGGACAATATGATAGAGCAACAGATGAAACTACAGGGCGAGAAGTAGTAGTTGCAAACAGTTATACAGAAATCGATGCCAACCCAATTGGACTATTCGAAGCTATTCTTAAAGTGCCCGAAGGACTGGTTTATGGCGCCGATATCGTAGTTCTGATTTTAATTATCGGAGGTGCCTTCGTTGTGGTTGATAAAACCGGAGCTTTTAACGATGGGTTGAATGCATTGGTTAATAAATTCCAGCATACTCAGGATCGAGTCATAATTCTAGTAGGGATTGTGTTTGCAATAGTTGGTTTGCTAAATAACACTTTCGAGGAAATAATAGCCATGATTCCATTTCTTATTCTAATGGGAGATAAAATTGGCTATAGTCGAATAGGAGTTGTGGCTATAAGCGCCGGTTCATCGGTTATAGGAGCTGCATTCAGTCCCATGAATCCTTTTGGCGTTTTACTAGCCCAAAAAATTGCGGATGTACAACCTTTCTCCGGGAGTCTTTTTAGAATCGTTGTGTTTATCATAGTGCTTTCATTCTGGATTTATTGGGTCATAAAGAACGGGAAATCTGAGGGTAATATTCAAATAGAAACCGCTGGAAAAAAATCTAAACTACCGATACGTTCCGTTATAATTTTGATGCTAATCGTTGTTACTTTCGCAGTTATGGTATATGGAATCTTAGTCTGGGACTGGGACTATAATCAGATGTCAGCTTTATTTTTTGTAATGGGAATAGCTTGTGGATTTATTGGCAAACTAGGAGTAAACGGAACTTCAAGAGCATATGCACAAGGATTTCAAGATATGGCTTTTGCTGCTGTAATTGTAGGCTTGGCGCGAAGTATTTTTCTTGTTTTGGATGAAGGAAGAATCATCGACTCCATTGTTTATGGCTTGTTCAATCCGTTAAAAGATTTACCCGTCGCGGTTTCAGCTGTTGGGATGACTATCTCTCAAGCTTTATTGCACATTCCGGTACCAAGTAACTCTGGACAAGCAGTACTAACTATGCCATTATTAACTCCACTCGCAGATCTCATAGGAATGTCTAGGCAAGTCATGATCTTGTGTTATCAGTATGGAGCTATAATGATGGATATGATTACACCAACAAACGGTGCACTTTTGGCAATGATTACTGCCGCAGGTATTAGTTATAAAGAATGGTTCTCTTTTTGTATTAAACCATATTTGATCATTTTAGGAATTTCTTTGATTGCGATATTTGTTGCAATATTTATTGGTCTTTAGTAGATGAGTACACCTTTTGAGCAAGTTTTAATGAGAAGGAAAAAAGATGAGATGGTCCAATTCCTAAATGATCATCCTGAATATTTCGAGGTTTTTAGGGCTATTGTAACTTTTCGTAACTCATTTAATTTGAAACCTGACAGATACGATATCTGAACATTGACTTTACACTAGTGTCGTGTCATTGCTGAAATGTCGTCAGATAGGGGGCTGAAATTTCACCAATAGATAGGACAGCCTTTGGCCGCTCCATCACCCTGCCTTCGCCGAAACATGGCATCTATAGAGAGTTTTATTAGATAGGCTTCGTGCAGGCAGGCCTGCCTTCGCCGAAACATATTATCTACAGAGGGTTTTGTTAAATAGGTTCAGTGGTTAGACGAATTCTACTCTTCTTCCGACGCCTTGAGTTCGTCTGATGAATGATGTGGGCAGGAATCCATCATTTCGTTTCTTTCAAATTTGGGAACCGTTGTATTGTGGGTGAGAAACGGGGTGATGGATGGTGTTTTTTGTTATCCCCTTTTTTAAATAGTCAATGAACAGGCTATCCGATAGCTTTTAACCGACAAATAAACATTGATTTTACACTAGCTTGATTATTCTTTCTGCGTCCGCAATGACAAATAACTCGTCACCTCGGTCATACCTGAACCGAGGTCTGCTTAACAACGCTCTCAAACGTTAATTTGGAGTCGCAGATCGTTCATCAAGTTTGTGAATAGATTTAAAAAATGATACTTCTCAGAAGGCATAACCGTGCATCTTTTCATCGTCCCTGTCCGCCCGTCAGGCGGGCGCAATGACAGTGGTTACGCTCCATCACTTAATTCAGGGTACTTTTTTTGAGTTTTATCGTCTTGATAAATTTAACGGCTGATGGAAACAGAGTTCGTCATCCCGGACACACTTGATCCGGGATCTCCTGAAATATGATTAGGAGCTTTTATAGGGAGATTGCGGATCGTTCATCAAAGTCAGGGTTGTACGATATCTTTCTCTTCAAAATAACCTAGTGTAGCGTCATCCATGAATTGTCCTAGACCTGTGAGGGTTTTAGGGCTATTGTAACTTTTCGTAACCCATTTAATTTGAAACCTGCCAGGTGTTTTACGACATCTGAACATTGACTTTACACTAGCTTTTGTCCTGATTAATAATAGCGGATCCCTGTGGGGCTGGCTCTTCTTGTGTAAGCATCAATTTCGATTCGGTTTATACAAGAAGGAAAAGTGACCCGAGTTTTGTGCCTGATGAAGAGCCCGTCATTGCGGACAAACCTGATCCGCAATTCCCTGAACCCGGGCAATCAACAGGAGATCTCTTCGCTTCCGCACATGAAAGTAGATTTAAACAAACTTGCCTCAATCCCAACTCCATCACCCCCGCCTTCCAGAGTTGTACGGCGGACAGGCCGCTTGTAGCGAAATGATGGATACATAACACACAACTTCCTGCTCTACCATCTCGGGCTTTGCACGGCTGATGGTTCACCGATCTAACCGAGCTGTTTGGTAGGAGAATTAATAGGAAATCGAGTTACTTAGCTTTAATCTCCATCTTCTCTGCAAAGTAATCACAGAAATCCATCATGTCCCCTGAAATACGTTCGTCATTCGTAGCTCTTTTTAGTGTATCCGCCATGGTAACCAAGGTTTGATGGAAAAATATCTTCATTTCATCTACGGTCATGTCTTTAGTCCAGAGATCCAACTTTAGTGTGTCTTTGGCTTCTGCATCCCAAAGCGAAAGTAACATAGCTCGGCACTTCGCTTCACCCATTCCGGTCATGTCATCGGCATTCCAAATGATGTTTTCAGGCACATTATCTTGGTCTAATTGAACAGTGATATTAATGTCTTTCTTCGGCATAAATCTTTCATTTTAATATTTACTTAAAGATACGGGGAATTCTACAGCGATGCTTAATAAGACCTCTTTTATAGGCAGTTATATTGTATTTAACAACTGAAGACAATACGTTAAGCTAACCTTAGAATTAACGCAGTGTACATGAGTACTAATATTACAATCTCAGCTAGTATCGATCAAAAAAGAGCCAAAATCTGGTAATTATGGACTTTACTCGAACAGATCACCAAATGGAATTTTGCTGCTGATGACCAGCATTGCCCGAAAGTAGAAAACGGTCTTCGGGTTGGCGGGAAACTGAAATCCAGTATGGAAGCCAAAGACGCCCGCTTGCCGGAGGGGCCGGGTAGTTTTGGATTCGATTTTGAAGGCATTTACGATGAAATAATAGATCATGAAAAGATCACTTACGCCATTGCCGATGGACGGCAAGTAACCATTCTGTTATTAGCCGGTGTAGCCATGAGTAAGAAGGCTTATTTACGAAAAGTACCGAAACTCAATTACGAACAAGACAACTTTGACTGGGAAGACTAAAAATGGTTACCTTTAACCTAAATCGAAATAACTCATACACACTTTTAGGGATACTACCATAGTAGGTTTAAAAAAACGGAAGTTGATGCCCCAATTTTAACCGGTAAGTTTACCGAAAAATGGGAATCATCTGTAAATCAGAGAAAAAAGAGGTGATTTTTAAAGCGTTCTTTGACATGACCGTTCTAAAAAGTACACAATAAATTACACGTTCTGCTTTTCGGAGTGGGTTCAAGATTAATCGTTCAAAATTTAACCCTTGCTTGAATTCCAAAGTCGCTGTTTCGATTTCCTTCAATTTCATTTAGCCCACTACTGACAAAGTTCCTATTTTCAAATACAGAAAGCGAATATTTGAACCACAGATCCAGAAAATCAGTCGGCTCATATTTGAGCACAAAATAACTTCTTTGACCTTGACCAGAGAGCGCCGTATTTGATAACACATACAACAAGTCATTTTCGAATTGAAATACTCTTGAATCAAAGCTTTCTGTATCAAATATGGTAACACGAGCATCAATCTGTAACTTTCTTGTTGCTTGGAATCTAACATCCTGGTAGATCAACATGCCATATTCCGGATCTTCATTTGCGCCCTGACTTTGAACCAGCTCTATTCTTGATCTCAGCCTTAACTTCTTGTTTACCTGATATTCTGATTGCGCGCGAATACTGGACCTTCTCTGCTCACCAATAAACTCTTCTTCTACACCGCGCTCATTAATCTCAGAAAAAGTATCGTCTTTGGTTTCAGATCTAATCAATAAATACACATTTAAAGTAGCATTAAAATCTATTTCCATCAGTCCAAGCACATCAAAGCCTTGGCTAGCCTGATCAATTCCTGTTCTTGGGGCATCGAATCTGTATTGATCTACATAACCTGAGAGCGAGATCTTGTCATTTAAACTATGTCTAATTCCAATATAAAAGCCTTCTTCATTTTGCGGGTCTGAAGAACTCTCTCCAAATCCTGTACCCATAAAAGACTGGAAATCCCGGGCATAATTTCGATAGGCCATTGTAAAATCTGTAGAATATCCTATTGGGCTTTCGATACCGGCAATTCCTCCTGTTCCTCCATTTTCGCTACGAGCTATTTCTCCAAAGGCGAGCACATTTCCAATTAATCCTCTGTAATCAATTCCAAAAACGGAATGAGCTCTTCCTGCAAAATCGTATATATTCGATAAGCCATTACCCTTTGCAATATAACTACTGAATTCTGTGTAATATCCTGTTGCTCCAAACAAGCCAAATGGTGTATCAACCCGAACTCTTCCTCCAAATGCTTTTTGATCTATGTTATTCTTTCTGGATTTTTCATTTTCAGTTCTGTGAAAGCCTGTTGAGGAAGGAAATCTTGTAGTATCTCCTGATATCACGGATGCGGTTCTGGGACGATTAGAATAGAAAACCGTTGTCTCAATCTTTTCGCCATACGTTGCTGCAATTCCTCTAAAAAAATCTGTTTCTTGTGCAGAGCCATAAGCTCGAAGTCCCCGTTCATTTTTGCCGACAGTTCCCACAACTTCTCTTCCTTTTCCAAAAGCTGCGCCGGTCCAAAGAACCAATCCCTGACCAACGTTTATTGCATAATCCCCAATAACCAAATCCTTTAGTTTACCATTTTCTGATAAAGCTATATAGCCTGAGTTGTAATCAAATCCCGTGGGGCCATTGAGTGTCTCCCCTGCATCCTTTTCCTGAGTAAGATTGACTGAAAGATGTCTGCTTGCCATCCTGAAACGCTGGTAATACTTCCCCTGACTTCCCAAATACCCACCGGCTGAATCGGGGATTTCATACCCTCGTTGATCATTTAATTCTTGTTGATATCTGGTTATATATTCAAAGGAATTTCCATCCAACCAATAAGCGGGATTGGTATATAGGTTACGAAATCTGGAAGCTGAACCTCCAACAGTTATATATGGCCTCATTCTGGAATAGGTTGCATTTCCTATCCCTGAAACTTTCAAAATGTCTTCTTTTCGCTCAAATGGACTCTTTTTTCGGTAAGTAATTAATGCTCTTGCAATTTTGAGATTGAACCCCGGAATTTGCAATAAATCATTAATAGACGCTGAATTAATGTTGATCGGATTAGTAGCCAGTTCTTCCAGAAATTGAGCAAGTTGTTCGCCCGCAAGCGCTCCTTCTTCCTCTTCTTGCTCTTCCAAAGCTTCCTCAAGCTGTTTTTCAATTTGAACTTTAGCAGAATCGCGGACTTGGGCCATCACTGAATCCGATAAAAATCCAATCAGAAATAAGAGCACTATTTTTTGAAAGAAGCTCATCTAGAAGAAAAAATTCAAATCTATTCCGGGACTAAATCCTAGTGTTTCGTGCCGTTGGAAGGCTAAATTTGCTTCCCAAAGTTTTGAGCCATATCCAATTCCAAAAGAATAGGTGTTCGGTTCTGTTGTTACGCCAACTCTTCCTTTCAGATTCTCAATAACTTTTACTTCAATCCCACCTCTGTAAGAAACCGGAAAGCGTACGTCTTTAACTACATCAAACAAGAATAATGCATTTTGATCCAGATCGTAACTTAATCCCAAAGCTAATTCTCTGGAGAGTGATTCCTCATCAGCTTCAAAATTATATTGAGGTTGATTTAAGTTGGAAGTTCTTGCTCCCAACCAAAGACCTTCAGTCAGTTTTGCAGAAACACCCAGATCAATTCCCAACGCTCCTCCCGATCCGTATGGTGAAGCCTGAGAAATATGATTATAATTTAAAACGACCCCAAATTTTAAGTCATCCCATGAATTTGCATATCCTAAGCGTGCTCTCGTTTCATTAAATAAATCTCCTCCGTATCGATGAAAACCAAAAGCGGCTATTCCAAAAGAAGTGGGAATTGATCCGGTAGCCGCAATATCTGTTAAATCTTCAAAACCATAGTTTCGTAAACTAAAAAAGCTTATTGATTTACTTTCATTATTGATTGTAGCCGGATTTGAAAATATCGCCCAACTATTATTTTGAAGCGAAGTAGTTGCTTGCCCTAATGCTAATCCATCAGCACCCATCGTTAATTGTGCAAAAGCCACACTAGGAGCAGCAACAAAAATTAAAACAAAAGTAATTTTATATAGATATGTTCGTATTCGTATCATTAGGCAATTATTTGCTGTAATATGTTATATATAAAGGAAAGAAATAAGTGCTAAATCCAAGATTTTACTTTTTAATAATACTCAGTTTTATAACCACGCTGTCTTTTGCTCAGGAATTTGAGTGTCAAGTCACTTTAAATTACGAACAACTTGAAGGAAATTCATTTAATTATCTTACTGAACTTGAAGATCGAATTGAGGAATATGTGAACGATTTTCAGTGGACAGAATATCAGTATGCAGAGGAAGAACGTATTAGCTGCCAAATACAATTAATTATAGAGAGTGGGAATTCTAATTTTAATTTCGGTTCTCGTGTTATTTTTACGGCACGTCGCCCTATTTACGATACCGTTACAAAAACTAATTCCATTATTCTTTCTGATGAGAACTGGCAGTTCAATTATCCCGAAGGACGTACACTTATTCACGATAAGCTTCAATTTGATAACCTAACCGGAACGCTAGATTTTTTTATGAATATAATTCTGGGTTACGATTTCGACAGTTTTTCTGAGCTTGGAGGAACACCTTATTTCCGAACTGCGCAAGATGTGGTTGATCTAGCCCAAACAACCTCTGCTATTGGTTGGACCAGAGCGGCAAACAACAGAAGAAACCGTTTTAATCTGATAGCTGATCTTTTAAATCCTACGTATGAACCTTTACGAACAGCGTACTATTCTTATCATAGATTAGGGCTTGATCAATTTTCCGGCGATGCCAAAAAAGCTCGACAAGAAATCTTAGGCGTACTCACTTTAATCCGCGATACAAAACGAAGAGCTACCAGTAATTATCTTTTTGATGTTTTCTTCAACACAAAAGCGAAAGAAATTTCAGGAGCTTTTAATGAAGCTGAAGCCGCTGTAAAGCGTCAAGCTTACAGCATTCTGTTAGAAGCCGACCAAGGTCATTTAACCGAGTACACAAATCTACAGAATTAAAATACTTTTATTTTGGTTTTGTATATTAAGTAGCTAGAAAAGCGGTTTTATAATTAACTACGAATTGCAAAAATATTAGAATGAAATTTTATATATGTATCAAGATGGTGCCGGATGTTTATGCACCAATTCAAATTAAAGAAGGTGAATTAATTATGGATGCAGATCGTGTGGTTTTAAACGCATACGATGCATCGGCAGTTGAAGAAGCCTTAGTACTTTCTGAGAAACATGGCGGTGAAGTTGAAGTAGTTTGCATTGGTCCTGCAAAAGCTTCTGAAACTATCCGAAAAGCTTTAGCGATGGGCGCAGATAAAGCGACACATATTCTCGCAACCGGTGATGAAGAATACGATTCGGCAAGCTATGCTAAAATTCTATCCGCTTTCTTCAAAGATAAAAAGTACGATGTAATCGGTTTGGGAAAACAATCTCAGGATACAGATTCGGGATTAACGGGCAGCATGGTGGCAGAATATCTTGGTCTTCCTTATGCGACAAACGCAGTTGGGCTAGAAGTTGAAAATGGAAACCTTGTTGTTAAGCGTCAGGGTGATACCGGTCAGGAAATGATTGCACTTCCAACGCCTTGTGCTGTTACTTGTTCAAATGATATGAACGAACCACGTATTCCAAATTTGAAAGGTATTATGGCTTCAAAAAGAAAGCCCATCGATCAAATTGAGATTTCTTCACTTGGCATTGATGAAGCTTCTTTAAAAGCGGATACAAAAGTTATTTCTTATGAAGAAAAACCTGCTAGGCAAGCCGGAAAAAAATACGCGGGCGAAGCAGATGAAATTGCTCGCCAAGTAGCACAACTTTTAGATACTGAAGCAAACGTACTTTAACAAAGAATTATAACTAGGTCTTTCCTGCGAAGGCAGGAATCCAGATCCCGCATCAAGTGCGGGATGACTTAAATGGAAAAATTCAAAATTTACTGAAAGGAATTAAATGAGCACGATTTTAACTTACATTGCAATCACAGACGGCAAAATCAAACGTTCGTCTCTTGAAGTATTATCACACTGTAAATCTTTAGCTGATGCATCGGGAGTTTCCTGTGAAGCGGTAGTAGTTGATGCAAATGCTTCCTCTTTTGTGGAAGGAATTCAAAAATATGGCGCTTCAAAAATTCATATTGTAGAAGATCCGATTTTCAAAAATCACATGAACACGCCATTGCTTAAAGCGCTTTCAAAAGTAATGAACTCTGTAAATCCATCCGTTTTTACTTTCGCATCAACCGAAGGAACAAAGGATGTTTTAGGAGCACTGGCTGCAAATCAGAATGCTGCTGTAGTTGCTGATGTTGCTTCTTTTGAATTGATAGATGGCGGAGTAAAAGCTAAACGTCCTGTGATGGCTGCAAAGATCATGAATACTACGGAAGCTAAATCAGACAAAGTTTTGGTTTCTGTTCGCTCAGGTTCTTATGATCTAAACGAATCACCAACAGAAGCTGAAGTAGTAACTGTTGATTTCAGCATGGATAACTCGGAGCTTAAAGCCACTCTTAGAGAAATTATTTCAGCTTCAGGCGATACGATTGATCTCAATGAAGCGGAAGCTATTGTAGCAGCCGGCCGTGGAGTAAAAGATGAAGAAGGAAAAGCATTGATCTCGGAATTGGCTTCTGTTTTAAATGCAGGAATTGGAGCTTCGAGAGCTTTAACTGAATCAGGAGTGTATGATCCTAGTTTACAAATTGGGCAAACAGGAAAAGTGGTATCTCCTCAATTGTATATTGCTGTAGGGATTTCCGGAGCCATTCAGCACGTTGCCGGAATGGCAAACAGCAAAGTGATTGTAGCGATCAATAAAGATCCGGATGCCCCCATTTTTGAAGTAGCAGATTATGGAATTGTAGGAGACTTGTACAAAGTACTCCCGCCATTCATCGAAGAAATAAGGAAAATTAAAGGTTAATAGTAGTGAGATTTGAGTAGTGAGTTTTTCATTCCTCAATACTCACAACTCAATACTCAGTACTATAGAAAATGGAAGACAAATTTGACTGTATAGTAATTGGTGGTGGAGTTGCAGGGTTAGCCGCTGCGATGACGCTTGCCCGGAATAATATGAAGTTCCTTTTGATCGAACGAGGTGAGTTTGCCGGATCAAAGAACGTTTCCGGCGGAGTACTTTGGGGTAGTGACCTCAACAAACTCGTTCCAAATTATTGGGAAGAAGAAAACGGAGGTTGGGAGCGTTTTATTAACCATCGCCGACTTACTTTTTTGGATGAACAGTCAACGTTTTCACTGGATTTCAAGTCCTCCCATTTTAATGAACAACCTTACAACGGTGTAGTTGTTCTTCGTTCTAAATTTGATAATTGGCTGGCGGGTAAAGTTCAAGAAGCTATTGGTGCCAGTGATTTCGCTCTGGATTCCTTCATTGCAACAGACATTAAAGTAGATGAAGTGATTCTTGAGAATGATAAAGCCGTGGGTATAAAAACCGGTGAAGATGAGTTTTTTGCAGATTCTGTAATCATCGCAGAAGGTGTAAATAATCTTCTAACTCGTCAGGTTGGTCTTCAGGACAAATACGTTCCTGCTGATCACATGCTTACAGGAATCAAAGAAATTATTCGTTTTGACCAAAAAGTGCTTGAAGATCGCTTTCAGTTAAATGGTTTGAGTGGAATGAGCAACGAATTTGTTGGATGGGCAACCAATGGAATTGAAGGAGGTGGATTTCTTTACACAAACAGAGATACAATTTCCCTTGGACTTGTTTTAGGATTAAAAGACCTTCGGGAAAAGAAACAAAAACCTTATGATGTTCTTAATCATTTTAAGAAGCACCCAACTATTGCCGATGCAATCAAAGGTGGAGAAGTGGTAGAATATTCCGCACATGTTGTTTCGTCAGGAGATTCCAGAGTGATGCCTAAAGAATTGTATAAAGATGGAATCTTGCTGGTTGGTGAAGCTGCAAACTTACTCATGAATGCAGGCAAAGCGATTCAGGGAATGGATTATGCGATGAGATCTGGAATCCTTGCAGCCGAAACCATTGTAGAAGCAAAGGCTAAGAACGATTACACATCAGCTACGTTGAAGGAATATCGTAAGAAAATGGACGACAGCTACGTAATGAAAGATATTAAAGGTTTTCAGGACGCTGTTCATTTACTTCACACAGATGTGATGCAAAATAAAGTACCAAACTTAGTGTGCGATTTTGGACGGCAGTTCTTCAGCATCAAAAACGAACCCACTCCAAAATCTGAGAAAATGTTACTCGGAGCAATTAAAAGACATTCTTCTTTGTGGGAATTAGCAAAATTAGGATTTAAAGCAAGGAAAGCACTTTAAGTGAAAAGGTAAAAGTGGAGAAACGAAAAGATGATCAAATTAAATCACAAGAAGTTAACAGTTTATCAATATAGCATAGACTTAGTGAAAGAGATTTACAGCCTTACAGAAAAATTCCCGACTTCTGAAAAATTTGGTTTAGTGAGCCAGCTAAGAAGAGCTTCTGTTTCTATCCCTTCAAATATAGCTGAGGGTTCTGCCCGATCTTCTGATGCTGAGCGAAAGAGATCTCTTCAAATAGCTCGCTCGTCTCTTGTTGAAGTCGATACTCAAATTGAGATCGCTTTAAAGCTTGAATATTTAAACGAAAATGATATTACACATCTTTCTGATTTATCAAATCAAGTATTTGCGATGCTCTCTAAAATGATGAAATAATTTTTTATTACAGCCCTTTTAACTTTTCACGTTTCACTTTTTTTATATTTAAACCATGAAAAACTTAAGTCTTCCAGAGCAACTCGGACTTGTTAGCTATAGAAACCAAGCTAAATCTGAGATTAAACCACACATTATTGTAGATACGGATATTTGTAATTCAACTTGTCCGCATAAATGTACTACATGGGTTTGTCCTGCAAATTGCTACACCATGGACGAAGCCGGCAAAGTTCACTTTCAAGTAGAAGATTGCATCGAGTGCGGAACGTGTATGTATGCGTGTGATCAAGGTGCGGTAGATTGGAACTATCCTGATCCTGAAATAGGTCGGGGTGTTACCTGGAATTTTGGGTAGATTGCTCAATCTTTGAAATTCCAAATAGAACAAGCTTCAGAATCAATAATTAATTTATCTCTTGTTGCTAATTCATAACCGGAAACAATTGCTGTAGATGTAATCAGTTTGTCAGCCGGATCTTGATGAAAACTTTCCGGCAACAATCTTTGCCCTAAAATGATGGGTAAAGTCAAAGGGATGATTTGAAAACTCTGGGAATTAGCCGATTGTTGAACCCAATCATCGAAGGATAAATTAAGATTAACTTTCCTTTTTCTTACCAATATCTCAAGCTCCCAAATATTCATTATCGAGATTATAATTTCTTGGTTCAAAGCTCGATTATCTAAAATGTCAATGGTCTTTGCATCTAAACGGTTGCTACCTAATAACCACCATAACCAAATGTGAGTATCCAGAAGAAGCAAATTAAGACTCGGTATCTTTTGAAGGATCATTCACAAAAATATCCTGATTAGCAGGATTAATCTCATGGTAAATCAGATCAAATGCTGAATCTTCAGGATTTAAATCATCTGCATTTCCAAGGTTTCTTAGGTCTTTTAGTCTCTCGGCATGTGTTTTTATGTTTACATCAACTTCTGCCTTCAGGCTTTTGATAAAAAGCTCTTTCAATGTAATCCCTTCCTCAGCAGCTTTAACCTTAACCTTTTTCATTAATTTATCCGGTATGTCTATCGTGGTTCTCATATCACATATTAACATATTTATGGGTAAAAATCTATATTCCCATTTAAAAAAAATTTCTCAAAGTAAAATCGAGACTTCTTCATTTACAAATCAAAAAATTGGTTTCGATATTTTCTGTAATCCTAGGTAAGGAATAGACAGTGCTGCCTTGTTAAAGTGTTATGGTTTGAGCTAATATAGCCAACCATAATACCTTAACACTGGCGCCTTAACACTATCACATCAACTTCATATTTTTTTTACACAATCGTAAACGATATTGGTATGCAAAACCGTTATTTTATGGAAGCGTTTCCAATAAGATTTTTCAACAACTAAAGACTTTTCAAAAAGATGGATACAGTACTAGAAAGAGAGCTCTCATTTGACCTCACGGAAGACCAAAAAATGATTCGCAACAGCGTAAAAGAATTTGTAGAGCGCAGCGTTGCAACTACCGTAATGGAAAGAGATAACAGCAAAGAATTTCCGCATAAAATTGTAAAGCAATTGGGCGAACTCGGCATGCTGGGCATCTATCATGAAGAACAATATGGCGGCGGCGGATTTGACGTAGTAAGCTTCTGCCTTGCTATAGAAGAAATTGCACGCTGGGATGCGTCTTTAGCTTTAACTGTTGCTTCTCACACTTCTTTGGGAACAGGACATATTGCAGTTGCAGGAAATCATGAGCAAAAAATGCAATACATGCCTGCCCTTACTTCCGGTGAACAACTTGCGGCTTGGTGTTTAACTGAGCCCGGTTCAGGGTCTGATGCTTCAGGAATGAAAACAACGGCTATAAAAGATGGCGACCATTATATCATTAATGGATCAAAAATATTTATTACGCAGGGTTCTGTTGGTGATGTGTATATTGTACTTGCTAAAACAGATCCCTCAAAAGGAACGAAAGGAATCAGTACGTTTATTGTGGAAGGCAAATGGGATGGCGTTAAACCCGGCCCCGGAATGCATAAGTTAGGAATGAATTCATCTGACACTACAGAAGTAGTATTCGAAAATGTGAAAGTTCCTGCTGAAAACTTACTCGGTGAAGAAGGAATGGGATTCATTGATACAATGAAAGTGTTAGATGGCGGACGTGTTGGAATCGCCGCACTTTCTGTAGGTATTGCCAGAGGTGCTTACGAAGAAGCTCTGAAATATTCGATGGAAAGAAAACAATTTGGGACAGCTATCGGAAACTTCCAGTATATGGAAGGCAAGATCGTAGATATGGCCACAGAAATTGAAGCAGCAAGATTGTTGGTTCTTCGTGCTGCTTGGCTTAAAGATATTGGCAAATCTTACACTGTAGAAGCATCAATGGCAAAATTGTTTGCTTCTGAACTTTCTGTTCGGGCTGCTTTAGAAGCAATTCAGATTCATGGTGGATATGGCTATACCAAAGAATATCATGTAGAACGCTTTTTAAGAGATGCCAAATTGATGACTATCGGCGAAGGAACTTCTGAAGTACAGAGATTGATTATAGCTAGAGAATTGAAGAAGACTTTGTCATAGTATTTCATTCAATTTTATTATCAAAGGCTCATAGTTTAATCCGTTATGAGCCTTTTATTATTGAACTTATTTTTACATAATAAACTACCCTGAGGCAGAGCCATCGGTGTATTAATCCACTTATTTATTAAAAGGTTTTTTACTCTGGTTTCGTAGCGCATCTGCTTCTACATAAGAATTGGATATTTCAATTTGAAGACATAGTTATATCTAACCTGAGCGATTTATAAGCAAAAAATAAAGCGTAGCCTGCACATATCATTGATAATGTGTATTATTCAATATTAACGGTACTGTCCCAATTCAATAAATAGTTCCGTGGTCTGGTTGGAAAGAGATAAGACCGTTTCAAGGTTAGAAAGATACCGATTACTTACTCCCATATTGCGAATGGCGTAAGCTAACCCTTGCTTATAGGCGTATTTTTCAGCAAGATTTTTTGCTTTGAGACTTAACTTAAGCCCACGCTTTGGTTAGGTATCATGTACCAGCCATGCCTGGTTATTTAAATCATTGATTTTATGGATTATTTCATCAGTAATTGATTCTTTAACAGCGTTAATTTGATCCATAGTAATAATTTAAATTATAGGCAATTGAATAATAAACTTACTCCCAGCCTCCGCTGAAGCTTCTGCCGACAGGCGTTCGTTATTTACCGTTTTTATGTTAATATCTCCACCATGCGCCTTTACAATATCATAAATAGTTCGAGTCATGCGCCAAAGGCATTCCTCGGGAGATTGCATAGATGTAAGGATTTCACGGATGGAACCTGTCCCATAGGGACAGGTTCTATTTTCGATTTCCATGTTATTCATCTGTGAAATCTTGTAATCCTTTAAATCCGTGATTCAGAATTTGGAAGCGAAATAACAAGCACGCTGCCATTTCCCTCTTTTGTTTTTACTTTCAAATCTCCACCATGTGCTTTAATAATATCGTTGGTAATGCTTAGCCCTAATCCTGTACCTTCGGTTCCTTTCTTGGTGGTAAAAAACGGCTGCATAATTTTATCCTTGATCTCTTCGGGAATACCCGGGCCATTGTCTTCAATTTCTACGGAAATACCGGAATTTTGCTGATGAGTTCGAATCGTTAGCTTTGGATGGTAAGCATCCAGACCTCCAAGGTTTTCAAAACCTTGGAGGTCTTTACGATTAGCTTTCTCCCGCATCGCATCAAAGGCATTGTTACACAAATTCACAATTACCCGAGAAAAATCCTCGGTAATGAGCGGGACTTCGCCAATCGTTTCATCCAGCTCAAAATTGAGATCTACATTAATAGGGTTTTTGCCTGCCCTCATCCCGTGGAAGGAGAGATTCACAAATTCTTTTACCAAGGCATTCAAATCCGTTGGCTCCAGTTTGCCCGTGCCGCCCCGGCTGTGTTCCAGCATAGATTTTACGATGGAATCTGCCCTCGAACCGTGCTCGTGGATTTTCCGGAGATTCATCTCGATGTCATGCAAAATCTCAACTGCTTCCTCTACTTTTTCCCGATCTTCGGCTGAAAGTTGATCGCTGATAGATGACAGTTCGTCCTTCGTCTCCTCAATCAACTCCACACTCAGCTCCGAAAAATTATTCACAAAATTAAGCGGGTTTTTAATTTCGTGGGCTATACCGGCGGTGAGCTGCCCGAGCGAGGCGAGTTTTTCTTGTTGGATGAGTTGATCTTGTGCTTTTTGGAGATTTGTATAAGCTTTTTCGATTTCTTTAGCTTGTGCGAGCTCTTTCTCTCTGTTGCGATTCTGTTCTTGTTGTATCAGTCTTTTTCTCTGGTACCGATCAGCTCCGAAAATTCCGCTAACGAAAAAAAATCCATAGGAAATGTAAGCGATCCATGTTCTCCACCAGGGAGGTAAAATTCTGATAGCTAATGAAGATGTTTCACTACTGATTCCTTCCCCGTTAACCGCCCGAACGTTAAAAGTATAGGTACCGGGGGGCAGGTTGGTGTATTGAGCAAAATCACGGTTTCCCACGCTGATCCAGTCTTCATTAAAACCCGTTAGTTTATATTCATAGGTAATAAGCTCAGGAGATTGAAAGGTAATGGCTGAATAAGAGATATCTAAAGTGTTATCACTCCACTTGATTTCTATTGGGTTATTAATATTCTTGGACGGATCAAACTTATAGTCTGATTTTCCGGCAGTCATTAGTGTAATGAGAACCCGGGGCTGGCCGGTTGTTTCCGTAATATCAGTAGGATGAAAGAAATTGATACCGCCAACTCCGCCAAACATGAGTTCTCCGTATTCTCGCTTATACATCGACAATAAATTCATGCGGGATGGTAGTAATCCGTCATCTTTTGTAAAATTTCTAACTCTTCCGGTCTCAGGCTTTAAGCGCGCAATTCCATTGGATAAGGATATCCAAATATTACCGTCGTCTCCTTCCAATGTGCCTATTACTGACAGATAAGGAAGCCCGTTACTTTTATCGTAAAACTGAGTATTTCCTGTTACAGGATTTAAGCGTGCTAAGCCATTACTCTTTGAGATCCAGAGTTCGCCATTTTTATCTTCCATCATGTTTACAGCCGATCCGTGTCCTAAGGAAGATAAATAAGATGAATTCTTCTGAATTAATTCAAGATCGTTTGTATCCATACTGTAACGGGCCAGCGTTATTTCTTGCCGATTGGTATTTTCATTGACTTCTGTGAGGTTGCTTAACAACCAATAACTGCTATCTGTGCTCTCCAGTATTTGCCCGAATAAATATTGTTCAGCTGATCCCGAAACTTTCAGATCACTTAGTTTGCTAACTGATTTGTCTATTTGGTTAAAAGAATAAAGGCCAAGTGAAGTAAGAATAAGGATGAGATTATCCGGGCCCTGAACTATTGAGTTTATTGTAAAGTCAGAACCTTTGTTGTTGACTAAAGAGTAAAAATTTGTCTCGTAAGAGTTGATATCTATTGATCCAAGTTGGAAATCACTATTTACAAACCAGACCAATCCTTCACTGCCCAAAATACCTATATGTTGACCACTAAGGGGCGGAAGGTTGGCTTCGGTTACATAAGAACCGCCATACGGGATGTCTTGAACTTTACCGCTTTTCTTATCCCAACGGTAAGATTCACCTCCGTCTGAAGTAAACCAGAACAGGTCTTTTTTGACTTCTGTCATTCCATAAATGTTATTTCTGAGATCGAATGGATGTTCAGGTACCGGAGCAAAAGAGTTTAATTGAAGCCGGTCGCGATCTGCTTTACTCAGACCTCTGGAAGTTCCCACCCAAAGAATATTATTTGAATCTTCAAATACAGATTCAACATAACTCCAAGCCAGTGAAGCAGGATTGTCTTTCTCATAGGTGTAGGTATGAAAGATCCCTGAATCCGGGTCATATCGTTTAAGAGAGTTCGCATTATATCCCAAACTTCCCAGCCAGATTATACTTTTATGATCCTGAATAAATTTTGTGATTAATCGGACTTCGGAAAAGTCATCATCTGAATTGTAAGTAAAAATAATTTTTTCTCCGGTTTTCAGGTTCAGCTTCCATAAACCGGATGGATCGCCGGGCTTAAGATCAAGCAGACCCGGATTCTCACTACTGTTGCCATTAACCCAGAGATATTGATCATTATCAATGAATAGATTCTGAATCTGATCATAAGGAAGTTCATTCGGATCAGTCGGGTCTTTTTCATAATTGGTAAAAGTATCTAGTTCCGAATCATAAATTGCGATCCCTTTGTCTGTTCCTATCCAAATCCTGCCATCGGCGCTTTCGGCAAGTGATGTAACAATATTAGAAGGTAAGGAAGCGGGATTGGTTGAGTCAGCTCTGAACACCGTGAAATTCTCCTCTATCGGATCATATTTGGCCAGTCCGTAAGAAGTACCTACCCAAAAGCTATGATCTGATGATTCAAAAAGAATTAAAACCCGATCAGAAGGCAAGGAGTTGGGGTCATTAGGATCATTCTGAAAGTGATCAAATGTTTCATCTACACGATTAAGGCGGTCAATTCCGTTGGGTGTAACAGCCCAAACATGTTCTGAATGATCGACCAGTATCTGGCTTACTTCGTTGGAGATTAATGATGTAGAGTCCGTAGGGTCGTTAAAATAATTCTTAAACCGGAAGCCATCGTACCGGCTTATCCCTGCGTCTGTTGCTATCCAAAGGTAACCATAAGAATCCTCATCAATACTCCGTATCCAGTTGCCGGGAAGGCCGTCTTTGATCGTATAATTTTCAAAAATAAGCTTTTCTTTTTCCTGTGCTTTAACCTGAGCAGCAATAAATAGACCCAGCATCAGAAAGCAAAATATGCGGTATCTAAAAGTTTTTCCTGATAATCTCATTCAGTAAATCCATTTTTTGGCAGTAAAGAAGGGTAGCATAATTTATACTTGATTTCAGGTATAATTTACGAACAGTAGTTATCCGAGAACACGATGAATACACCTTCCTCTATTCTATCAAGAACTTTACAGTATTTTCTTTTATCTGAATACATAAAAGCAACGGTTTTGGTTAAATGATAGAAATAAGTTAAATAATTAAAATACAATATCACTTGTTTGTGATAAACCCAAGTTTTAGCATATATATAATCAATAGCGTGCTAAACGTTATAAAAAAGAGAGAAAGAACTTTGTATATCTCAAAGTTATATTTGAGCTGCATAACCCTAAAGAATCTTTCTCTCTATGACTAATATAACCTTGTTTTCTCAAATTATTTCCAAGTTAGACCGGTTTTCTTTTAACAAACTGGTTTACGCCCACCGAACCGATAAGCACCAAAAAGGCTACCCCAGCTACACGCATCTGGTAGCGATGCTTTTTTGCCAGTTTGCCAACAGTTAGACCGTGCGTGATATCAGCAACAATTTTATCAGTTATACTGATCTGTTCCCAGCTATCAATTGCTGTTTGCTGACAAATCATTAGAGCAATATTTTTATTTTCAAGAAAATTTCTCTTAATATTTTCTCTTCCCCAATCAACCATTTCGGGCGTGTAATAAATTTTTCTTCCATCAAAAGGTCGATAATCTATTGACTTTATAAATTTTGAATGATTATTCCCTTTACTATTTTTTCCGGCTTCAGATAATTTCCAACCTCTTGAATCACCGGCAAGATATTTTCCATCTTTTTTACCCGGAAACAACCCTTCTCTTGTTTGTCTATCAGAATAATTTGAATCAGTAAACCTTTTCATTTTAGAAACTAAATCCTTGTCGTCAAACTTATTAACTATACTATCTCTGGCAGTAAGAATTCCTATTACATTTTGATGAAATATTTGATTTACTTTAAAACCTTTTTCGTAATCAGTTTTACCAGTATTATTTCGTGGGTTAAAAAAAACTAATCTCCGGTATGTTGGAATGTTGTAAACCATAGATCAAAAAACTCTCCTCCAGACGTAAACCTGCCTACCTCAGGCATCCTACTTGGGTAATCCTCGTTACAATGCTTACAGCCTGTGTGAAAAGTATTTTTTAGATATCGTTTACTTAATTTTTTTAAGCGTTCGTATAATTTAGTGGCCAATCCTCCAAGGATTCTGAATCCTTATATGTTGAATTTAAAGTTAGAAAAGCTTACCTGACGGAGTGAGGAGGTGCGAACCCTGGCATTTAGATGCCGTCTCCAAGTTTCTCCTCTTCGTTAGGTAGAGTTTGAGGTACAACCTGGTGCACAGACACCGTATATCAATAAGGATAAACGAAGCCTGACTTTTTATTAACACAACAGGAGGATGAATGATGAACAGTGGATATGTAGGAATTGACGTAAGCAAAGGATACAGTGATTTTGTGATCCTAAATCAAGAATTACAGGTACTAACCAAACCAGTACAATTCGATGATACCCGTGATGGCCACCAACGGCTGATTCGGTGGCTTGGCCGCTGCATGGCCGCTCACAAGCTGGAGCGGATTTATGCCGGAGTGGAGAGTACCGGAGGATTTGAAGACAATTGGTATGCCTCGCTGATGGAAGCCGGCAAGGAGTTGCCACTTCACGTAGCCCGGCTAAATCCATCGACGGTAAAAAATGCGGCCAAAGCAAGTCTGTCGCTACAGACAAAAACTACACAGGTCAAAACTTGAATTGATTTAGCTTCCCAAGCTTTATCAGTTAGTTTAAGTAGAACTCCCCGATTACCTCGAACTCCAAAACCAGACCAAAACCGAAGTTCAATCTCTTTTTAGTATTCTGTTTGTTTCTAAGATCTCCTAATTGTGAGTTTTCACCCCATTCTTGAACAATATTTACTAGGGGGTTATTAGTTGGAGAACTAGGTTCAATTTTTGGTTGTACGCAAGCTGTTGTAAAAAGAATAAGAACTATAAAGAATATTCTAGTGTAGCGTCATCCATGAATTGTCCTAGACCTGACAGGTTTTACGACATCTGAACATTGACTTTACACTAGTCATGATTATATACAACTTGTCAGTTATGAATATTTTTCTATTAAAAGTAAATAAATCGAGTTAAGGAATTTAACTAAGTTATCTGATATATGAATTTTTCTTTAATGAAGTAGTCATCATAATTTTGTTTAAGGAAAAGTTCGGGTGTCATCTTTATCAATAAAATAAATATCATTTATGCGGAATGTATTTCCATTCACCTGCTGTTAAACGTACAATAAATACAAAAAACTGACATCTACAGGGCACAATCAAAAAAAAGTTATGGCTACTAACTACGGAAAGAATTCAGCACTTATATTGGTAGCTTTTTTTATTGGGACCGCTCAATTATCAGCACAAAATAGCGAAGAAGACCTTTTTCAAAATGTAAAAGCTTCATTTATTTACACGGCTGATATTTATTCTAATGTTGCAGGAGGCAGTGAAACAGGAACTCGTTATCTGGACAACATTGATGTGAATGTTCGTTTCGATATAGAAGACTTCTCCTTCTTTATTTACGGTTTGGGAAATCAGGGAAGAAGTATATCGGCGCTTTCCGGAGATATTCAAACGTTATCAAATATCGAGGCTGAAAATTCGTGGCGGCTTTACGAAGCCTGGGTTCAAAGGTCTTTTAAGGAAATAAACTCTTCGCTATTAGTAGGCTTGTATGATTTGAATTCAGAATTTGATGTGATCAATACCGGACTATTATTTATGAACAGTTCTCATGGAATTGGACCTGATTTCTCCTCATCAGGAATAACGGGTCCTTCTATTTTTCCATTAACTTCTTTGTCTGTACGATTGAAAGTAAATCCTACTCCCGGACTAATTTTTAAAGCGGCAATTTTAGATGGAGTTCCTTCCGAGCCGGGAAACACACGAGGAACTACCGTTAAATTAGGTGATGGTGACGGAGCGTTGTTAGTTTCTGAGCTCTCAATAACCAAACCAACAACTAATCCATTGTTGAAAAGAGGAGTTGTTATGGGCAGTCCGTACAGAATTGCATTGGGTGCATGGAAATACACTCAAGAAAGAACGGGCTGGCAGAGAGAACAGCAATCTGATCACGGATTTTATGTGCTCGCAGAAGCTAAGTTTAACGAGTCTATATCTGGTTTTACAAGATTTGGAATGACAAATCACAAAATAAACCGATTTCATTCTTACATAGGTGCAGGTATAAATTACCTTGGATTACTTGAAAATCGACCTTCAGACAAAACAGGAGTGGCTTTTGCACTCCCTTTAAATTCGACATCTTTTAAAGGTGTACAGGAATCTTTGGGAAATGATTATTCAGAAAGTGAACTGAATGTGGAGCTTACTTATCTGGCAAAAATTTCCAAACACTTTTCATTTCAGCTAGATACTCAGTATATCAAAAACCCAAATTTGTCTCCCGAAATTGACGACGCATTGGTTGTAGGAGTTCGTTCTGTGCTGTCGTTTTGATCAAATAGATCTAAAATGTGTTCGAGTTATAACGAAGCCTACTTTTGTTGGTAGACAGGAACCCCTATCAAACTAGCTTTCCTAAAAGTTCATTATATTTTCTTTTGTACCGACAAAAGAAACAAAAACTCCTGGCTGAGTTCCTTCCGCGCCAGGCATCTGCGAAGTGAGGTACAAAACCAAATGCTTCGTGCCTCAGCAGATTTTGTCCTGCTCACTTCTTTATGTGATGCTTGGCTATTGCTTCATGAACTCAATGCCGAAGATTATTTCTTGAACCTAGCCAAATCACATTCAAACTGAAATTATAAAAAATGAAGGACGTCTTTTTAAATGAAACAATCCATATAAAACTAGTGTAGCGTCATCCATGAATTGTCCTAGACCTGTCAGATTTTTAGGGCTATTGTAACTTTACGTAAACCATTTAGTTTAAAATCTGACAGGTGTTTTACGACATCTGAACATTGACTTTACACTAGTACTGCATAAAAAATAAAGCAACTTAAGTTATTACAGTGCAGGAAAAATCCTCCTTTTCCCGAAGGGATGCCTTTGGCAGAAGGAGGTGGATTTTGATCGAATAGATCAAAAGACGGAGGATGTCGGGATGAGTTAAAAAAGCCAAATGAATTATTTGCAACAGTCCGCCTGTATAAATAACACAATTGTTATCTAAAAGATTCTTGCTAAAACATTTTAAACAAGAAAGCCTTTCAGGACTGATGTAATTTTATTTAAAGAAAAATCTTTCCCTGTAATAATCACTCAACTTTTTGCTACTAACGGAGTAATGGTTATTATCCCCACAATTTACTTACACAAGAATATTTATTTATGGAATTATCTCTATCAGGAATCTCAAAAACATATAAAAACGGTGTTAAGGCACTTGATAATGTAACAATCGACATTTCGGCCGGAATGTTTGGGCTTCTTGGGCCGAATGGTGCGGGTAAGTCAACATTGATGAGAACCATCGCTACTTTACAAGCTCCGGACTCAGGCACGGCATTTTTTAATGATATAAATATTCTGGAGGATAAAATCAGCCTTCGAAAAACGCTTGGATATTTACCACAGTCTTTCGGAGTTTATCCGAAAATGAGCGCTGAAGATTTGCTGATGTATTTCGCCCGACTTAAAGGAATTACAGACAAAAAAGAACGAGAACAAATTGTGCAAACTGCTCTTGAGATTACCAATCTTTGGGATGTTCGAAAAAAAAATGTGAAAGGATATTCAGGAGGAATGAAACAACGATTTGGAATTGCACAATTGCTTTTAAACAGCCCAAAATTGATCATTGTAGATGAGCCGACTGCAGGATTAGATCCGGCTGAGAGAAATAGATTCCTAAATGTTCTTCGTGAGATCGGTACTAACAACATCGTAATATTTTCAACGCATATTGTAGATGATGTGAAAGAGTTGTGCACCGATATGGCTATCATGAACGGCGGAAAAATTCTGAGTCATAATACCCCAACCGAAGGAGTGGATCGACTAAAAGGACAAATGTGGACCAAGACTATTCAGCGGGAAGAACTGGAAGATCATGAAGCAAGGTTCAATGTGATCTCTTCAAATTTCAATCAGGATAATTCATTGAACATTCGGGTTCACAGCGAAATGCAACCGGATGAAAGCTTTTCTTCAAGTAATCCCGAATTAGAAGATGTGTACTTCGTAACCCTTCATAAAGACAGCGAAGTAGTAGCTGCTTAAATCATCCTTATGTTTTATTCTATTTATTCATTTGAACTTCGATACTGGTTCCGAAAGCCGCTTTTCTATATTTACTGCGGAATCATGTTTTTCTTGTCAACGCTTATTATGGCAACAGCAGCCGGAATTTTTGAAGGAATTACGGCAAGTATAAACTCAGTGACCATTGTAAACTCCGCCATTGCGATTAATGGTATTCTCAATGAGATGAATGTCATTATGTTCTTCTTACTTCCATCCATTATTGGGGGCACTATTTTTAAAGATTTTGATAATGAAATGCATTCCGTGATCTTTTCTTATCCTTTTAAGAAATGGGAATATTTGCTCGCTAAGCTTTTGAGTGGACTTACTATTACCATCATCGTGATGCTGTTTGCTGCAATCGGGATTATGTTGGGAAGTGTGATGCCGGGAACCAATCCTGAATTGCTTGGGCCTTTTGTACTGATGAACTACGTACAGTCATTTATGTACTATCTGATTCCAAATCTCATTTTTTATGGTGCGATCGTTTTTGCAGTAGTGACTTTTGCCCGAAACGTTAGTGTTGGATTTATTACTGTTCTGGGATTGATCATCATCCAAAGTTTTGCCGCCGTTCTAACTCAAGACAGCGATAACAAGATTCTTTCAGCTATGCTAGATCCATTTGGAGCACAAGCCAATGGATTTTACACAGAGTATTGGACAATCTATGAACGCAATGAAAATCCACTTCCTTTTGGAGACATTATTCTCTATAACCGTTTACTGTGGACAGGAATAGGATTGTTGGTCTTTGGGTTTGTGTACCGAACTTTCCGGTTTGATCAGGAAGCATTTAGTTTTTCTTTTTTCAGGAAAGCAGGCAAAGTGGTTACGAAAAAGAATTTTGGTAGTATCATGGCAATCAAATTGCCAAAAGTAAGCCTCAATTTTTCATTTGTTGAAAATCTGAAAACAGCTTGGGTCATATCTAATGCTGATTTTAAATATATCATCAAAAGCTGGGCGTTTATAATAATTACCATTTTAGGTTTGTTGCTTTCATTGGTAACTATATCCGTTAGTTCAGAAATATACGGAACGGACACCCTTCCTGTAACCTGGCAAATGTTAGAATTCCCGGGCTTATTCTTTGGGCTGTTTATCAATCTTCTCACATTTTTATATGCAGGGATGCTGATCCATCGCAGCCGAACAGATAAAATAGACCAACTCGTACATTCAACGGCAATGCCGAATTGGGGGATTTTATTATCCAAATTTTTTGCATTGATCAAAATGCAGGCTGTTCTGTTATTAGGAATTATGTTTCTCGGGATGGGAATCCAACTATTTAACGGATATTTCAACTTTGAAATAGGCCAGTATTTATTCGAGCTATTTGGGATCAAGTTAGTACATGTGATGATCTGGGGATTATTGGCAATTTTTGTGCATACCCTATTTAAGAATTTTTATATAGGTTTTTTCTTATTGCTGATCGTTTCAATTGGCTTGACCTTTTTAGATCAGATCGGTGTTGAACAAATGATCTTTAAATTCAATCAAGCTCCGAGAACAGCCTATTCTGATATGAACGGATACGGTTCAAGTCTTTCGCCGTATTATATTTATAAGCTATACTGGTTATTGCTTGGAATAGCACTGTATGTACTTTCCATTGTATTTTTTAGAAGAGGAGTTCCTGATTCCATCAATGAACGCCTTTCCGAAGCTGGTAAAGCATTCTCGCCAATTTTGAAGGGAGTTTTTTCAATCAGTTTAATTGGATTTTTGGCGATGGGAAGTTGGATCTATTATGTAAACAATGTTAATAACGAAAACCTATCCTCCAAACAATTAGAGAAAAGATTGGCCGATTGGGAAAAAAACTACGGGAAATTTGAACACATTCCTCAACCTCGAATTGTAGATGTAAAAGTAGATCTGGATATCTTTCCAAAGACCAGAGATTTTGAAGCGAGAGGAAGGTATATCCTGCTTAATAAAACGGCTGTAGCTATAGATTCAATTCATATAGATCATGGAGGGTTTATAACCGAGTTTAGTTTTGAAAAACCCTTCGAACTTGTGTTGGAAGATGATTCCATGAATTACGATATCTACCAGCTTGAAAATGCATTACAACCCGGAGATTCAGTAGTTTTTACTTTTAAAATTTCCAATAAGCCAAACGGGATTTTTAGAAATAACTCTCCAATTAGAGCCAATGGTACATTCGTCAACAACGGCTTATTTCCTAGAATAGGATACAATCCTGCCAGTGAGTTAAGAGGTGAAGAATCGCGTGAGAAGTTCGGTCTTCCTCCTAAAGAGCGAATGGCTCCACCAACTGATTCTGTCTCCTTACAGAACAACTACATTGCTTACGATGCAGATTGGATAGACTTCGAGACAACCATCAGCACCACTCCCGAACAGATTGCGATTGCACCGGGTTATTTACAGAAGGATTGGATTGAAGACGGTCGCCGATATTTCCATTACAAAATGGACAGCAAGATGCTGAATTTCTATTCCTTCATTTCTGCGGAGTTTGAAGTGGCCAAAGATTCCTGGAATGGCATCGCAATCGAAGTGTATTATCACAAAGATCACGATTACAATGTTGACAGAATGATCAAAGGGGTAAAACGATCACTGGATTATTACACGAAGGAGTTCAGCCCATATCAATTTAAACAAGTTCGGATCATTGAATTCCCAAGAACGAGCGGAGGTTTTGCTCAGTCATTTGCGAATACTATTCCATATTCAGAAGCAATCGGTTTTATTGCCGAAGTTGATGAAGAAAACGAAGACGGAGTTGATTATCCATTCAGTATAACGGCGCATGAAGTGGCGCATCAATGGTGGGCACATCAGGTAATTGGCGCAAATGTTCAGGGAGCGACGGTAATGAGCGAAAGTATGTCGGAATACAGCTCGTTGAAAGTACTCGAAAAAGAATATGGTCAGGATAAAATGCGGATCTTCCTGAAAGATGCATTGGATCGTTATTTAATAGGAAGAACGCTGGAATCCAGAAAAGAAAAACCTCTTATCTATAATGAAAACCAACAATATATACATTACAACAAAGGCTCTTTGGTGCTGTACGCATTAAGTGATTATATCGGCGAAAAGAACATGAATGCTGCGCTTAGCAAGTATATTGATGCGGTAGCATTTCAAAATCCACCTTACACAACTTCGCTGGAATTTCTTTCCTATTTGGATGAAGCCACTCCTGACTCGTTGAAATATTTACTGGAAGATATGTTCAGAACAATCACTTTGTACGATAACAGTGTAAAAGATGCTACTTTTGAAACGCTGGAAGACAGTACGTTCAAAGTTACGTTAGCCTTCTATACGGCTAAGTACAGAACAAACGAGGAAGGAAAACGAACATACTTTGACGCTGCCGGTGATAGCCTTTCTTTAGAGATAGAAGGCAGGCGAAGACCAATTCAATCTCTTCCTTTGGCTGATTGGATTGACGTTGGAGTTTTTGGCGTGGATGAAGAAGGCAAAGAAAAAGTGTTGTATTTGAAAAAACATAAGATCTCGGAAATTGAAAACTCCATTTCTATTGTGGTTGATCAAAAACCGATATCAGCCGGAATTGATCCATACAACAAATTGATAGATACAAATTCAAACGATAATAAAAGAGTACTGAAAGAAAAGAAGAAAGAGGAATAGAAAATTAAATAGGGATTAGTTTAATCTATTTATTCTAACGTAGAAAAAGCCCTTTTGAAGATATACTAGAAATTAAACATTGAAAGTATACATACTAATTTTATCAGAACGTCCTAAAATTTAAATATTGAGCCTACTCCAAAAAATCGATTTTGACTGATTTTAGCCTCTCCATATGGGCTGTAAAGGTCGCTTTTATTGGACAAAAGCACTTTTCGGAGTAGGCTCAATATTTAATTTGCATTTTTGAAATTTAAGGTTAAATTGTCTACAGTAAAGCATACTTATGCATAATAATAATAATAATAAGGATGATTATGAAGATTAAAAAAATAATATTGTTCTTAGCCCTTGCAATATTCACAGTTATACCTTCAAAAAAAAATAATACTCAAGCCCAAGTGTATTTTAGTCAAATTGATTCTGAGGATACATTCGCAAGTGAAGTGAATTATACATACATAATAATTGCACCAGATTGGGTATTAGTTTTTCAAGAGTGTCCAGGTATATTTGGTTTCTGCGCATAATTTCAAAAAAAACAAAGTACGATTTGATTAATTGCGCTTTGTTTTAATGTATAATGAATAAAGTTTTATTAATTTTAATTATTGGTCTATTTATGGAGAGTTGTTCGAGGAGTAATGAAGTAAACGTTCCACATATGCCAGATTCTCAGAAAAATTTGCTTAAAGAACAATTTGAGAAAAGTTTTGACTTGGATAAAAGCATAGCAGAAGACCATATAAAAAAAGCGATTCAAAAGGAGAAAATATTAGGCTTAGATTTCTTGGATAGTGATTTTAGGTCTACAACTTTTAAACTTCCTGCTTCTATTGAAACTCCTAGGTTAGTAGAAACTGAAAACTATTTTTATATATATAATATAATTCTTTCCAAAACGGGGAAAAATATAGTTAGATATGATAAAAGTGGAACCAACCAAATAACATTCGGGAAAAAAGGTAGAGGACCGGGTGAATTTACAGCGATTAATTCTATATCAGAGCACGAGGGAAAAACATATGTTTTTGATAATGGAAGTTTAAAAAAACTAGATCAGAATTTAGAGGAAATAGAAAGAAAGTTTCTAAGACTTTGGACTAATAATGTTATAATGAACAAAAAGAGCTACGATTTAAAGTTGTCAAATAATAAAGTTTTTCCTTTTCCTATAGCTAATGTAGACTATGAGACCGACTCGATTAATTTTAGCATCAAAGATTCCCGCCCTGGAGCATTTAATTTTACTTCTCCAAATGGAACTACTTTTTTCTCAAATGATAGCATAATTGTATATACGAAAACAACTTCCAATATAATTCACATTATATCTAAGAACCTTCCTTTATCAGTAACCCATATACAACTTGAATCTGAAATAATCAGAAAGAACGAATCCATATTAAATAAAAAGACTGCAAACAAAGAGAAGTTTTTTAATTTTATGAATTCGCTTTTTCTGATAGAAAAATTACATATTAATAAAGGGACATTATGGATTTCTTTTGTAGATAGAAAAGATTCTGAAGCAAAAAACTATCTTGGAAAAATCAATTTAAAAGACATTGATAAATTTGAAGAGTTAGAGGTAAAAATATATACAGCCCCAAAATTTTTAAACTCATTCAATTTTTACGGTGACCATTTGTTTTTTAACAGTGTCAATATGAACATCTCAGAATATAAACTCTTTCAAGTCCAGCTTGATAAAATCCAATAAATACCACGTACTATTTTTAAGCGTATTTATTTTAAGCTGCGACGGAGATAAAGAATTTTTTCGTGGTTTTGATAATTCTTTGAACCAATACAGCCGATTTAATTTGGTAATATTTATATCCGAAGATGATTGTTTAGCTTGTATTTCTGAACTTTCTGTTTTTAATAAACTTCATGCTGATGTTGCTTCTGAAAACTTATCTCTAATTGGCATAATAGAAAATAAATCCACCGAAGAGGTTAATGTGCTTATACGTAATGGGGTCATTGATTTTCCTGTCGTTTCAAATACAAAAATATTTAATAAATATTCCTCCGGTCTAACGCCAGAAGCTTTACTTGTTGATATGTCAAGGGATCAGAGAATTGTATTCAGATCTTTCAAAAAGAAAACTATTTCATCACAACAAGCTACTTACGATATTGTAAATTTGATTATAAGAAATCAATATTAAATTTCACTTCAATTGCAATGTAGGAAAACTAACTGATACAGAAACCTGTCCATACAACAAATTGATAGATACAAATTCAAACGATAATAAACGCGTGTTGAAAGAAGTAGAATCAGATAGTCTCGGAGAATAACTTTTCCAAAGTTTTGGAGTGAGTTTTAAATATTTACCAAGCTCAACTTTGGAAAAGTTGTACTAAGAGTAGAGAAAAAATTAAAGAAAACCCTGACAGATCAATGCAACCGATTAAAAAACCAACTCTTGAGTTTCTTTCAGACCTGAAAAAGAACAACAATCGGGAGTGGTTCGAGCGAAATAAAGATCGATATCGTTCAGCTCATGAAAATATGATAGGGTTCATGGATGGTTTAATTGCTGAAATGAAGAAAGTCGATAATATCGAAACCATCTCAGGTAAAAAATCGCTATTCAGAATTTATAGAGACGTCCGTTTCGCAAAAGATAAGTCACCTTACAAATCTTTTTTTGGGGCAAGAATGTCTCGGGCTACAAAATGGCTAAGAGGCGGACATTACATTCATATTGAACCGGGAAATTGTTTTATAGCCGGCGGTTTCTTTAGCCCAAATTCAGCAGATTTAAAACTGATTCGCGAAGATATTGCTCATGATTCTAAGCCTCTTCGGGAGATACTTTCGGATTCAGATTTTAAAAAGATTTGGGGCTCCTTTGAGGGGGAAGCCGTTAAAACAGCGCCCCGAGGTTTCGATAAAGATCATCCGGATATTGACTTGATTCGTTTTAAACAGTTTCATCTTTCTCATCATTTTTCGGATGAAGATGTACTTTCGGAAGATTTTGTTTTCGAGATTGTAAAATCTTTTTTGGTACTTCGCCCATACTTTGACTACATGAGTGAGGTTTTGACGAGAGATATCAAGAACTAAAATTCCTCCAAATAAAAAAGCCATTCTATTTTTAGAATGGCTTTTCAGAAAGTTAAGTTTAGTACCAATTAGCAACCAAATACACCGGGTCCACAACCGGGTGCTGGAATAAATACGGGGTATTCTTTTTCAGCGTATTCAGGGCCATAGGTATTATTTATTTCAACTTTTACACCTGCTGCAATACCCAGAAGATGTAGAATTGGTAAATGTCCAGCTAAACGAATTTGAATTAGAACCGGCTGAAATCCAAGGAGAAGTACCGTCAACACGATAATACCATTGATAAGATGAAGCTCCTTGGCCATTAACAGGTGTTGCCGTCCAAGTACCTTGTACTCCTGAATCTAGAGAACTAGGACCTGATACGTTAACTTCTAATGGATGATAAACCGGGATATTATCAGGAACAGGATCGCGATCATTGTTTACCGTTCCATCAGTGGTCACTAAACTTGGTGAATATGCGGTTATAAGTAACAACCCGGCAACGTGAGGCGCTGCCATTGAAGTACCACAAAAAGTCTTCGTAGAAGCATTTTTATATAGAGAAAGTATATCGACGCCGGGTGCACTATACTCTATTTCGGAACCTCCATAGTTTGAACCTTCAAAGGGGTTACCAGAACAGAAATAACTTGCGAAATCATCGTTTTGATCAAATGCAGTAACCGTCCAGATATTAGGATCATTTGCTCTTCCGGGTGAATTAGTGTTAGCATTTCTTCTTGCATTACCGGCAATGATTACGTACCTAAGACCACTGGAAGCAGATATTAGCACAGCATCATCAAGATCCGGATCAACTAAATTTGTCCAAATACTCATATTGATAATATCACCGTAAGAAGCATTTAGTGTGACATAGTCAATTCCGCTTAATATATTGCTTTTAGAACATTTCTTGTCTTGATCACAAGTTTTTACTGAGACAATAGTAGCACCGGCGGCAACCCCCACGGTATATGAAGAATTATTTTTGGCTGCAATAATACCGGCAACATGGGTGCCGTGTCCAAGTAAATCATCATTAATTTCTCCGGACACAAAATTTACGCTATTAGCAACATCCACATTCAAATCGGGATGATCCAAATCTACACCGGAGTCAATAACCCATGCCGTAAGACCGGTACCTTCGTGTGGGCCTCCAACTCTGGTTGTACCCCAAGGTACCGTCTGGCTTGTATGCATAGCAGAGTATGATAACGAATTTTCTTCGTCAGCATCCGAGACGATACTCCCGACACGATACCGTTGATTTTTCACAACACGGTCAACCAAAGGATTAAGCTTTAAGAGCTCTACTTGTTGTGGGTTTAAGCGGGTTGCAAATCCTTTTGTGGCATACTTATATTCAGCAAATACGGAATCTCTTGATAACCCCGTAGCAGAGAGTACCTGATTAATTTTAAGAGTAGTACGTTGGGCAGCAGCTTCCGTAACTTCTCTCAATTGATTTTCTTTAAGAATTACAATGTACTGTCCGGGAATAAATTCTCTTTTCTCTTCTGTCGTTTTTTTATGGGTTTGTTCATTTTCAACCGGCAATGAACTATTCTGTATATTATCCTTATCGGTGCAGGAATTGAATACAAACATAGTCACTACAAATAAATATACTAAATTGAGTTTCATAATTTTTCTTTTCTAAAATATTGTATGTTTAAATGCGTAGTACTAACCAATATAGGAATCAATCAATAGAATGTTACATAATAAAAATTTTACTACGTATGGGCTGTTAGCTGTGGTATGTGTGGTAATGAATTGCTCTTTGTTTGAAAATGAAAACGAAGTAAATACTGATGGAATCTGGGCTGAAAGTGGTTTGCAGGACATACATATTAACACGCTGAAGTATGACACCGGAGATTTTTTAGTAACCACCGAGGCGGGCGTGTATAAAAAAGAAGCCTCAGAATTTAATAGCATAGGGCTAACCCAGTTTGATGTAGGAGACATTGTAAAATTGGAGGAGGGTGCGTTTATATCGGTAATCCCATCCGTGAGCCCTGAAGGTACAAGAGATGGTGATACCACGATATATAAAACGGAAGACAACGGGGAAACGTGGTTCCCTTTTATGAATAATTTTGGGGGAGAAGGGGAGTATTCTTTTGTAGAGAAGATTTCTGTGGACCGTACCAACAGAAACAACTTATTTGCACGTAAAAGTACTGCTGTTATAATCAGCAGGGATCAAGGAGTAATTTGGGAGCCAAGAAATGGGCCTTGGGATGCTATAGGAGGCCTGGCAGGGTTTATGTACATTGACCCTTTTCATGAGAATATGCTGTGGGCAGGCGGGGCAAGCGGACTTTCAGGTCCGTATATTTTTAAATCGGAAGATTATGGAGAAACCTGGGACTTTATTGAAGCCATAGGAGACCTATCCGCGCCCGGGGGAATTTCCTGGGATTTACTCACAAGCCCCAAAAGCCGAAATATTGCGATGGTGGGTATGAACGGGTTGATTAGAAGAACAACGAATGGCGGGGATACCTGGAACGAAGTATTTAGGGGAAGGCGTGCCATCTATACCATGGAACGCAGCCCCCGCAATCCAAATAGAATTTATGCGACCGGGTTTAAGGATGAGGGCACGCTTTTTTTTATGGCGAGTAATAATTTTGGAGATTCCTGGACCTTCGTCGAATTTAAAGACGGGCCAACAGAACTTTATACCAGCGACCTTGTTGCTGTAATGGAAAATGGGAAAGAAGTACTGTATTTCGGAACCACAAAAGGAGTGTACAGCTTTACTTTTGAGAAATAAAAAGCCAACTTGAAATGATTGGGAATGATCTTAATAGTTTGTTCGTATTAAATTCTGGTTCTATTTATAGAATTTTCAAACCACTAATCATCACGGTATAAATTTTTATAAGAAACCGGATCAGCTTTCAGGATCAAAAGGTCTCTTTGTTTGATGACTTCTCCTTTAATTTTAACAGGCTCAGCTATTCTATCCAGAATTCTGTCATTCCCTGCAGCTTGAATCCAATAGTTCCTTCTTTGGCAGTCGAATCTAAATGTTTAACTCTAAAAAATGGGTTCTACGGGAAACCTTGTGGGTAAATATAGGAGGTTGTACTTTTGAATAAAAATTCTATGCGTGAAGTTTCTGAGCTTTTTGAACATCTGTTGAACTTTGGCAATGAGTGGAAAGTAACCAA
>CAXBHO010000009.1:0-59669 GCA_963975485.1 uncultured Balneola sp. | reverse complement strand
CTCTTTTTTCAATCAGGCATGGCAGGTCTGTTCCGGCTGAGCCGAAGGATGGAACGACAATCATAGAGTATCGTTGCCAAAACAATATCGTATCCTCATCGAATCGTCAGACCACTTCTTGTCCTGATTCTAACAAATAAATCAGGTTCAGTGGTCAGACGAATTCTACTCTTCATCCGACGACTTGAGTTCGTCTGATGAATGATGTGGGCAGGAATCCATCATTTCGTTTCCTTCAAATTTGGAAACGTTGTAATGTGGGTGAGAAACGGGGTGATGGATGGTGTTTTTTCTTATTCACCTTTTCAAATAGTCAATGAACAGGCCATCCGATAGCTTTTAACCAACAAATGAACATCGACTCTACACTAGGTATTTTCAGCCGTGGATTGCGTAGCTCTGTCAACCTGAATTAGAAAAGCTGTGTCAAATCTATTGGAAGGAGGAACAGCTCGATGAATTTAATGCTTGGCTGAAAGTGAGAAACGAAAACATTCTCAAGTGAGACAAGGGGTTGCAACCCCTTGTCTGACTTGAGAAGGTGGCGTTATTTCTAGCCTAAGTTAGAAGCTACCGAGGGCATCACTTTGTGGAAACTCAGGTTGTCAGATTTTTTAAAACCTCTAAATATTGACTTTACATAGTTTTTAAAAGCCAAAAAGAGTGTTATACTCTCTAAACTAACTTTAAGATCAGCATAAATCCTTTCCAATGTTTGAATTATTCCCGGATCAACCGGTGTATGACTACCCTACGTTTGTAAACGTAACCTATTCTCTGATCTGGGCATTTGTTCTCTCTTCGATCATCGCGATAACTCATCGTGTTACTTTTACAGGACATCAGTACCCTAAGAATTTTTTTCAAGCTCTTGCGCTTGGTTCCATTGTTTCTGCCATGGTGATGATGGCAATTGGTGATAGCTTAGCTCGTGGTCTTGGTGCTTTTGGTGCACTTGCTATCATTCGCTTTAGAACCAGAATTCAAGACGCCCGAAACATTCTCTTCATATTTGCTGCTTTGAGTGTAGGTTTGGCAATCGGAATTTTTGGATATACGATCGCTTTTGCAGGAACCCTAATTTATTGTAGTATGGCTTTGATATTACATTTCACTCCTTTTAGTACAAAAACAGGCGTTCGTGGTAAATTACTTTTTCGAATTAGCGACTCCGACCCCGGGAAATTGCACTCTGTATTAAATGTCGTAGATAAATACTGTGATGATTTCCATGATGTAGAAGTAACAGTTCGTAATTCCGGCAGGTTCGATTATGAATATGAGATAGAAATGAAAATTGAAGCTGATAACACCGCTTTTCTTACAGAATTACAAGAAATTGAATCGGTGACAAGAGTAAGAGTTACTTATAAAAATATCCAAGAAAACAATTAAGGATTCTATGGCTAAAGTAAATTCCTTTTACGTTTTTATATTTTTGATGTTTGCTACACTTCTTACGGTAAACTCCTTTTATTTTAAGGGCAGTAAATCCTTTCTTGGAGTAACGTATTCAAAGCCTTACAAAATTAATGCGGAAAAGTCCGGTATTATTAAGAACCTTTTTGTGGTACCGGGGCAAGAAGTTCAGAAAGGCGACCAGTTAATAGAAGTTGAGAGCCCTCAATTAAACCTGGATATTCAAAAACTTCGAAAAGAGATTCAGCTTTTCAAATCTGAAAAAGAAGAGAAGAGAGAACTGTTGAATTCTAAAGTTCAGTTATTAGAATCTGAGAAAGCTATCTTAAAAGGTGAGATCGAAAATGATGTACTAATCATCCAAAATGAAATAGATCTGAACAATAAACTCACCAATGAGATTACGGGGAATACAGACTCTGTTTTACCCGATTCGGTCACCTCTTTAAAAATCGAGATCAAATCTATCAAAGAAAAGGGCAGTCTTCGATTAAGAGCAATCGATATTAAGATTCAGGATATTCAACAAGAAAATAATTTTGACCAATCTCAGATTCAGTCTAAAATAGAATTAGCAAATGAAGAGCTTGAATGGAAATTACGTGAAGAACGCAGATTGAATAAATACGCTACTTTCTCTGGCGTAATTGAAAACGTCTATGTGAAAGAAGGGGAAGAAGTAGAGTCTTTTACTTCCATGGTTTCTATGAATCCGAAGCATCCAACTTCCGTTGTTGGATATTTGGTTGGGAAAAAAGAACGCGATAAAAAACTCGGGGAAATTGTCACCGTCAAATCTCTGGAACAACCGAATTTAGAAATTCAGGGAAAAATTATAGGTTTTGGAGCGGTGGTTGAACTGCCCGACATTCTCGAAAAGGATAGCTCTCTTAAAACTTTTGGGTTGGAGATATTTATCGAAATTCCGGAAGATAATCCACTCGTTATTGGCGAGAAGATCATCGTGAAATAATGGCAAAACATTGTTCTTTTATTCTCCTTGCTTTTTTCTTTTCAGGAACCCAATACTCGAATGCTCAAAGCTCACTATCAGATTTTTTACTCACTGCTTTTGAAGATGTAAATACGCAAGGGTACGAGCATTCTATAAACTTCCTTTCTCCTAAAAACTATCGGCTTCCAATTGTGGAAGATATTGAATTCCGTTTTGGGAACGATGAGTTTACAAATCAAGATCAACAGTATGCGCTTCGTTTTCGTCCCGGTAATCCTTGGAAGATTAGAAGAAATAATGCGCTTTTTAACGCAACCAAAAAAGAATTGAATATTCGTAAGCGGCTTCAATATAAAGAGAATCTTGAAGATAGATATGAACTAGCGTCTGCTTATTTACTTAGTGCGCAATTACTTGAGATTCAAAAAAAGCATTATTCAATTATTGCAAAACGTGTTGAGATTTTAGGTTCCAACATGGAGAGCTCTTTATTTGATGCCAAGGATTTTGTGGAAGCCAAACTCGATCAAGTAGATGCATTAAATAGCCAGGAAGAAGCCAAAGTGTCAATGATGCGTGCTAATAACAAAATTGTAGCTATTCTTCAGAATACAGAATTTGATTGGACTTCCTCGCCACTGATCTCTATTTCTACTATCGACAGAATTTCGGGAAATATCATTTCTAATGAAATCTCATCGCTGGAATTAGATCTTATTTCACAAAAAATTGAAGTCGCCAGAAGGGAAGTCCGCTTAGAAAAAGCTGATTTTGACATCGGATTCTTTCAAACAAAATATTTCCCGTATAAAGATCGAAACTCAGATTATGGAATTTCTTTTGGATTAAGCATCCCTCTTTTCAAATCCAATAAGAATCAAATTGCTGAACGCAAATTGGATGAAATTGAACGTAAAGGCGAGCTTATTACCGAACAGTATCAGGATTCAGTTCAGAGAATCATCGAATATGAATATCTCAAAAGTCTGATCAACCAACATCGCTCTTTGATTGCACAAATCGAACAACTTGATCTTGAGCGGTTATCAAAAAACTTGAGCCAAATTGAAGACAATAATCCCCTTTCTCTTTTGCAACTTCAAGAAGGCACATTAAAACTTAAGGAACTTGAACTTAAATCTTATAAGCGAGTTATAGATCAATATTTGGAATTCTTAAGCACCTTTAATGTGTTAACCCAACAACCACTTACCAATTATCTTTCTGAACAATTAGAAGATCTGGAATGAAAAATATTATAATTACCGGCGCTACTTCAGGAATAGGCAAAGAACTAGCCATACAGTACGCTTCAAGAAATTGCAACGTAGGGCTCATAGGCCGCAGAACTGAAAAGCTGGAAGAACTTAAAGCACAAATTGGTACAAATGCTTTTATACGCACGCTTGACGTTACCAATCTCGAAACTGCGAAAGAAGTGTATGAAGACCTTGCCGAAGAAATGGGCGGACTTGATATTTTTATCTTAAATGCCGGGGTAGGAATAGCTAAAACAATCGCTCCCTGGCGTGCAGATAAAAATACGATCGAAGTAAATGTACTTGCATTTGCTCATGGCTGCCATTTTGCCTTCGATTACTTTATGAAACAAGGTCACGGCCAAATTGTAGGAATGTCTTCGGTAGCTTCACATTTAGCTACACATCAAGCTACAGCATATACGGCTTCAAAACATTTTATTTCTAATTACATGACCGGCTTTAGACAAAAAGCAAAACGGGTAGATGCAGCTATAACGGTTACAGACATTCGTCCCGGATTTGTTAAATCTGAAATGACGGCTCGAAACAAAGGTATGTTTTGGGTGGCAGATACCGATAAAGCCGTCCTGCAAATGATCAAAGCAATAGATAACAAGAAAAACCGAGTGTATATTACAAAGCGCTGGCGTTTAATTGCGATACTTGCAAAACTAATTCCGCAGTTTGTTTGGGATAGGCTTTAATCCAAAGTTCATTTAATACATTATGAAAAACTTTACACTCTTATTTAGTCTTATTTGCTATGTAGCATTAATCAATTGCCAAAATGAAGGAGTTGAAATTCCTGAAAAAAAAGGCCCCCCTTCCGTATCTCTTGGTTATTTAGAAGCGCCTGCAGGATTTGAAATCACTGTTTTCGCTGATAGCGTAAAAAATGCTCGTCAGATGACTCTGGGCGATACTGGTATTTTATATGTTGGTTCCAGAAGAGAGGGAAAAGTTTATGCAGTAGTTGACAACAATGCTGATTTCAAAGCAGATTCAGTTTATACGATTATTGAAGGATTACGATTACCAAATGGCGTTGCTTATAAAGACGGCGCTCTTTTTGTAGCCGAAGTAAGTAAGATCTGGCGATTTGATAATATTGATAAAAATTATGCTGATTCTCCGGAACCCGTTTTAGTAACGGATGAACTGCCCACCGAAGGACTTCATGGTTGGAAATACATCGCTTTTGGTCCTGATGAAAAGCTCTATGTTCCAATTGGGGCTCCGTGTAATATCTGTAATCAAGAAAAAGACAATCCATTATTTGCAACGCTTACCCGAATGAATGCAGACGGTTCTCAGCATGAAATTGTAGCTAAAGGAATTAGAAATACCGTTGGATTTACCTGGCACCCTGAAACCGGAAATATTTGGTTTACTGATAATGGTAGAGATTGGATGGGTGACGATATTCCCCCTTGTGAGTTGAATGAAATAACAGAAGAAGGTCAGCATTTTGGATATCCTTATTTACATGGAAATGGTATTTGGGATCCAAAGTTTGGCGAAGATGGTAAGCCTATGGCGGATAAATTTACAACTCCTGTTCAGGAATTAGGCGCACATGTGGCTCCGCTTGGTGTAATCTTTTATACCGGAAATATGTTTCCTACGGCCTATAAAAATCGAGCTTTAATAGCTGAACACGGTAGCTGGAACAGAAGTGAAAAAGTTGGATATAGAATTTCTCAAGTTGTATTTGACGATGATGGAAATCCTACAAGTTATGAGCCGTTTATTACCGGCTGGCTGCAAGGCGAGGAAGATATCAAAGGTCGTCCTGTTTCTATATTGCAACTTGAAGATGGCTCTCTGTTGATCTCCGATGATGAGAGCGGAAAAATTTATCGAGTTACATATTCTATCTAAAGCTAACCCTTCACCGAGGAATATGTACTACATAGAACGTTTATAGTGCTTATCTTTATTTAATAAATAAAGAACACGGAAAACTTAAAATTCTCTATGAAAAACGTTGTACTTATTCCCGGTGACGGAATTGGAATTGAAATCACAGCATCAGTAAAAAAGATTCTGGAAACTGCCGAAGCCCCAATAAATTGGATTGAATGTGAAGCAGGATTGGGTGCTCACAGAAAGCTAGGCAATCCACTTCCGGATGAAACTATTGCCGCAATTGAAGAGCATAGAGTTGCTTTAAAAGGTCCACTTACAACTCCGGTTGGTACAGGTTTCCGTTCTATCAACGTAGCGCTTCGCCAGAAGTTTAATTTATTCAGCAATATCCGCCCAGCGATTACACTTCCTAATATTGATACACCATTTAAATCTGTTGATATGGTGATTTTCAGAGAAAACACTCAGGGACTATATATCGGTAAAGAGCATTGGATCGGCGATGATAAGACGCATGCTGAAAGTATCGCTGTTGTAACTGAAGAAGCGAGTAGAAAAATTATTACGGCAGCTTTTGAATACGCTCGAAAAAAAGAAAGAGAGAAAGTGACTCTTGTTCATAAAGCGAACATTCTTAAACTTACTACTGGTTTGTTTTTAGAAGTTGGGCGTGAAGTAGCCAAAGATTATCCTGATATTGAATTCGAAGATCTTATTGTGGACAACATGGCAATGCAAATGGTTATGAGACCCGAAAGATTCGATATAGTAGTAACAACTAATCTTTTTGGTGACATACTATCTGATCTTGCTTCCGGCTTAGTAGGCGGCCTTGGTGTAACCGGTTCAGCTAATATTGGCGATGACGCTGCAATGTTTGAAGCGGTTCACGGTTCTGCTCCTGATATTGCCGGGCAAAATAAAGCGAATCCAATCGCTTTGTTATTCTCTTCGCTTATGCTGTTAGAACATCTCGATGAAAAACCTATTGCTGAGAATATCAGAAAAGCTATTTATAAAACATTAGTAGAAAAGAAAGCTAAATGCACGATGGATATCGGTGGTAAAGGAACTACCGATAGCTTTACAGAAGCCATTTGTAGCAACCTTTAGTACGACTAAACTCTAGAAATAAATAAAGGTAGCATTGATTCTGCCTTTTTATTTTTAAAATACTCTAAAAAGAATTCCGCTAATTAGTGACATTACAATACCGAAGATAAGCGACCACCAAAAGTTCTTTATTTTAAATCCTTCTACCATTGCATCCACTAGCATAATCATCAAAGTATTGATCACAAGTGCAAATAAACCTAGTGTTAATACAGTAACAGGTAATGCAATAAACTGAAGTATTGGTGTTAAAAATGTATTTACGATTGCAAGCAATGCAGCAAAGACAATTGCGCTCCAAAAATTTTTAATTTCAACTCCAGGTAGTACTTTAGCAGTAGCAAATACTGCAACACTATTTAATAGCCACGCCCAAATCATAATGGTATAGTTTGATTAAAATTCTAGAACGTGTACGCATTCATTCTAAAATTGTTTAGCTCTCAATGAAAAAAATTATTTCTTCTTTTCATGACTTAACTCCAGACCAGCTGTATGACTTGCTAAAACTGCGACAGGATGTGTTTGTAATAGAACAAAATTGCATCTATCAAGATTTTGATGGGCACGATAAAAAAGCCACTCACTTTCTTATTTATGATAAAGATACGCTAGCTGCGTATTCAAGAATTTTTGGTCCTGATATTAAATATGAAAACGAGTGTTCTATAGGGCGAATTATAGTTTCTCCTCCATACCGCGGTGGGAAATTTGGTAAAATACTTATAGAAGAAAGTATTGATTATTGCAACCAGTACCACTCTGAGACCGTTATTAGAATTGAGGCTCAAGCTACTTTAGAAGAATACTATTCTAAACTAGGATTCAAATCAGATAGTGAGATTTATCAAGTAGATGAAATTGATCACCTTCAAATGATTTACACTTTTAAGCGTTAAGCTGCTGAATTAAATCTTTAACCTCTCCTTTAACACTATTGAATTCCTTTTCAACGGAGTTAATAAGGATTGATAGATCTGTCAGGTTCTCTTTATTTCTTGCATTGCTTTCTATGGCTTCTAACTTAGCATGGATATCTTTAAGCCCAACATATAGAAAAGTGGGCTTGAGTTTATGTGCTTCAGCTTTAACGTCTTCCCATTCAGAAGCAGTACACTTCTCTTTTAATTGTTCGATCTGTCCCTGTGTTTCACTTAAAAATAGCTCCAACATCTCTTGAATTATTTCCGTGCTCCCTCCGGTAACTTCCTTTAGATAGGATAAATCAATCTTAGTATCCATTAGTAATATGGGAATTTAGCGGTGTTTTAGTTTTATATTCTTTTAGATGATAAAATCATGCTGTTAAAACAACAATCCCTACTAATACTAAAATCGTGATTTTAAAAATTAGAGCCTTCCAGTTTCTCATTTCTCTTATTACTAACCTTGAATTTTAATCTAATTGGAAAGAAACAAATTTCACACTTAAAAACAAGTTATCCACATTTTATTTTTAAGCATATAGAGAATATTTTATTCAACGGTCACACTTTTAGCTAAATTTCTAGGCTGATCAACATCGCAACCTCTGTTCACTGCGATATTATATGAAAGTATTTGTAAAGGGATCACTGTTAGCAATGGAGATAATTCATCCATTGTTTCAGGAACTGAGAAACAAAATTCTGACAAGTTTTCCACTTCTTCATTCCCTTCAGTAATTATTGAAATAATCCTTCCTTTACGAGCCCGAACCTCTTCAATATTACTTACCATCTTATCATTTGTATGATAGGTACCTGCAATTACAACAACGGGCATCATATCATCAATAAGAGCAATAGGGCCGTGTTTCATTTCAGCAGCAGGATAGCCTTCTGCATGGATATAAGAAATTTCTTTCAGCTTAAGTGCTCCTTCAAGTGCTACCGGAAAGCCAAGAGATCTTCCCAAATACAAAAAGTTAGGTGCATACGAAAATAAATCTGAAACTTCTTTAAGTTCGCTACTTTTGTCCAGCACTTGTTGCATTTTCTCCGGTATTCTTGATAATTCTTCAATCAAAGATTTAGCTTTTTCATCAGAGATAGTCTTTTTATACTGAGCTAATTGAATCGCTATTAAAGTCAATACAGTTACTTGAGCTGTAAACGCTTTTGTTGAAGCTACCCCGATTTCTGGGCCTGCATGAATGTACACTCCGGCATCAGTTTCACGAGCAATAGATGAGCCAACCACATTTACTACACCAATTACCAACGCTCCATTATTTTGAGCTTGACGAAGCGCCGCTAACGTATCTGCTGTCTCACCACTTTGAGAAATCACTATCATTACATCTCCCTCACCGATAAGTGATTCCTTGTATCTCAATTCAGAGGCATATTCAACTTCTACAGGTACTTTTGCAAGTGATTCAAATAAATATTCTCCTACAATACCAGAATGCCAACTTGTACCACAAGCAGCAATAACGAGGCGTTTAGCACTTGCGATTTGCTCCATCACATCTTTTAAACCACCTAAAGTTATAGTCCCATTTTTAGAGTCTAACCTTCCTCTTAAACAATCAGAAATTGCTTTAGGCTGTTCAAAAATTTCTTTCAGCATAAAAAAGTCAAAGCCGCCCTTTTCTATCTCTTCAAGGCTGATTGCTAATTCATGTACTTCTTTTACTAATGAATCATTATCTAAAGTAAGAACTTTATATCCATCCTTTTTAATGACCGCCATTTCTCCATCGTCTAAATACACAACTTGATCGGTATATTCTGCCACCGCAGAAGCGTCTGAAGCGATTAGCATTTCTCCTTCTCCAACTCCTATAAGTAACGGCGAGCCTTTTCTTGCTACTATAATTTGATCCGGAAGGTCTGAATGAATTATAGCAACTCCATATGTTCCTTCTACTTGAGCTAATGCCAACTGAACTGACTTTTTAAAATCATCCGGATACTTGCTGTATAATTCTTCTATCAGCTTGGCTAAAATTTCGGTATCAGTTTCCGAATAAAATGTATGCCCTTGTTTCTCGAGAATTTTTTTCAATGAATTATAATTCTCAATAATGCCATTATGTACTAAAGCTAATTTTCCTGAATTGCTTGTATGCGGATGCGAATTTACGTCATTAGGCTCCCCGTGTGTTGCCCATCTTGTATGTCCAATTCCTAATGTAGCTTGATCAGACTCATCGATCATAGCCTCAAGCTTTGCAACTTTACCTTTACACTTTTTTATTTCAAGAGATCCATTAAGAAATGCAATTCCTGCTGAATCATATCCTCTGTATTCTAATCTTTTTAAGCCTTTGATTATTACATCGCTAGCCTTTTTTTCTCCTATATATCCAACTATTCCACACATATATATTTTTTATTTTAGGGCTTTAACTCTATCGTATAAATATAGATATTAAACACGAACAAATTTTATATAAGTCTCCAATTATTTCATATGCAGATTAGCTTTTTTGAGGATGTTATCTCACGACATTTTAAACCGTTAACATTAACGCGACCGGTTTGGGATTTACGGATCGGAATTCTAACTATCTATGAGAAATGGGAATACTTTTTAGAACCTGAGTTAATTACTTGGAGAACTTCTGATCATATCACTGGGGTATTTCAATCTCCGATATTAAATCAATCAAAAGCTTGTTACTATATAAATTCTCGCTTTTTACCTTCAGAAAAATTGGTTTCAAAAATCAAAGCATTAAAGGTTGGCGAAGCACTTTATTATGAAAACGAACTGATTGTTTACTACTCTGATAAACCTATAGATTTAACTCCATCTATCCTTGACCGTTCAAAAAGGATAGAACTAGAATTTAAACCCATTTACATTGAATTTTTATGGGATCTACTGAAATTTAATAGTTCTCAAATTAGCGCTGATATCAAACTTATTGATCCTTCTTCAAACTCAAATACAGAACGTGATCATGTTATTCAAGTAAACTCGAAAGAAATGTTCATTTCTAATTCAGCTACAATTGAGCCGGGCACTATTCTTATGGCTGACAAAGGCCCTATTTATATTGGCGCCGGCGCAGTAGTTGAAGCGGGTGCAATCATCAAAGGTCCGGTAGCTATTTGCAATCATTCCACTATTAAAATGAGAGCAAGAATTTATGACGGTACAACTATCGGTCCACATTGCAAAGTTGGTGGTGAGGTGGCAGCTACTATTTTCCATTCTTATTCCAATAAAGCTCATGATGGATATGCAGGAAATTCAATATTTGGTCAATGGTGTAATCTGGGAGCCGACTCTAACACTTCAAACCTTAAGAATAATTACGATTTTGTGAGAATTCAGGACTGGGAAACCCGACAACCCTATAAAGTTGGGTTTCAATTTTTTGGAACTGTTATGGGAGATCATTCTAAAACATCCATTAATTCGATGTTAAGTACCGGTACTACCTGTGGAGTTTCCTCAAACATTTTCCCTTCAGGTTTTCCACCAAAATATATCCCGTCTTACACCTGGGTTGATGGCTTAAAAAATCCTGAATTCAGATTTGATAAAGCTTTGGAAGTAATGAAAGCTATGATGGCTCGCCGTAAAGTTGAGCTTACTCCGGCTTACGAACATATGATGAGACATATTTTTGAAGAAAGAAATCAGTAGTAAGCCTCTAATTAACCGATTAGTGCTGGCATTAAAACTCTCTTCAAATGCAGCAACAATTACATCAATAAAATTCATAACACCCTTCTTGTTGTCAGATAAGCATCGCTCCAATAACGTTCTTGTAGAGCTGAAATCATAACGCCTGAACTTGTAGATGCATGCATAAACTGTTGATCATTAATCATAACACCGGCATGCAATGTTTTTTTACCTGTCTTAAAAAAGACGATATCCCCAATTCTAATGTTATTCTTCTTTACTGATTTTCCGGATTTAATTTGGTCAGTAGTTACTCTTGGAAGTTCAACTTCAAAATAATCAGCGAATACAATCTGTAAAAATGAGGAGCAGTCAACACCATCGTACCCATTTCCTCCCAGTACATAAGGAACTCCTTGCCAATCTTTAAAAGCTTCGTCCAGTTTACTTCTCAGTTTCTTTTCATCTTTAGAAAGTGCACTTGATTCAGTAATAGAAACAGAAATAGCAGTGGGAGGCTTTTTATTTTCGCGCTCTTTTTGAACTACATTTTTTTCTACACGCTCTTCCCATGGTATGGTTCCTCTTTTAACCATACCACAAGCTGAAACCAATACCCACAAAATTAGTAGCTGCTTTACAGACATTGAAAACCGTCTTAAGATGAAAAAAGTGGTTAATAATCCTTATCTTAATTTAATATAAATCAACTTTAAATCTACTCTAAATATTTAGGCAAATTTAATGCGATTACTCGTTAACATAGATCACATAGCAACTCTGAGAAATGCACGAGGAGAAGGATACCCAAATCCTGTTGAAGCCGCAAAAATCTGTGAACAAGCAGGAGCTTCAGGAATTGTTTTCCATTTACGGGGCGACAGAAGACATATTAACGATGATGACGTGTATGCATTAAAAAAGTCGGTTTCAGGTACCTTAGATTTTGAAATGGCGGCTTCTGATGAAATGCTTACAATTTTAAAAGAGGTTAATCCCCATCTCTGTACTCTTGTTCCTGAAGGCCGTGAAGAGTTAACTACTGAAGGTGGATTAAATATGAATGTTGTGTTTGAGGATTTTAAAGAACGAGTGTTTCCATCCATAAGAGAAACAGATATTCAAATTAGCTTATTCCTTGATCCGAATCCTACCGATATAGAAAAAGCTCACGAACTTGGAAGTAATGCCATTGAATTGCATACCGGAAATTATGCAAACGCTGCTTCGGCCGGTGCCGCAGACTTTGAACTTGATCGACTGAGTGAAGCTGCGAATCAAGCTCATGGTTTTGGAATGAAAGTAAATGCAGGGCATGGGTTAAATCAAAAAAACTTACCTAAGTTATTGAAATCTGTACCACATCTAAATGAAATAAGTATCGGGCATGCATTAATAAGTGATGCAGTATTCGATGGATTAGAAGTTACTGTTAAGAATTATCTTAAGATCATGGATGGGTATGGTAATTAGTACATTTAAATATTCTCCGGTAATCCCCTTTAAAGAGGCAAAACTCTCTGAACTAGTCTCAGGCACAACCAACGAGTCTTCCTCTCCGAGGGAGAGGAAACAAAGGAGAGGGTAAATGATGAAACAAAACTTTCCTTCATACCGAAAAGACCTAATCGAAAAAGCTCGAAAACTTAGAAAAAACTCTACTCCCGGAGAAATTGAACTCTGGAGATTGATTAAAAATAAACAAGTGCTTGGATATCAATTTAGAAGACAGCGACCCATACTCAGTTTTATAATAGATTTTTATTGTAAGGAATTAGCTCTGGCAATTGAAATAGATGGAAGCTCTCACGATTATAAAATCGGATATGACAAATTCAGACAAAGTAAATTAGAAGAAATTGGAATTACTTTTCTAAGATTCCCGGAGAAAGACACTAAAGAAAATCCGGATTTTGTGGTTTTAGCGATTGAGAGGTGGATAAGTAATAATTACTTTACCCACCCCTCAATCCCCTCCAAGGAGGGGAAGTTTTTTAACGAGATTAAAAATTTAACCAACGGGTCTTCCTCACCTTGGAAAACAAACAAAAGCGATAGTAACCCAAAATGACTGATCAAAACCCTCCACACAAATCCGGTTATGTAGCCATTGTTGGCAAGCCCAATGCAGGAAAATCTACCTTGATGAACCAAATTTTGGGGACTAAACTTTCCATTACTACACATAAAGCTCAGACAACCCGACATCAAATAATTGGAATTCACTCGGAAGAAAATTCCCAAATCATTTTCTTAGATACCCCGGGGATTATCCATCCAAAATATGAGCTCCAAAAAGCCATGATGCGCTTTGTGGAGAAAGCCGAGAAAGAAGCGGATGTTATTCTTTTTATTGTGGAAGCAAAGGAAAACAATATGCCCGAATATGCTTTTGATTCTTTAAAACAGATGAAAAAGCCGGTAATTCTAGTAGTTAATAAAATTGATGACTCTGATCAACAGCAGGTTGAAAAGCTAGCGAAAGATCTGAATGATTATTTCAAGTTTCACGATACAGTTTTCATTTCTGCTTTAAATGGAGATGGCGTTCCCGGATTGATGGATAGTATTTCAAAACTACTTTTGCCGGGACCTCCTTTCTATCCCAAAGATGAACTGAGCGAACATCCGGTTCGGTTTTTTGCTGCAGAGTTGATTCGTGAACAAGTATTTCTTCAGTATCACGAAGAACTTCCTTACTCCGCTACCGTTGATATCATCATTTATGAAGAACGAGCTGATCTCGACTACATCAATGCAGAAGTAATCGTAAACAGAAACTCTCAAAAAGGAATGATCATCGGTAAAGGCGGTAGAGCAATTAAGCAACTTGGAACCGCTGCACGGGAATCCATAGAAGAATTTGTGGGACGAAAAGTGTTCTTAGATCTGCACGTAAAAGTGCGTGATAAATGGAGAGAAAACGAGAATATGGTCCGGAATTTTGGGTATTGAAGTAACCTCAGCGAGAGCTTCTGCCTGTAATGCAAGTTGCAAACTTGGTTAACTTCTACTCATTAAGTCACAGACTTAAGAGAGCCTACGGTGTTAATTGCCCATAAAGAACACGATTTTTCGTATATTAAAGCATGGAAAGAATAGTTAACATATCTAAAAATGCCAAAGAGGCTGATAAGTGGGATAAGCATCAGCATCATTCGTTAACACCACAAGAGAGACAACGAATTGCGCATCAGTTGCAGGTTAAAGTGTATGGTTCCAACAATCCAGATATCAAAGAAGCCGAACGGAACCGTGGGACCAAATAATTTTTCTCAGGATTGTATTGAATTCATAGAATTGCTGAATAAATACCAGGTAAAGTATGTAATGGTCGGAGGTGAATCTGTAATTTATCATGGATATGCTCGCCTTACCGGTGATGTAGATTTTTTTTATGATTTAATATTCGATAATTGCGAAAAGTTATTCAATGCATTATTAGAGTTTTGGGATGGCGATATACCCGGTATTAACAAACCTGACGATCTTAAACCTGAAGGCTATTTTATACAATTTGGCACTCCTCCAAATCGAATTGACTTGATGAATTCAATTGATGGAATATCTTTTAGTGAGGTTTGGAGCAACAAAATTAATGAATTGATCTTTAACTCAGAAAAAGAAATTCCTGTTAATTTTATAGGTTTAGAGGAGCTGCAAAAAAATAAAAAAGCCTCTTCACGCCCTAAAGACCTACAAGATTTCGAGTACTTAAAGAGTTAAAAAAATCAATAATTGGTCATCAAAAGAAATGAACAGAATTGAAATTCGTACTTTTCCCAAACTCTTCCAGAGTTGAGAACTTAGATAATTCATTTACATTTTCACCGTTCAAAGGTCGAGTAATTGAAAGCTTTTTAGGCAAACATCATCGATATCAAGTCAAAAAAATATGTTCTTATATTCCAAAGATCTTTCAAGCTTGAAACCTGAAAGAACCGCTGAGACTTCCATCATACTTCTTGTCGGCATTTACTGATTCTAAGTAATATGCCATATTTCCAAAAACCATTGCTTGCAAGTTACATTTCATAAATCTAACATTTTCTCTTGCATTACAGTTTTTATAGCCTTAATCTTTATGCAATGAAATTAACAAACCAATATATCGCCCGAAAAATGATGTGTATGTGTTGCTTTATGCAAACACTTCACTAGGGCTTTTATATTTTAGAAAAGAAATTTTCGAAGTCCTTTAGAGTGTATGATCTAAAGGACTTTTTTATTGGCTGTTAGTTTTCATTCGTTCTTTTACATCATGCATTCTCATCAAGAAAGGTGGAGGGATCAGGTCCTTTGAAGCCTTGGCAACCATCTGGTACTTAGTTAAGTGCTGGAAAGGTGCTACATCCTGCTTATCACATAAATTATGTGCTGAGAAAGATGAGTGCGAAGAGCTTGTATTTGTAAGCCTCTTTCGGACTCATCCCCGAAAGGGGCTTTTTTATTAATTATAAATCAAAAAATACACATACAATGAGTTCACAAAAATTTGAAACCCTACAATTACATGCCGGACAAGAACCAGATCCAACTACAGGATCACGAGCCGTGCCAATCTACCAAACAACTTCTTATAACTTTCAGGATACGGAACACGCTGCTAGCCTGTTCGGACTTCGTGAATTCGGAAATATCTACACCCGAATCATGAATCCAACTACGGATGTTTTTGAAAAACGCATAGCAGCTTTGGAAGGTGGAGTTGCTGCAGTTGCAACAGCTTCAGGTCAAGCTGCACAGTTTATAGCTATTACCAACCTTGCTCAAAAAGGTGATAATATCGTTTCTAGCCAAAACCTATATGGTGGAACATATAACCAATTTAAAGTTACGATTCCACGATTGGGAATTGATGTTCATTTTGCTGAAGAAGATACCGTAGAAGCATTTGAAAGACATATTGATGAAAACACAAAAGCTATTTATGTGGAATCTATTGGTAATCCACGAGGGAATGTTGCCGACTTTGAAGGACTGTCTGCTTTAGCCAAAAAACATAAAATTGCACTAGTTGTAGACAACACTTTTGGTGCCGGTGGCGCTTTGGTTCAACCTATAAAATTTGGCGCAAATGTAGTAACAGCTTCTGCAACAAAATGGATTGGCGGCCACGGTACTTCTATTGGTGGAGTGATTGTTGATGCCGGAAACTTTAACTGGGGAAATGGTAAATATCCGCTTTTCAGCGAGCCATCTCCGGGATACCATGGATTGAATTTCTGGGAAGTTTTCGGCGACGAAGGTCCGTTCGGTAATATTGCTTTTGCCATCCGAGCCCGCGTTGAAGGACTTCGTGATTTTGGATCTTCACAATCACCTTTCAATAGTTTCTTGCTTCTTCAAGGATTGGAAACTCTTTCATTGAGAGTTGAAAGGCATAATGAAAATGCTAAGAAGTTAGCTACATGGCTTGCAGAACATGAACTGGTCGATTGGGTAAATTTCACCGGATTGCCGGATCATGATTATCACGAACGTGCAAAAAAATATCTTAAAAAAGATCACTTTGGCTCGGTATTTACTTTTGGCGTAAAAGGCGGATTTGATACCGCGCGTACGTTCATAGAAAATGTGGAACTTGCCAGTCATCTCGCAAATGTTGGCGATGCAAAGACTCTAGTTATTCATCCTGCATCAACGACACATCAGCAGCTTACTGAACATGAGCAAGCAGCATCGGGTGTAAAAGGTGATCTAGTTCGCGTTTCTGTTGGTATTGAACATATAGATGATATCATTGCTGATTTTGAGCAAGCACTATTAAAAACTAAAATCACAGTTACAGTTTAATAAGGAACTTATGAGTGCTACAAATACAGAGACCCTAACTAATCCTAATCAGATTAAGAACGCCATAACAAAGCTAGTTGATAATATTGTTGCTGATGAAAATAAAGCACATGCAATATTTGAAGCAGAAGCTGAGCTAAAAGACGGCTTGTCGGTTAAAATAAAATCTAGAGAATTCGAATATCACTCAGATGAACCTGCTATTCTTGGTGGAAATAATACAGCTCCAACTCCAGTTGAATTACTTCTTGGATCGTTGTGTGCTTGCCAAGAAATAGTTGTTAAAGCATATGCTACTACGCTAGGAATTAAGCTTCATAAAGTATCCGTTGTAGCTAAAGGTGAAATCGACTTACGTGGACTTCTAAATATCAATAAAGATATAAGACCTGGTTTCCATACGGTACATTTTAATACAGAAATTGATACTACCGAAACCAATACAGAAAAGCTTGATCTACTTTTAAAACTAGCTGAAGAACAATGTCCTGTACTGGATATTATTCAGAATCCCGTTAAAGTAAATGGTTCAATAGCATTTTCTAACAGTAACAATTGACTCTTAAAAGAGAGCTTTACAGATTTGTAAGGCTCTCTTCTTTTTTATGAATACAAAGATTAAAAATTTCACCTCTTCAAGTTCATCTAAAACTGAAAGCACATTTGTTTTCACAGAACTAGAATTTGGATTGATGGATAAAAGAATTCAATCCGTAGTTTTATTGGCAACGGGAAAAGCTAATTCCCCTTGGGCTATAGGAATTAGGCATACGCAACGAGAAGCTATTTGTGCAAATGAAAACTGGAAGAAAGATTTTTATGATCATGAATTTCCCAGTGTTCAACTTATTTAAACAAGGACGTTTTATGAGCAATAAACCAAATATAACAACCATCAATCGAACCTGGACTACAGAATCCGGGTTTGATTTTTCTTCTATCGATATTGCATGGAATAGTTGGGGAACACTCAACGAAAACCGTGACAATGTGATTTTGATTTGCCATGCTTTAACAGGCAATTCAAATGCTGAAGATTGGTTTTCAGGTTTATTTGAACCCGATGGTATCATTGATCCGGATAAGCATTTCGTACTTTGCATCAATAACCTGGGTAGCTGTTATGGCTCTACAAGTCCAACTTCTATTTCTCCAATTTCGGGGAAACCCTTTCAAGCGGATTTTCCAAAGATCACAATCAGAGATGTCGTCCTTCATCAACAACTATTACTCGATTTTCTTGAAATAAAAGGTATTGAAATGGCAATTGGAGGATCAATGGGTGGCATGGTTGCTCTCGAATTTGGACTGATGGATAATCGAATCCGATCTCTTGCTTTGATTGCTATGGGAAAATCTCATTCGCCATGGGCAATAGGAATCAGTCATGCGCAGCGGCAGGCTATTTATGCGGATGAGAACTGGAAAGATGGTTTTTACGATCTTGATTTGCCACCTAAGAAAGGTTTATCTGCTGCTCGATCACTAGCTATGATAACCTATCGTTCTGCTCAAAATTATGAACAAAAGTTTGGAAGAGGTTTCAATGAGTCTAACAGCCGATTTGAAGTTGAATCTTATTTAGAATACCAAGGAGAAAAGCTCCAAAATCGCTTTGATGCAAATTCTTACATCACCTTAACCGAAGCAATGGATTCTCACGATGTTTCCAGAAATCGAGGTTCTTTTAATGAAGTTCTAAGTTCTTTAACCAAGCCATGTTTAATTATCGGCATCAACTCAGACCTTCTTTATCCGATAACTGAACAGAAAGAACTGGCAGAATTAATTCCAAATTCAGCCTTCAAACAAATTACTTCCCAATATGGACATGATGCTTTTTTGATCGAATTCGAGCAGATCAATCAGCACCTAAAAACATTTTATCATCCTGTATTACAATCTTAAACTAAAAAAGCCACTCCTCCTTACGAAGAATGGCTTTTCTCTCTTTTACCAGCTACAAATATTTATCTGCGCCTGCCCATTTTGGCTCTTCTTTTCATTAGTTCTCCACGATCCGGCATTGTATCGAAGATCACTTTTTGATCCTCATCCAATAGCGATCTGATCTCTCCTTTTTTAGCAATATGTATCTTTTTGATACTCGCCTGTAACTCACTCATTTCATCCGCTACTTTGTTCAAAGCTTGCACGTCATAAGTGTCTCCAGAGGATAAAGTTCGTAAACGCGCTCTCTTTTCTCCCAATTGGTTTTCGAACGGAATTGATTCCTTTTTCCCTTCGAGCATGATTCCTTTGATCTCTTCTTTTTGCTCGTCACTCAAATCCAATTTTCTAAGCATTGCTTGCGGATCTCTTTGCATTTTGTCATTTGGTCCCATTCTTTTTTCAAAACGCTCTTTCACTTCTTTGCGTCTCTCTTGTTGATCGTTTCTTTGTGCTTGTACTGTTATTGTTCCAACTAGCAATAAAAGAAAGGTGGTTGTTATAATTCGTCTCATGACTGTCTCCTGTTTTTGATGATTTTGTATTTTTGTACTTTGTACACATCATTAGAAGAAAACCCTCAAAAAAACTTGCGGTAAGTGAAATTTTATGCTCCTAATCTTAAGGTTTTACAAAAAATGTTCTATACCCGTACTGATATAATTCAGTAAATAATTGCATATTTATACCCGAAAAGGTATAATAAGATTAAAATACATCAACTTATACCCGATCAGGTATATCATGAATTTGAATCAGGAACTTATTGACTTCGTCAAAGCACGAAGAACTCAACTTGGGCTTACTCAAAAAGAACTAGCAAAACGTTCAGGGGTGGGATTACGCTTTATCCGCGATCTTGAACAGGGAAAACAAAGTCTTCAATTAGATAAAGTAAATCAAGTACTTATACTTTTTGGTTATAAAATTGGACCTACAAAGATTATGGACCGTGATGAGCTATAGAAAAGCGGAGATATTTGCTGAGAAATCAAAAGCTGGAATACTTGAAGAAACAGAGAATGGGTATCGGTTTGAATACGACGCTGATTACATCGCCAAAAAAGCTTCTCAGCCGGTTAGCTTAACTTTACCTTTAACTGAAGAAACTTATGAATCAAAAGTACTCTTTTCTTTTTTTGATGGATTAATCCCGGAAGGATGGTTACTTAATGTTGTTGAAAATACTTGGAAGATAAATTCTAAAGACAGAATGGGATTGCTATTAGTAAGTTGCAAAGACACCATCGGCAACATAAGTGTGAGGGAATATGAGTAAATGTTTGATTTGCACTAACTCTGTAAAAGGCAGTAACAATTATCACACTAAATGCCTTCAAGAACTTTTTGGAAGAGACTATCTACCCACTCTAAATGTAACTATTGAAGAGCTCAATCATCTTGCAAAAAGATCAGTACTTAACCGGGTTACTATCCCCGGAGTACAAACCAAACTTTCTCTGGAAATAGAAAAAAAAACTACAGAAGCTGACAAGCTAACTATTGTTGGATTATGGGGAAGATTTATTCTGAAACCTCCCTCAAGTACATGGCCTGAGTTACCGGAGAATGAACATTCCACGATGTTAATGGCCAAATCAATTGACATTGAAACTGTACCATGTGGACTCATACATCTTTCATCGGGTGAGCGAGCGTACATTACTAAACGAATTGACAGAGATAGCTCAGGAAATAAGTTTGCAATGGAAGATATGTGCCAACTAACAGGGCGATTGACTGAGGACAAATACAAAGGTTCACACGAACAGATTGCAAAAATTGTAAAACAGTTTTCTGCTAATCCCATCTTTGATATAACTCGCTTTTTTGAGTTGGTATTTTTTTCCTACCTAACCGGTAACGGCGATATGCATCTAAAAAACTTCTCGCTCTTTAATGATCCAAAACAAGGGTGGAAACTTGCTCCCTGTTATGACCTGCTATCTACGAGATTGGTAATTTCCAAAGATGATGATCCTGATGAACTATCGCTTACCATTGCCGGTAAAAAGAGTAATTTTACTATCGAAACTTTTCGAAATCTAGGAATTGCTATCGGCCTCAACAATAAACAAGTTGACAATATTTTGGATAAGTTTGAATCACACCAAAACAATTTTAAGGAAATTATTGAGAAATCTTTTTTATCTGATGAGCTAAAAATAAAGTATTCAGAAATTATTACCGGTAGGTTTAATATTTTTGATGGATAGGCGAAGTTTATTCAAGCTGATATTTTAAATTTGTATCTTAGGCTCGCTATTTATAAAAAATTTTATCTATTCGAACCTGCATACATCATTAGAAGAAAACCCTCAAACAAACTTGCGGTATTTTTTATGAAATCACTCAAATTTATAATTTTAGTCTTAATCTTAGGCACTACAAATTCAATCCAAGCTCAGGATTGGCTCATAAAAAGATCTGTCTGGGGAAGCACCGATTCTGTTAATGCGGATTATGAACACACTATAGAATACATCACTATTCATCATGGCGGAGAAATATATCCGGATGATAAAAATACACTCGAGTACTTAAAGAACTTACAAATCTGGAGCCGCAATTCTAAAAACTGGATCGATGTGCCTTACCATTACATTGTTGATCGCCATGGAAAGATCTACGAAGGCAGACCTTTAAAATATCGTGGAGATACTAATACAACTTACGATCCAACCGGACATGCTCTGATCGTTCTTTTGGGAAATTTTGAAGAACAAGAATTAAAACAAGAACAGATCAACTCTCTAAAAACGGTAACAGCTTATTTAGCTGATTTGAAATCAGTTCCTTCAAAAAAGATTAAAACACATAAAGATTATGCGGAAACACTGTGTCCCGGAAAAAAGCTTTCTGCTTATTTGGAGACGCCTGACTGGCAAGTGTTTTTGCAAACGACTACTGAGAATTAGATATTCTAATTGCTTAAGGTAAGCTTTACAGAATTACCGGAAGCAGGAGCTTCCACCTAGCATTCCGCAGCTCTCAGCCTGTGCGTAAAGTATTTTTAAGATCTCGTTTACTTAATTTTTTTAAGCGGTCGTATAATTTAGTGGCTAATCCTCCAAGGATTCAGAATCCTTGGAGGATTTTTTCTTAAAAAATTAACTAGCTTTTTATACTCAAGCACCTTTCACACAGGCTGAGAGCTACGGAACGAGGTTAAAGTAATCCCTATTTTCCATAATAACCTTTGGCTTACTGAAAATCGAAATTTACATACTTAGATATGCAAAACTATCTCCGTAACCTCTATACATTCTTCTGAAGTAACCATCTGTAGTCTGATAAGCATGCACTTTAGACAATGGAATTTCGGTGGTGTCATTTACAATTATTTTAGAAGATTTGAATAATTTATTACTCATTTCAACCTTACCTCGAATAATTGTGCTGTCTTTCAGCTCAACAAAATTTCTGTATTGAGCGGAAGCTGACAATGAAATAGAAATGAGAAATCCAACAGATAATAAAAATTTTCGCATGGCTAATTTTTTAAGATTTGAAGAATATAATAAAGCCTAACCTTTAATTCTTATTAATTTTAAGGTTTTCTTCTTTGCATCCAATAGAGTGTTTTTCAAATATCCATAGTAACAGAAATGCACAAAAAAACCACATCAATCTTAGATCAATGTGGTTTTTGAAATTTAATATTTATTCTTTAAGACAAAAGTGGGCCCGGAGGGACTTGAACCCCCGACCAATCGATTATGAGTCGACTGCTCTAACCAGCTGAGCTACGGGCCCTAATATTTATCCACCAAGGCTCTGGTGGAAGGGCGACAAAGTTACAAGGTTTACAACCTATTTGAAAGCTCTTTTTTTGATCGTCGATTAAAATGATTCTTTTGATTTTCGCTGATTTTTAAAATCATCTCATTAGCTTTGTTTTAAATTTTTTTGATCTGAATGAATGTTCTAGCTTATTTTTTGTGTTTAAGATTAAAACAATATGATTATGCTTAGATTTCTTACAATTTTTCTTAGTTCCATCCTTTTTTCATCGTTATCAATAGCACAAAATACCGATCGCGCTACAGAGATTTTTGAAGAAGTAGATGCTCGCCGTAGTAAAATCACCTACGAAAAAACAGATATGCAAATGGTGATCTATAACAGTAAAGGGAGTACTCGTAATAGAGCTATCAACTCTTTTTCGTTCAATGAGGGAAAGGAAGAAAAGAGTCTGCTCATATTTGAAGAACCTGCAAATGTTCGTGGAACCGGCTTTTTGACGTTAAGTGATGGACAGAATGAAGTTCAAAAACTATATCTACCTGCTTTGGGTAGAATTCAAACCATTACCGCTTCACAAAAAGCTGATCGGTTTATGGGGAGCGACTTTACCTACGAAGATCTGGGCGATCAAAATCCTGATGACTATGATTTTGAACTCATCGAAGAAAAAGATAATACTGCCATTCTAAGAGCTGTAAAGAAAGAAAATAGTCAATACGCCTACATCAAATTCTACATCAATACAGAACGCTATTCGCTGGAAAAAGCTGCGTATTTCAATGAAAAGGATGAAATGATAAAACGCTTAGATACTGATAACTTTACCAATGTTGATGCTGACATATGGCGAGCAAATAAAATGACTATGTACGATCTAAAAGCAGATCGTAAAACGGAATTGATCTGGAGCAATCGTACGATCAATGAATCTATTCCCGAATGGAGATTCACAGAACGCGGATTGAAAAGGAATTGAGAAAGGAAAGAGGAGAAAGGAGATTTCCCAACCTTTCTCCTTTCACTCATCTCCTTTCAAATCCTTAGCTTTTATCCCGCAAATAATCCAAACCACCGACCATTATCATTCCTACTAACATTCAGAATAGATCTTGAGATTAGTCAGCCGAGTTTAAAATTATCCGGTCGAATAGTTAACATAGATACATCCACTTGATGTACTACTTGTGTGGCGGTTGATCCCATAAAAAATCTCGGGATTCCTGTTCTGCCATGTGTAGTCATAATTAACAAATCTGCATAATCATTGGCATATTCGGTGATTTCATGGGATGCGGATATTCCACGAATTATCTTTAAATGCACAGGCATTGAAATAGTACTGCCACCGTCATTCTTTATGATTCTGTACTTAAAGTCCTCGTTGGTTTCTTCAAGAGCTAATCCCAGTTCTTTGTGATCTTTAAAGTATTTACTGATTCTATTCTGGAATAATTCATCACTTTCTTCATTTGAAATACCAACTGTAGATGCTATAAACCCATACCCTTCTGCAGAATACAACTCATTGATGTATAGCAATTCTAAACTTGCATCAAATTGATACGCTAGTTCTACTGACAATGCAATAGATGCCAAAGAATGTTCAGATAGATCTATCGCAGTTACAATACGTTCAAATCCACTACTGGTATATTTTGTATTTACAGTAAGAACGGGCACGTGTGACTTCCGAATAACTTTATCGGTGATGCTACCTTTTAAGAACGTTGTATCGTGAGCTCCTTTTGCGCTCATCAGGATTAGATCGTATCCTTCTTTATTCGCAAAATCAGAAATTGCAACGGATGGCTTTCTGTCTACCAGCACATGAGTTTTGCCAAGATATTTTTCCATTATGAAATCGGATGCTAATTCCTCCAGATCAGTTTTAACCCTTTCAACAACTTTAGGATACAAATCTTTATTCATATCGAAAGGAAGACCAAGTTTATCAATGCTTTCACTCATGTACATACTAAAAGGAACAACGTGAATAAGATCTACTTTGGCCCCGTAAATATTGGAAAAAAAACCTGCTAATTTTAGAGCTGATTTTGATTGCTCTGAAAAATCCGTTGGGATGAGAATTTTATTAACTTTCATGATTACCTCCTTTGTTGGAATGGTTGTATATCATTGTAATCTATAAAAATGAAGAATTGATGAAGACTAGGTTTTTTTCTTAACAGATCTAATCTACTTCTAGTGTTAGTGCTTCTCAATACCAAACCCAATTTGAGGATTTTTCCAACCTTTTCCAACTCCAATTAGACCCGACCAACCGCTGGATTCAACTGGGAGCTTTGTTGCCGTGAAACCGGATGGTCGAGGTTTACGCCAAACGTTTTTCGCCCAATATGGATGCCGGAGCGGTAAATCCTCGCCGGATTATCGGCATCTTGTAACCTGAGTTCTGCCAAAGGCATCACTTTGTGGGATTCTTAAAGTGCTCTTAAAGACACTTAAACAAAGAGTTTGTCATTCAGAGTGTAATCAACGAAGCCTTTGGCGCAGTTGATGGAGCGAAGAATCTACACAGCTACGAAATAGCTCAATTTTTGTGCAGGCACTGAGTGACTCCTAGTGGAAGTTGGTTTAAAGCTTATTGAACTAGCTATCCTTGTTCCGAACGTCTCGTTCGGAATGCCTTGTTTGAGGCTCTGCCTCAATGGAAGCAGAGCTTCCAAATTAGCATCACGCAGCAGAGCTACGTGACGAGGAGAAAAGAATCAAAAAGCTGAGCTAATCTAGTCAAATCATACCATCACCGAATCCATTCCCGGATGGCGATTTACAGAACGTGGTTTGAATAGAGGAACTTAATTCATGTGCTATTTCAGCTATTCTTACCCTTGTGTACTGTTAACAAAGGGGCAGTAAGATGCTGGGCAACATGTTCGGTGGTAGATCCTAATAAAAATCTCGATAACCCTGTTCTACCATGCGTGTTCATAATTACCATGTGAGCATGCTCGTTTGCATATTCGATGATATCCCTGTAGGCATTGAAACCTTTCTCAATCTCAATTTTTAGTGGAATACTTATACTTTCAGCTCCTTCTGTTTTAACAATCTCACCGGAATAAAGCTCATCATGAAGTATCAATGAGAACTGCCCTTCATCATACTTCTGGAAAAAATTCTCAAGTCTATTCATTAACCCTGAGTACAAACCTTCCTTATTAATCGGGTTTACATACTCTAAGCCTTCCGTTCCTTCCGCCGGGCTCATTCTTACCCCAGAAGTATACAATTCAAAGACGCTGAAAAGATGTATTGTTGCTTTGAATTTACTTGCCATTTCGAAAGCTATGGGAATAGCTTCTAATGAAAAATCAGACATATCGGTAGGAACCATCACCGAGTTAATTTTATCGTGATGGAGCTGGTTATCTAATGCAAGAACAGGAACTTTAGAGTTCCTAACAACTTTCTCAGTAGTGCTTCCGTGTAGAAATATAGATGAATGCTCTCCTTTCGCGCTCATTATGATCATATCGTATTTTCCTTTCTCTGCATGTTCTACTATCGCATTAGAAGGCTTGCGGTCAATATCTACTATTAGCTTACCCACAGTTCCTTCTTTAAAATACTTTGTTGAAAATTCTTTCAGTTTTTGCCTCGCATTTTCAACGATTTTAGGATAAATATCGCCACCCATATCTAAGGGTAAACCCATGCTGCTAATACTTTCGCCCAAATATACCGATACTGGCACTATGTGAATTAAATCTACTTTACATGCAAATAAATCGATAAAGGTATTAGCAGCAGAAATTGCCGTGTTTGAATTTTCTGAAAAATCAGTTGGAATGAGAACTTTCTTAACTTTCATGATTACCTCATTTGTTGAAATAGTTGTACTTCATTATAGCAAATAAAAATGAAGAATTGATAAAGCCCACTATACTTCTTTTCAGCTTTTCTTCCTCAGCAAATCCAAACCACTTACCATGAACATCCCAATAAAAATACCAATTATTCCACCCCAAACATTGGTATTTGGATCTGCATTTTCGCTTACTCCAGGAATGAATGGTTTAGATTTTATCATCTTCTTTTTAACGGTCTCCACTTCTACTCTTTTGAATTCATCAAAGAAAGCATCTGCATTTAGCACCTTACCAATACGCTTGTATTCAGGAAGATTCTCATTTACTTCAGCATTCATCAGCTCCTGAACCCTTTCATCATTCAATGGCAATTCTTTTACTTCTCTGACCTGTTCCACAAAATCTCTGTTTTGATACGGCCAGATCACGAATAGTGAACCGATCAAAAAACCTATTAATACTGAAATGGTTTGAGAATGATACTTACCCAATAACCAGGACAAAAATCTGGAAAATGCGGCGAGTCCAACAACTGCGCCTAACATAAATGGAAGTAATCCAATGATTCCATCCATCGTTTCTACTCCGCCGATCTTTCCAATGTTTGAAAGCAGGTAGTCGTATTTGCGCATTATCAGCAATAAATAAGAACCTGAAATTCCTGGTAGAATCATTGCACAGATGGCGATCATTCCACTTAGAAATACAAAAGCCGGATGTTCAGGGGTATCAGCTGGGACTAAAGTCACAATCCATAAACCGATGGCAACCCCAAGAATGCTCATTAGAATTTCTTGCCAACTGATCTCATTAAGTGTTTTATAGAGGATATATATGGAACCCAAGATCAGACCAAAAAATAAACCGAATACAATTTCAGGATGAGTAAACATATAAACCTGAAGAGGTACTACTTTAGTAAAAAAGCCAAGCGCGGTAAAAATTCCCAGAAATAAAAAGATCAAAAATTTAAGATGTAATTCCTGAAAAGCTGTTTTCCATTTCAACGTAAAAAAGCTTTTTAAAAACACTCCATTTACACTTTTGATAGCATCCAATAGTCGCTCATAAATTCCAAGAATCAGAGCCATTGTTCCACCACTTACTCCAGGAACAATATCAGCAGATCCCATCAAAAATCCTTTAATCACTAAAAAGGGTGCTTCTTTGAATGAAGTTTTGTCTTTATTCGAATCCGGCATTATTCTCCCCATCCCTTTTCTCCGATCAGAGGAACAAATTTGAAATTTTCATACTCATCTTGCTTGTATTCAGTTTCCGAAACTCTAGTAATCTTCAACATCTTTTGGGTTTTATCATCCCCAACCGGAATCACCAATACTCCATCAATTTTTAACTGTTTGATAAGATCATCAGGAACTACAGGGGCACCTGCTGTTACAATTATTCCGTCATAAGGAGCGTAAGTGGGCCAACCTAATGTTCCATCTCCGGATTTTAGCAAAGGGGAATATCCCTCCACTTTCAACGCCTCTTTTGCTCGATGATATAATTCATTGTGCCGTTCTACACTATACACTTCTGCTCCAAGTTCACATAGTATCATGCATTGATACCCCGAACCTGTTCCAATCTCAAGGATCTTGTTTCCTTTTTTTAGCGCAAGTAACTCTGTTTGTGCAGCAACTGTATAAGGTTGAGAAATAGTTTGTCCTAAACCAATTGGAAGCGCACTATCGGTATAGGCTCTGTGATGAAGCGCCGTGTCAACGAGTTTATGGCGTGGAATCTTACCGATTGCCCTCAACACCCTCGAGTCTTTAATTCCCTTTTCTTTTAAAAGTTCTACCAGTTTCTGTCGTGGACGAACAAAGCGACGACCTTGATTTTGCATGCACCTACCAATTTTAGTGTTCATTAAAGTATAATGATTTCATCTCTTTGTTTTTTGTTAGAATAATAGACTATTTAATGCGATTCTAAATTTTACCATTCCATGTTTTGCAAGCAATTAGCTACCTATATTCAATCATGGAATTTATCGATACTCCTGTATTTCAGGTTTTTATTTATGCGCTAATAACAGCTCTTGCTACAGGCTTAGGCGCGCTACCCTTCTTTTTTATAAAAGATATCTCTCCTTCTTTTTTAGGAAAGTCTAACGCCGTTGCAGCCGGGTTAATGCTGGCTGCGAGCTATAGCCTCATTTTTGAAGGTTATAAAGAAAGTGAATGGATGACTTTAAGCGGAATGATAGCAGGAGTAACTCTTGTGGTTGTAGCTAATCGTTGGCTTGAAGGAAAATCTACGCCCGGCTTAAAGGATGTTGTTGGCGGAAAAAAGAAACAAATGCTGATATTTCTTGGAATAATGACTGTTCACTCTTTTGCTGAGGGAGTTAGTGTCGGCGTTTCTTTCGCAAGTACTATGGAGTTTGGTGTATTTATCGCCATTGCTATTGCCATCCATAATATTCCGGAGGGCTTGGCAATTAGTTTAGTTATGGTTCCAAACGGAACTTCGCCATTAAAAGCTGCCGGTTGGAGTATTTTTTCTAGCTTACCACAACCTTTAATGGCTATTCCTGCTTTTCTTTTCGTTCAAACCTTTAGAGAATATCTTTCTTTTGGTTTAGGATTTGCCGCCGGCGCTATGGTTTGGATGGTGTTTGCTGAGCTTGTACCTGAAGCTTTGGAGAAATGTAAACCACATACTATCGGGTTGTGGGTAACACTTGCCATTCTGGCCATGAGTGCCTTTCAGCTGCTGATAGGTTAGCTTTTTTCACCTAAAGTTTTACATTAAATTTAAATCTTTTTGCACCCCCAAAGCAATCAGTTTCTTAGATTTGGACAATTAATTGCTACTTCTTAAAACTACCAATGATCGGCAAACGTAGTCGTTTTCTTTACATATCTCTAGCCTTAACAGCTCTTATCTCAAGTTCATCATACGCTCAAATCAATTCCTCAACCTTAACAGTTTATATAGATTGCAGAGGTTGTGATGATAATTTTGTACGGAGCGAGATCAACTATGTACATTTTGTTAGAGATCAAAGTGTGGCTGAAGTCCAGCTGTTGGTAACTTTACAAAGAACAGGCGGAGGTGGATTCCAGTTTACATTGAACTTTATAGGTCTAGGAGAATTTCAGGAGAAAGATAACACTATACTTTTTATTTCTCCTCAGTCTGATACTGATGAAATTATGAGGAATAGGTTGGTTAAATATGTTAAGCTTGGTCTCATTAATTATTTAGCAGAAAAGGATATTATTACTGATCTTGAAGTAAATTATGTTGGTACTCAGGAGAGAATAACCAATAATCAGCAAGAAATTTTTGATCCATGGAATGGATGGAATTTTGAAATTGGTGCTAATGCAGATTTGAGTGGTGAAGAAACTCGAGAAAACTACCGATTGAATGGTAATTTCAGAGCTCAGAGAACTACCGAAAATTGGAAAGTGAGATTCAATTACTGGCAAAATTATAATAAACGCGTATTTATTTCCACCGATTCTCTAGGAAATGAAGCAAGAGAAGAATTTGTAACCGAAGCACAAAATGTGTCTGGTTTGGTTGGTCGAAGTCTTTCAAATCATTGGACTATCGGTTCTTATTTCAGAGGACAATCTTCTACTCAGGATAACATTGATCTCAGAATCGCAGTTACCCCTACTATAGAGTATAGTTTATTTCCATATTCTGAATTTAACAGACGTGCTATTACCATCCGATACGGCGTTCTTGCTGATCAAAATTTTTACTCAGATACTACCATCTTCGGAAAAACTGAAGAATTTCTATTTAGACAGGAGCTAACCATCCAAGCTGAGTATACTCAACCATGGGGAGGTATTAACAGCGAGGTTAGATTAGGAAATTACTTACATGACTTTAGTAAAAACAGACTCAATATTGATTTGAGAATGAATATGCGTATATCCAGAATTTTTTCTTTCAATGTAACCGGCAGGTATTCAGTCAATAACGACCAACTTTCTATTCCTGCCGGAGATTTATCCGATGCCGAACGGCTATTGAATCTTCGAAACCAAGCAACCTCTTATAATTTTGGTGCCTCATTTGGTTTCGAAATCAATTTTGGTTCTGTTTACAATAACGTTGTTAACAGTCGGCTTTAAAAATCAGGATTCAGATACGAGTTCCGTTTTTCAGGACGGAGTTCAACTTTTCTCCTCCTCTAATTCCGAAATCCAACGTTCTTATTGGGAATGGAATCATAATATCATTCTCATCGTACGCTTTTTTGATCGCCATAATTGCCTCACTTCGTGGAGACCAGAAATCCGGATTGGTTCTGAAATTTACCCAAAACCGCACTACGTAATTTATTGAGCTACCCCCAAATTCTTCGTAATAAAACTCTACTCCTTTATTTTTATCAATATGTTCTAAACTGTTTATTGCTTCCAGCGTAATCTTTCTAGTTTTATCGAGATCATCCCCATAAGAAACTCCACATTGAAGATCTATTCGTCGCTCACCATTTTTTGTAAAATTAGTAAATGGATTTTCATACACTTCTTTATTGGGAATATATACGATTTGTCCTTGTGGAGTATTGATTATAGTATTTCTCAAATTCAGTTTTTTTACCGTACCGTAATATCCATTGCTGTCAATAATATCTCCTATTCCAAAAGGATGACGCACTGATAATAAAATACCTGAAATAAAGTTCGCTGCTATATCCTGAAAGGCGAAACCTAAAGCAAGACCGATAATACCTGCACCTGCAAGTAAGCTAGTTACTGTTCCGTTAAGATTTAAAATTCCAAGTGCTATAAATACGCCTGCACCAATTATTGCTACTCCTAATATTGTTTGAGCCAAACCAACAATAGTTTTGTTTGTAGTGACTTTACGGAGCAGTTTCCCTGCATACTTTTTTATGATGCTGGCAATAAAGTAAAAAACGATTAATACCAGTACTGCTGCTGCTAGGTTTGGCAGCATTTCTATAGCTGAATTAAGCCATTCTTGTAGTTTATCAGTTATCAAGCTGTATCCTTCTTCCAAATTCATATGTTACATTCTTGTTACAAAGTTAGTGTTTATAATTGTTACAATGATTTCGTGAATTAAAATGTTCCAAAAATTGATAACTAATTGACTAACAATGACTTTTAATAAAAAATTTACTCCTTCTTTACTTGTTTCAGCACTTGTATTCCTATTTTCATCTACAACTTTTGCTCAAGATTATGCAATGTCAGCCGAGAAAGTAAATCCCGTTTTGATAAGTTCTACTATACCTGACGTATCCGTTAAAAACATTGATGGAGTAAATGTGAAGCTCAGAGACTTGGTTAAAACGCAACCAACGATCTTTGTTTTTTACCGTGGTGGATGGTGCCCGTATTGCAATCAACATTTAGCAGACCTAAAAAAAATTGAAAGTGATATCAAAAAAATGGGTTATCAAGTATTTGCAATCAGTGCTGACAGACCAGAACTTCTAAAAAAGACGATGGATAAACATGAGCTCTCTTATACCCTTCTATCAGATGCTCCAATGACAGCGGCCAAAGCTTTCGGTATTGCCTTCAAAATGGATGATAAAGCAGTAGAACGATATATGTCTTACGGTATTGATTTAGAAAAAGACTCCGGATACGACCACCATTTACTACCTGCACCGGCAGTTTTTCTTGTTGATCAGGAAGGAACTATCAAATTCTCTTATGTAAACCCAAATTACAAAGAACGAATTGATGGCGGTATTCTCCTAGCTGCTGCTAAAGCTTTTAGTGAGTAAGACAGTTCAAATATAAAAAAGAGGACGAGTTTTATTCGTCCTTTTTTACTAAAACTCTCCAATATTTTCTATTTACTTGATCAGAGTTAGCTTGCGTGTTTTTACAAAATCTCCGGCTGTAATTCTGTAAAAGTAGATACCACTTGCCCAGGCGCTTGCGTTTACATTTACGGTATAAGTTCCTGAACTTTGCGCTCTATTTATTAAGGTAGAAACCAATCTTCCGGTAACATCATACACCTTTAAGGTTACATCTGCTGTTTGAGGAATAGAATAGCTGATATTGGTGGACGGATTAAATGGATTGGGATAGTTTTGATTTAAACGGAAATCATTAACCAACTCAACTTCTTCTTCATTATTAACTGAAAAATTATCCGAGTTAAATATATACACCGCGCCCTTCACAAAATTGAAATCAGAACCTTGAGTAAGTAAGAAATCATTCTTTTTATCTCCATCAAAATCACCAACAGCAGAATGAGCCGTTTGAGCGAATATGTTATTATTGTGAGCTCCAAGACCTAAAAGTTGATTCGGAGCTTCGAATAGAATATCCCCATCTGTGTTTAAAGTTGTGATATCTGAAGCTCCGAAATAAACAACTGCATTTGTTTCCGAATTAGCTCCGAAATTTTGGGGAGTAGTACCTATTAAAATTTCATCTGCACCATCACCATTTTGATCCGGCACCGTCGTTAACTCGCCTAAGTGTGATGTTAGTAAATCGTCAGTTTCAAAGATATTACCAACACCTATAAAAAGGTTTGTTTTTAGACCAAATTTATGATCAACAAGACTATCCGGCTCGATACCTCCTAAATATATATAGTTCGCTTCGGCTCCTTCGTTCCTATCAGCTACAGAGTAATGTAGAAAAGGGGAAGCTATAATGTCGCCGAGTCCATCTCCATTGTAGTCGCCACTATCCATATTTAATCCGAAAAAGGAAAGAACTCTTTCACCATCATCACTAGGTTCAAAAATTGTTACCAATGGTTCCTGAGAAAAAGAACCACCTGAACTTTCATCGAATCCAGAATAAATATGAATTGTATTATCTGCATAAAACGAGAGCGCAAGATCATTCAACCCATCTCCGTTAAAATCTTTTATTGATACAAAATTTGAAGCATAGTAATCAATTTCTAAATCCGGCGTATCTGAAAAAGTTTCTCCTCCATAAAGAATGTATGTTTTCTCCGAAACCTTAACGGCTGAAAATACAAGATCTTCAATTCCATCATTGTTAATATCTCCCGCATTATCCGGAGCTTCAAATGCATAACTTGACCGAAAGTCTCCCAGTTCTCCCGGAAACATTTGACTGAATGTGAGCTCATAATCAGAGATATTATCCATGTTCTGCCCACCAAAATAGATATTAATGCCCGAGGTTTCGTTTCGATAATTAATTGCAATATCCGAAAACCCATCTCCATTAAAATCACCTGATGCAGGAGACGAAAGTTGATATTTTTCCTGATGATTTATTACCAGATCAGGAACAGACTTTGACAAATCTCCTCCAAAAAATACTTCTAATCTTGGAAAAGCATTTTCATTTTCTGAAGATCCTATATAAGCTATAGCATAATCATCAATTCTATCACCATTCAAATCTCCTGCATTTAGATTATAGTGTGAATACTCGAATTCCAAAAAAGGCGATGGATAACGGATTTCTGAAGTGTTAGAAAAACTTACGGAAGAATTCCCAAAGTAAGTTCTGTATCCATAACTATCCTCTTCAGAAAATTCAAGTACGAGATCATCAATTCCATCCCCGTTTATATCTCCGGGGTATCCTGAATTATTAGCTAAACTGCTTATTCTTGAAAAAGATCCCTCTCCCAGATCAGGTACAAAATTATTCAAATCTAAACTTGCATTGCCCAGCACTACGCTATACTCTTCTCCATCAATAAGTAAATCTATATAACCATCATCATTGTAATCACCTATCACAGTAAACCCTGAACCAAAGAATTCATCATAATTTACAACATCAAAGGTGTTTTTTGAAGAAGTGGTATCGTTTGTAAAAATGTAGGTTCTGTCTTCTACATAGGTTATCAATTCTTTAAAACCGTCATTATTTATATCTACAGCTGAATAATTACCGCTTGCAAAACTAACAACATTATCAAAAGTTTCTGGGAAGTCCAAAGTATCAATCGCAGATAATTCATCGTCTTCATCTAATTGATAGACAAGGATTTTACCAACATTTTGGCTTTGCAGACCAGCTATCTGAATAATTTCGGGAGTTCCATCACCTTCTAAATCCGTATAAAGCAATTGTTGTCTCAATCCGGTTGGATCTGTTACTTTATCATTAGAAATCGTTTTTACCGTAATAGCTGCAATATCTGCTGCTCCAAATATGATATAAAATTCATCGGTGAAAGTGCTATTTATTTGATCTCTAAAAACAAGCACGTCATTGAAACCATCCCCGTTAAAATCCCCATAACTTTCTATATCTGGGAATCCCGAAATATCAGTTAATAGGTCTCTACGTTCGATTTGGGTAAGATTGCCTCCTGATGCATCCGAATAAATAGTGAGTGTACTGTCCGAAAAAATATATCCTTCGGCAATATCATCTCCAGTCAAGTCATCAATCAGAATGAGCCCATCTTTGAAAATAGAACTGCTATCTACAAAAAAAGCGCTGTTTTCTTCCGAAATACCGGTTGAAGAACCATAGAATAATTTGGTTTTTAAAATACGATCGGCAAGATCTTCCGTTCCCGCATCTGCAACTAAAACAGAGTAATAAAAGTCCTGAAAACCATCTTTATTTACATCCCCTGCAGCTCGAAGATTTGATGACGGGGAAAAGTTCATACCCTCTTCTGGATAGGCTGTACCGCCAATCATTCCAGATGGTAGTAACGTTTCCAAAGATAATTTTTTTGCTCTTAACTGATTTTCAGCCTTAACAGATGTGTTTAGCTTAGTTTCTTTTTTGATATAGGTTTTCTCTTTTTCCGATTGTGCAAACAATAACGTAGAAAAAGAAAACAGTACGATTGTAACTATTATTTTTTTCATAATCCAAAGTATTATTTAGTATTAACACTTACATATAGTAAAAATAAATAATCCTCGAACTACATGATTATGTAGTTTTGTAAATCTCGATGTTAGCTTTGTTAATCCCTATCTTTATTGAATGAACAAAACTTCAAAAACCGACCTTAAATCTCTAGCCAAAACAGAACTCTCTGATTTTTGCTCAGAACTTGGGTTACCTCGCTTTAGAACAGATCAGATTTTTCAGTGGCTCTACCAAAAGGGAGCTTCTTCTTTTGAAGAGATGACCAATCTCCCCAAAGATCTAAGAACCAAACTAGAAGAAGTAGCTTACATAAATCGTATTACACTTTCTCAGCAGCAGAAATCAAAAGACGGTACTATAAAGTTCTTGTTTAAGCTTGCTGATGAGGATAAAGACTATAAAATTGAAGCTGTTTTAATTCCGGATTTCTATGACGATGGAGTAGCAAATCGTTTAACCGTTTGCGTTTCTTCACAAGTAGGTTGTGTTTTCGGCTGTGCCTTTTGTGCAACCGGGAAAATGGGCTTTTTTAGAAATCTGAGCCACGGAGAAATAGTCGATCAGGTTCAATATATCAATGAAATTTCTTTGAAAGAATATGATAAGAAGATTACTAACATTGTGTATATGGGGATGGGCGAACCTCTTCATAATTATAAGGCAGTGGTGAATTCTTCTTCTATCATTTCTGATCCGCTTGGCATTGAACTTTCTCCAAAAAGAATTACTGTTTCTACCGTGGGACTTTCAAAACAGATTAAAAAAATAGCTGATGATGAAGAACCGTTCAACCTTGCAATTTCACTTCATGCACCCACCGATGAAAAACGTGACAAAATCATGCCGATTAATAGCTCTATGAATTTGGAGAGCCTGGAAGACGCTGTTCGGCATTATTACCGCAAAACAGAACGGCCACTCACTTACGAATATTTGCTTTTCGATAATTTCAATGATTCTAAGCAAGATGCAAGAAATCTCGCCAAAATTGTAAAATGGGCTCCAAGTAAAGTCAATATCATCATGTATAACAATGTGGCCGGTGTTGAACTTCACAGAGCAAGAGAAGAACGCTTGGATGCATTTATGAAAGAGCTTTCTAAGAATGAAGTTAGAGCAACTGTTCGTAGAAGTCGTGGCGATGATATTGATGCAGGATGTGGGCAGCTTGCAATTCGTGAAGGCTCACCTAAAGGGAAAACAATAGCGAAGTAATCCTTTTACTTTGTACCCTGCGTTCAACCTAAGAAAAGGTTTATAGCCAATCCAGAAACGCCTATACAGTGACCGCTTTCAGGAGAAGAGCCTATACAATGGAATATGTGATCGTAGAATGTTTATATACTCCCAGAAATCAAACATACACATAGAAGTGTATTTCAAAATGCTGCCTTCTATAGTCGTTTTGCTTTACTTTTGTACCGATACTGAGTTTCCTCAGCACAGGCTCCAGTAACAATGCCGAAGGCATCCAGCCAACCGAGCCTGTTGCACAACTACAACGTTAAAATTCCGGCAACATTCACAATTCAGGGCTGTCATGGCGGCTAATTAGGGGACGAGCATCGGGGTAAATCTGTGTGTCGGTGCGTGTAACAGAATTTTTCCCGAATCATACCGCAAAAAAAGTCTCCTACAGCTCTTTAGCTACACGTGTAGCCTTACGAAGTGGCTTTGGAGCGCCATAACGAAGCCATTTCTTGAGATTAAAGGAGACACTGGCCAGCAACACATGCTTATATCCCGATGGATTTTGCATAAAGGCGGTAATGTTCTTCCCTGGCAGCGGTCAATCGTGGAGACCGTATTGTAGTTGAAATCGGCCCGGATCTCCTCAACACCCAGATGAAAAATTCACATCGAATGAGATGAAAATCTTAATTATTGGTGGGCTTTCTGCAACTGACATCGAAATTGATAAAGTAACTCAGGTAATCAATTATGACGTGCCAAGTGAAGTAGATGAATACCGTTACAGAGCTGAATTGGTTGGATCCAAAAAAGCGGGTCAAATGGTTTCTTTAGTTTCCAAAATGGATCGTGATGACATAGACAAAATCACTAAAGAAGTTGGTTACGCTCCTGAAGAGATAAAATTACCCAAAGAAGTTAAGAAGAAGAAAAAGGGACAGGCTTCTAGTAATAAAAATAAGAGCAAACCTCATACCAAAACACGCCGCGGTAGTTCAAACAACAACCGTAGTAAAAAGAAGAAAGAAAAGCCTGAAAAAACGTACGGTTTACCAAGACCTAACTATGATGGGCTTTCGGGTGGACGTGAAGGAGAACGTTCCGGCGGTGTATTCGGATGGGTTAAAAAATTATTCGATTAAAATCTTCCTTTTTTTGAAAATTTTGAAAACTTCTCGGATACCTTCCCAGAAGCTTTTTTCATGCCGTCTGCTGGCGGACTAAAGTCCTGGCTTGCTAACTTTAAAAGTATAGATATAGAGACTTACAAGCCTACATTTCTACAAAAGCATGCCCCTGTGAATACCGCGGATCTAGATTTTGAAAAAGCACCTTCATCTTAATCAAAACTCCATCACTTATTCCCCCCTCTGTCGGGCTTTGCACGGCTGATGGGACGTTGATATAACCAAGCTGTTTGCCCAGAGAATTAATAGGGAATCGAGTTACTTAGCTATAATCTCCATCTTCTCAGCGAAGTAATCACAGAAATCCATCATGTCCCCTGAAATGCGTTCGTCATTCGTAGCTCTTTTTAGTGTATCCGCCATGGTAACCAAGGTTTGATGGAAAAATATCTTCATTTCATTAATCGTGTCGTATTTAGATAATTAAAATTCGAATAACAACCAGGCTTAATCCACTTATAGATATCCAAAGCAGAAGGCCATAAAAGATACTTTTTTTTCCAATCTCTTTAAATTGCTTAAACGAAATCCCTGCGCCAATCATCAAAAGAGTAATTACCATCCCTTTCTTCCCGATCAATGTAAGTATATTGTAAAATTCTATACCCTCAGGAACAAAATATCTTATTCCTATTGCTACAGTGAATAAAAAGATGAACCATGGAATTCTGATCGTTCCAGATTTACGTACATTAGGCAATCGGCTAAAAACTAAAGAAACCGGAATAATCCATAGGGCCCTTGTCAGTTTTACTGTGGTAGCAATATTTAATGATTCCTCTCCATAAGATGCCGCTGCTCCAACAACAGAACTCGTATCATGAATAGCTATTGCTGCCCAATAGCCAAATTGAGATTCTGTTAATCCAAGCCAAAAACCAATCACAGGAAAAACAAATAGCGCAACTGCATTTAGCATAAAGACTACACCAAGTGAAAATGAAAGCTGCTTTTGTGACGCTTCCAAAATAGGGCCTACGGCAGCAATTGCACTTCCGCCGCAAATTGCAGTTCCTGTTGAAACTAAGTAAGAGGTAATTTTTTCCGTTTTCATAAGACGATAGAATATCCATCCTAATAAAAAAGTAAGCAGAATCGATCCGGCACTTAGCAAAAATCCTTGTTTAGATGTCTTTATAACTTGTTCTAACTGTAGTCCAAACCCTAGGCATACTACCGATCCCTTTAGTAACCAAGAAGCTACTGAGGATACATTCCGCTTATCAGGTACAAATTTTACGGTAGCCAGTAAAATACCCAGCAATAATGCTATGGCTGGAGTTACAATTGGGAATAAACAAAATAGTATAGCTATCAAAAAGACAGCGTCTCTCCAAGTAGGTTTTATATTACCCATCTCAGAAGTTTAGCCATTTAATGGTAGACACTACCTTGAATTCAAAGTTCAAGATTCTCGAGATATTTTAAAGCATTCCCGGTGTTCAGCAGTAATATTTTGTCTCCGCTCATCACTTTCTCTTCTGCCTTTAGTTGTTTCACTGCCTCCCAAATAGCGCCACCTTCAGGAGCAATTGAAATCCCCTCCTTTCTTCCAATTTCCAACGTACCCTCTAAAATTCTTTGTTCGTCAATAGCCAAGGCATATCCACCCGACTCCTCTACAACCTCTTTGATCAAATCCTGACCGAAAGCTTTAGGAACAGCAAGTCCGTTTGCAATTGATTTTCTAAACTGAGATTCATCAATTGGATCTCCATTTACATAACTCACCATAGGAGCACAATTTTCCGTTTGTACTACAACCATTTTGGGTAATTTTTTTTCTTCCAACCAGCCAAGTTGAACCATTTCTTTAAACGCTTTCCAAATACCGATAAGCCCGGTTCCTCCACCTGTTGGATAAACAATCACATCAGGTAATTTCCAGTTCAACTGTTCAGCTATCTCATATCCCATGGTCTTTTTACCTTCGATACGATACGGCTCCTTTAACGTAGACATATTGAACGCTCCTGTTCTTTCCGCCAATTCTTTAGCGATCTGCCCGCATTTGTCAATAAGTCCGTTTACCAAAATTACTTCAGCTCCATAGTATCTGTATTCGTCCTGAAATATCTTTGGAGTGATGTCCGGCATAATAACGGTTGCTTTGATCCCCGCCCTGGCGCAATAGGCACTCATGGCCCCTCCCGCATTACCTGCGGTAGGAATCACACATTCCTCTACTCCGAATTCTTTAGCTTTAGAAATCGCCATACTCAATCCTCTCGATTTAAAAGACCCTGTAGGATTTAACCCTTCATCTTTCAAACTAAGGCTTTCAAATCCATATTCATCTCCTACTTTGTTAAGATCTAGAATGGGGGTCATTCCCTCCCCTAAACTAACTCTGTTTGCCGGATTAAGAACGGGAAGCATTTCATGATAACGCCACATGGTAAGCGGCCTTCCAACCAGCATTTCTCTTTTAAATGAACTGTTTAAATGATACTCTATTAATAGAGGCTTATCACAACAGTGAGCGTAGTCTGTTAAATCATATGCAGAGTATTCTGTTCCGCATGAAGAACAGTGGAGATTTTTAATTAATGAATTTGTAACTAATTGAGTTTCCATCCTTTAAAGATGAAAATTTGTAGCATAACTATACAATACTTTTTAAGAATATAGTATAACTATTAGTTATACAGAGATTTCCCTGTCTCAATAAAGGTTTTAATCATCCCACTAATGTCTTCCCCTTTTCTTGTCACAAAATAAAATTTACGATTTGCTTTGAATGATTCTAGTTGGACTTCCCGTAATGTACCAGATTCCAACTCTTTAGTAATGGCCATTTTTGATAGAAACCCAATAGCCTCATCCACTATCAAATAATTTTTAAGTGCTTCTGTTCCGCCTAAACGAGCCATAATCTTTAGCTCTTTATGTTTGACTTTATTCTTACTTAATTCTTTAACAACAGCAGCAAGAGTCCCTGATCCCTGTTCTCTCATGATTAGCGGAAATTCTTTGAGATCAGCCATAGAAATTTTTGATTTTGCATAAGGACTCAAAGATGAGCAGACCGGAATAATCTCGTCTTCCATAAAAAAAGTGCTTTGAAATGCATTCCCTTTATGATGCTCTTCAACTACTGCAACATCAATTTCTTTATTCAGTAAAGCTTTCTGAATATTTTCACTGTTACGATTCTTCAGGAGTATTAAAATATTGGGATACTGCTTATGAAATAGAGAGAGTACTTTCGGAAGCACATATAGTGAAATAGTAGTACTTGCGCCTACCCTCAATTCTCCTTTTACCTGTTCCTTAGTTCTTATAATTTCCAAGTCGGACTTTAAAACCTGCTCTATATTCTTTGCTTTATGTAAGTAGGAAAGTAGTTTTTCGCCCGAGGACGTCAATAGAATAGAACTTCCGTTTCTTTCAAAAAGTGCTGAGCCGGTTTCAGATTCTAGTTTTTTTATATGCTTACTAACCGCAGGCTGCGAGATAAAAAGAATTTTAGCTGCTTTTGAAAAACTAAGGTTAGTAGCTACTTCGTAAAAAACGTTGTATTGAAATGATATCATAGAAACTCAATTGATCATTTTTTAATCTCCATCTTCTCAGCAAAGTAATCACAAAAATCCATCATGTCTCCTGAAATACGTTCGTCATTTGTAGCGCGCTTTAATGTATCTGCCATGGTAACTAATGTTTGATGAAAGAAGATTTTCATTTCATCGACGGTCATGTCTTTGGTCCATAAATCCAATTTAAGTGTATCTTTCGCTTCCGAATCCCAAAGAGATAGTAACATAGCTCTACACTTAGCTTCACCAAGTCCAGTCATGTCGTCGGCATTCCAGATGATGTTTTCAGGTATGTTATCCTGATCTAATTCTACGGAAATATTGATGTTTTTCTTCGGCATAAATAACTTTTTTGATGTTTGATTAAAGGTACGGTGAATTTCCTACGAATGCTTTCTCGATGAATCAGTAACCAGTATTTATATACCTGAGTTCTCACAAAGTGATGCCTTTGGCAGATTTTGAAAACACCTTTAGAGTATAATTTAGGTCATTCCACGGCGAATGCCTGTGCCAAAGGCATCACTTTGTGGGAATCTGGATCTCTTTAAACCATTCCAAATGAGTTTTAAACTACAATTTAGATTCCTCCGTGGGAGTGCCTTTGGCGCTGCCTCCGCAGGAATGACTTATAGCCGTCGTTTGTATCATATTTTAAAATCGAACTCAGGTTATATAACTTGGCTCACAATCGCTCAGGTGCGGAGCATCGGAGCAAGTTTTATTAAAGACAGACGAAATTCACTCACACATTACCTATTCATAAACTTAGCCAACAATCTATGAAAGTGATGAACTCCTTGTTCTCTCTTGGGTGAAAATCGTCCTGTTTTATAAAAACTGGATTTCAAACCTTGATGAACATTTTCTACAACAAATTCATCTTCCCTTTCAACTTTGTCCAACAGTGCTCCTGCGCTCTCTTCGATCTTCGATTCATCCCACACATAAGATAAGAAAGAAACTTTAGTTCGATTCTTTGAAAGTGGTTTAATAATATTGATCGACAATCCCCACGGATAAAAATTGAACATCATATTCGGAAATACCCAGTAGTAATAAGCTGCAACATATTTTCCATAATCGGGATGCCCTTCAGGAAAATCGAACGTTTCTACGGCATCATCAGAATATCCAATTTGCAGATTACAGTTTTCATATAATTCTGTGGTATAACTGCCATAATCCAACGCCTGATTCAAATCACTATGCACATACGGAATATGAAATCCTTCCAAATAATTATCGCAATAAAGTGCCCAGTGCGTATTCACCAGATAGTCTTTTGAACGAACCGGATCGAATACTAACTCATGAATCGGTAAAAACCCGATTCGCTCTTTCATTTTATCAATAACCGCCTGAAAGTCGAATGCTTCATCTAATCCAACAAATAATAACGGACCCCATTGTATCAGTGGAAATTTATGGAGGTTATCACAAGGTCTTGGGAAATCCTCGGCATCAGCAAACTCCGGCATAAACCTGAACGTACCATCCAGATCAAACTTCCTTCCATGATATTTACACGTTAGGTTCTTACTCGTACCGCCATCATTTACAATAATATTTCCACGATGTGTGCATACATTAGAAACACAATGAATCCGATCTTCTGAATCTCTGGTCAGAACCATAGGCTCGTTCAAATAATTTTCCAACACCGACAAAGGCTTTATCTGATTCTGAAGTTTGATGTCGTTCACATCTGCTGCAAACTGCCATGTTTTCAGAAATACTTTGTCTTTTAAATCACTAAAAATTTGCTCATTTTGATAAAATGAACCAGGAAGCGTTTCAGCTTTTTCTATTTCAGGATGAATATCGAAATTGTAGCCCATCTGGTTTCTGTAGTTTGTTAGGTTAGTAAATCTACATTTAAATTTTGAAAGGTACACATTAGTTGAATCAGCAAAAATTATTAGGAAAATGGACAAGCACTTCCCTTGTTGTTGGCACCATGGTGGGCGCAGGTGTTTTTCTGATGCCATCACTGCTCGCTATTTATGGAGGAATTAGTATTGTTGGCTGGCTGGTTTCTACAATTGGAGCCATTTTACTGGCCGTTTTATTTAGCCGATTAAGCAGACTTCTTCCGGGACTTCAAGGCGGGCCTTACGCATACACAAAAAAAGGAATAGGAGAATTTCCCGCTTTTCTTGTAGTCTGGGGTTACTGGATTTCCGTCTGTACCACCAACGCAGCTCTTGCCGTGGCTTTTGTCGGCTATCTTAGTGTTTTTGTAACAATCCTAAACGGCAATGTTATCTATTCTGCGTTAGCAGCGCTTTTGGCTATTTGGTTGCTGTCCTGGTACAATACTCGTGGTATAAAACTTGTGGGAAAGATGGCTCTGGTTACTACCGTACTTAAACTTGTACCCTTAGTTGTTATCAGTGTTTTTGGATTATTTTTTATCAACCTCGATCATTTCTCTCCGATCAATTTGAGTGCAGAAACCAATCTTTCAGCGATTGCAATAACCACGGCTTTAACATTCTTCTCATTTTTGGGGATTGAAAGTGCCACAATTCCTGCTGATGACGTTGAAAATCCTAACGAAACCGTTCCTTTTGCTACAAAATGGGGAACGCTGATTGCTGCCGTGGTTTACATTTTCAGTTCTGTTTCCATTATGGGAGTTATTAATCCGGAAGTGCTGAGCAGTTCTACGGCTCCTTTTGCAGATGCCGCTACTATATTATGGGGCAAAGGTGGGAATCTAATTATAGCTCTAGCCGCTACTATTTCAGTGTTTGGCGCACTAAATGGTTGGATATTAATTCAGGGGCAGATGCCTCAAGCTATTGCAAAAGACGGTTTATTTCCTTCAGTTTTTGCAAAAGAAAATAAACGGGGAACTCCGTCACTAGGAATTTTTATTTCAAGCTCACTGGCAACTTTGCTCATTATCATGAACTACTCGGGTGGTTTGCTAAAAGTTTTTGAGTTTATGATTCTGGTTTCCACAGTTTCCGTATTGATCCCCTATTTATTTTGTTCGGTTTCTTATGTGTTGCTGATAAAAAATCCGGAAACGAGCATGTTCTTAATACCGGCATAGTTCTGATAGCATCCCTCACCTTTTTATTTTCCCTTTTTGCTCTGGTCGGCTCGGGATTTGAATCTGTGTTTTGGGGAATTCTGTTTCTTCTTATAGGAGTTCCTGTTTACTTTGTCATCAAAAAGAAAAAATCTGTGTAATGAAATTAACTCATCATTCTGAATACGGCACTCTCAAGTCCATTTACCTGAAACCTGCTGAGTTTAGTTTCGTGGGCCCCGAATTGATTTCCCGGCAATGGAAAGAGTTGAATTATTTGGCAAAACCTGATTTCGAAATTGCCTTAAAAGAGTATGCAGCTTTTGAAAAAATAATCAAAGAAACGGAGGCTTCTGTCAAGTATTTCGGGCTCAATGATTCTGTGTCGATGGATTCAATCTATTGCAGAGATGCGTCCATTGCTACTGATTTTGGTATTATTATTTGTACTATGGGTAAAGATGGCAGAAAGAACGAACCCGTTGTCGCTGAGAAAGTATATACCACTAATGGCGATAAAATTCTTGGTAGAATTGAATCTCCTGGTACTTTGGAAGGCGGAGATGTCGCATGGATGGATGAAAAAACATTGGCTGTAGGACGAACGTACAGAACCAATGATTCAGGAATCGAACAACTTCGGGCATTGCTTGAACCGCATGGAGTTATAATAATTCAGGTTGATCTCCCCCATTACAAAGGGAAATCGGATGTATTTCATTTGATGTCGATTTTAAGTCCGGTAGATAAAGATCTGGCAGTCGTTTACTCTTCTTTGATGCCTATTTCATTTCGTGAGCTTCTTATAGAACGTGGATTTAAACTTGTTGAAGTTCCTGATGAAGAATTTGAATCTATGGGATGTAACGTGTTGGCAACAAGTCCAAGAAACTGTTTGGTGGTTTCAGGAAATCCGCTCACTAAGCAAAGGCTGGAAGAAGCCAGTGCAATCGTTACTACTTATGACGGAAAAGAAATCAGTGTAAAAGGCGGTGGCGGACCGACATGTTTAACCAGACCGATGTTGAGAGCTTTGAATAAATAAACGAAACGCTATGAATTCTACAATCACCATATCAACAACTATTAAACAAGACCGAAGTACCATTTGGAAACTCTGGAATGAACCAGATCATATCACCAAATGGAATTTTGCTTCTGATGACTGGCACTGTCCAGCGGCGGAGAACGATCTTAGGGTTGGCGGGAAATTGAAATCAAGAATGGAAGCTAAAGACGGAAGTTTTGGATTCGATTTTGAAGGCACTTATGATGAGATTATCGATCAAAAAAAGATCACTTACACCATTGCCGATGGCCGACAAGTAACTACAAATTTTGAAGAACTGGATGACACAACTAAAGTTACAACTATCTTTGAAACTGAAGCAGAAAATCCAATAGAAATACAACGTGACGGCTGGCAAGCGATATTGAACAATTTTAAGAAGTATGCAGAGTACAAAAAGTAAAGAGAATAATTTGCTTTGCCCCGTACTATCTACTATCATAATAGTATGAGTAAATTATTTTTATTTTGTCTGATTATACTTGGTTCTTCAACTTCGTCTTCTGCTCAAGACCATCCGCTGGAAGAGTTGTTTTTTGAGAGATTGGCTGCTTTATTCTTTACAAATGATGGAATACCAGTTGTAGTAAAAGATGCCAGTGATTACAAAGTGGCTGTAATAGATTCATCTACTTTTCAGGTACATTCACAGCTTATAAGAAAAGGTAAAGGTCCCGGAGAAATAGATCTTTTAAACAGTTTTGGGTTCAATTATGCAAAAAACGAAGTATGTTTAATTGGTTTTGAACTTCGTCTTGTTTGCAGTGATCTCAACAACCACATAACTAAAGACAGTAGAATTCCATGGCTTAAATCGTCAGGAATTAGCACACCCTATCAATTTTATATTGAAAAAGATGAACTACTTATACCTTTATATACTCGATTATCTGTAAAAAATCCGGCTAATATAATAAAAGTTGCGGCGATTTCAACCTTTCATAATCTACAAAAAGTTAGCTATCTAACCTTATCTTTAAATGATCTGGGTCTTACCTATTTAGATGATCTTTCATTGGCTAATAATATTTTTCTTAAACCAAGAGTGTTGAAGCTCAATGATAGCTTCACCTTAGTTTGCATAGCCGGAATGCCTTATTTCTATATTTTTGAAGATAGAAATTTTATTAAAAGGATTAAGATTAATACATCTTATGAGGTATTAATTACTGTTTCTATAAAACCGGAATTTCCAAATCCGGGAATTCAAACGCCAGCAAATATCAATAATCTTCAACTTATTGATGAGTCTCACTTTCTTGTGTCTCATGGAAATTCACATCAAGATATTCCGTTAGGAATCGATGTTTATCAATTTCAAGAATCCGGTAATACCTTATCTGTTAACAGAACCAAACAAATAAAAATATCCAACCTTCCTGAAGAAGTAAGTGAACCGAATGTTACTTTGAGAAATGGAAATATGTTTATAATCACGAATTATCATTTCCTTTCATCTCAAATCTTTTTCCGATCTTTGCAGTAAAATAAATACATCTGATTAAAATTCTAAAAGATGGGAAGCGATATTGGCTAACTTTAAGAAGTATGCAGAAACATTTCCTCAACATTATAAAAAAAAACAATGAAGATACTTCTGTTGGGAGCAACCGGTAGAACCGGAAAGCTAGTTCTAAAATACGCCTTAGAAAAAGGTTTTGAAATTAATTGTTTGGTAAGATCATCTAAAAAAATAACCCCGCACCCTCAAATGAGAATTTTTGAGGGTACTCCAAGTAATCAATCCGATCTTGAAAAAGCTATAGTTGGTTGTACGCATATTATTAACGTACTAAACATCTCCAGAAAAACTGACTTTCCATGGTCTGGTTTAAGAACTCCCAAAACTTTTCTCTCTGATGTTATGTCCAATATTATTTCTATAGCTCCAAAGTATGATGTCAAGCAAGTTATCAGTTGTTCTGCTTGGGGAGTTCGTGAGACCAAACATGATATTCCTTTTTGGTTCAGGTGGGTAATTGATTACAGCAATGTTGGACTCGCCTATAAAGATCATGAACGGCAAGAAATACTTTTGGAAGAATCTGATTTGAATTACACAGTCGTCCGTCCGGCAGGACTAACTAATTTCAAAAAACAAAAAGTAAGAGAAACATTTGAAAACTCCCCCAAACCGTCACTTACTATCAGTAGAAAATCGGTAGCAGATTATATGATCCGTTGTATTGATAACGAGTCTCTTTTTCAAAAAAAAGCCGTGATATCAAAAGATTAGTTTCTTCATCGCTCAGATGCACATCTAAAGAGTGAAAAGGGATGTTAAGAATTACAACGTTCATTCTTGTAAAGGAGAGCATTACTTCTTCATTCAATGTTGATTATTCGTTATTCAATATTCTCTGCTTGTAACTGAATTCATTTTATCACATACTATCAAAAGAAAAATTATCCGATACAGAAAAGACTACCACTAATTTTTGAAAGCATAAAGTTGTACATCATTAAGAAGACACATAGAAGTCCAAAAACAATAAATTATGATACTAATCGCCAAATATATTGTGATTTTTTTCGGAGTCTTCCTCATTAGCGTTGGTTCATTAATGTTATTTAGACCCCAAAAAGCAAGAGAATATTTGAGAAAAGCTGGAAGTAACAACCTTATAAATTACGTTGAAATAACTATCCGAATGATTCCTGCTGCAGGATTGATTATTTATTCAGAATTTTCAAAGTATCCTGAAATATTCAAAATTTTAGGTTGGTTCATGATTGCAACTTCTCTGATTCTTTATTTGGTTCCTCGCAGAATTCATCATAGGTATGCTTTGTGGTGTGCCGATATTCTAACACCAACATATATAAGATTGACGTCCCCTTTCTCAATTCTTTTTGGAAGTGCTATTATTTATTCCGTGCTTTAGTAAATAAATACAGGATAGTAAAACAACAGAATTGTTTGGAAAGGTGGAAATGAAAAAAACCAGTTGCCAATAACCTTTATAACATCATTAGAGAAAAAGGCTTCTCGCAAAGACCGCCACTTCATCATTCATGATTGAATATTCGTGATTCGATATTCTCCTACTATTCCGGCGATGGAATGAAGAGTTTGGCATGTAATGCAAGTTGCAAATTTGCTTAACTTTTTCTCTTTGAGCTCGTTCCGAACGTCTCGTTCGGAATGCCTTGTTTGAGGCTCCGCCTCAATGGAAGCAGAGCTTCCAAATTAGCATCACGCAGCGGAGCTACGTGACGAGGGAAAGATTGACGTCCCCTTTCTCAATTCTTTCTGGATGTGCTATTATTTATTCCGTGCTTTAATAAATACAGGATAGTAAAACAACAGAATTGTTTGGAAAAGCGGAAGTGAAAAAAACCAGTTGCCAACAACGCATATAAAACCGTTGGAGAAAAAGCTTCTCGCAAAAACCGTCACTTCATTATTCAGTACTCCATTTTCCCCGCTTGTATCTGAATCATTTTATCACATACAATTTTAGTAATAGCGTGCTGGTGACAAAGACATTAGATTTGTGCATGATGCGTTTTAGGTGTAATTTTACACCAAAAATAGATTATGACACGACAAAGTATTTCATTAACCAAACCAAACAACGAATGGTTAAAAGACCAAGTTGATAAAGAGGAATATTCCAGCAAAAGTGAACTGGTTAATGATTTAATCAGACAGGCAAGAAAACAACATGTTCAAATTGACTGGATCAGGGCTAAATTGGATAAAGCCGAAAACAGCGGATTTACTGAAGAAAGTAAAGATGAGATTTTAAACCAGTCAAAGTCATTGCTCAAAAATGGCTAAATACAGATTGAGCAATGAGGCAAAAGAAGATTTAATAAGAATTCATCAATTTGGGGTAAATAAATTCGGGTATAAACAAGCTGACAAATATTTTGAGACATTCTTTGAATACTTTGACATCATTACGGAAAGACCATTTTCATTTGAATCGGTTGATTTTTTAAAAAAGGGATATAGACGATGTGTATGTGGGTCCGATAGTATCTACTACAAAATAAATGGAGATATAATTGAGATAATGGCGATAGTAGGAAAGCAAGACTTGAATAATATTCTTTGATTTAAAAACTGTAGCAACAACGTATGTGCTCTGATTTTCCGGCAAGTGCACAATCCGAAAAATTTTGACTTTGTTATGCGAAACTAAGTAACAAGCTTCTGGATGAATAAATCCAAAACTGAAACTTATTCACGGAGATTGTCTGTCTGCCGACATAGCAGGCTTCGTCGAGTACAAAGAATCCTTTTTAGAAAATCAGACCCCTCGTAAAGATGAGCTTTACTTCTTCATTCAATATTCTCCTAATATTCCGGCGATGGAATGAAGAGTTTGGCATGTAACGCAAGTTGCAAATTTGCTTAACTTTTTCTCTTTAAGTCACAGACTTAAGAGATCTTGGGTCGCAAAGACCGCCACTTCTTCATTCATGATTCAACATTCTTCGGTTCAAAGTTCAATGTTCATTCTTCCTCAATACTCCTCTTTACAATGTTCCCTTAACATCTCAAGTACATGAGCAAAATCTTCGGGAAGTTCGGAATCAAAGCTAACCATTTCGTCAGTTTTCGGATGTTCGAACCCAAGTGTTTTGGCATGCAATGCTTGTCGGTTTAAACCTGTGATCAGTTTATGAAACATTACTTTTCGGGAGCCGGTGTTGGAGCCGTACCGAACCGAAGTTCCGCCGTATGTTTTATCCCCAAATACATTATGACCAATATGATTTAAATGAACTCGGATCTGATGTGTTCTCCCTGTTTCCAACTTCACTTCCACCAAACTCAAATAGTCAAAATATTCCAACACTTTCCAGTGAGTTACGGCGTGCTTTCCTTTCCCTTCCGGTAATACCGTCATCAGTTTGCGGTCATGTTTGGAACGTCCGATATCGCCTTCAATAGTTCCTTCTTCTTTGGGTGTTCCCCAAACAATTGCCCAATACGTTCGTTCTACATCTTTTTCGGCAAATTTAGCTGAAAGGTTTGCCAAGGCCACATCATTTTTAGCAACAACCAATAATCCGCTGGTATCTTTATCTAAACGATGCACAATTCCCGGGCGCAGGTCATTGTCATTATTTTCTGCCAGTTCATCCACATGATACATCAAGCCGTTTACCAGCGTGCCTGTCCAGTTAGCGTAGGCCGGATGAACCACCATTCCTGCTTCTTTATTCACCAAAATGATATCGTCATCTTCATACACAATATTGATGTCCAGTTTTTCGGGTACCGCTTCCGGTGGTGGTGCTTTGGGTAGCTCGATAAATATCTCATCGCCCGGCAGCATTTTATAGGATGATTTTTCTGTCTTTCCGTTTACCTGAACATATCCGTCTTTAATGGCTTCCTGAACTTTGGTCCGTGTGGCATTTTCCACAAAATTCGTGATGTACACATCCAATCGTATAGATTCTTGTTGCCCTTCGGGTACTGTGAATTCGTAGATGGTTGTTTTTTTTGTTTCATCCATAATTTAAAGGTAACCAGTTTGTAAGGAATATGCTTCGAAACTGTCTTACTTGTATGAATTAAGAATTCAAAATTAAGAATTAAGAATTACGTCGTCATGAAACAAAACCTGATTCAAAATAAAACCTTTAGCTTTTCACTTTTAATTATTTCGCTTTATAAGCAATTACAGATTGAAAGGGAGTATGTTGTTTCTAAGCAAATTTTAAGATCTGCAACGAGTATTGGAGCAAATGTTGAAGAAGCTATTGCAGGTCAATCTCGTAAAGATTTTATTCACAAAATGTCTATCTCGCTGAAAGAAGCAAGAGAAACTCATTATTGGCTTAGACTTTTAGATAAAAGCGAGCTAACATCTATTGATGTATCAAATCATTTAGTGAAATCAGACGAAATCATCAGTATCTTGTCAGCTATCGTAAAAACAACCAAGTCGAGAACTAATAATTCTTAATTTTGAATTCTTAATTCTAAATTTGAACTATGATCCAATCTCTCTACATAAAAGACTTCGCCTTAATTGACGAGCTGGAAGTTAGCTTCGGGGAAGGGCTGAATATCCTCACTGGCCAAACGGGCGCCGGAAAGTCGATCATTATCGGAGCGTTGAATATGATTCTGGGTGAACGAGCTGATACAGAAGTAATTCGCCGTGGAGCTAACAAAGCTATTTCGGAAGCAACGATTAAATATTTTGAAAATACTGAACTACGCTCTTTGCTTGAAGATAATGATATTGAACTATCGGAATATTTGATTCTTAGAAGAGAAATCAGACAAACCGGAAGCCGGGCTTTCATTAATGATACTCCCGTTAATATTGGAGCTTTAAAAGCCGTTGGAGATCAGCTTGTGGATTTACACGGGCAACATGATCATCAACTTTTGTTGAAGGAAGAAAATCATAGAAGTGTGATTGATGGTTTTGGAGAAGTTGATGGAGTCCTTAAAAAATATCAGATTGAATATTCCAGAATGAAGGCACTTCAAAAGAGCTTCTCTGATTTAAAGAAAAGAGAACGAGAATTGCAGGAAAAAACGGAACTCTATCGCTTTCAAGTTAACGAGCTCGAAAATGCTCATCTTTCTATTGAAGAGGAAGAAGAACTTGAAGCAGAAATGAATCTGCTTGACAATGCCGAATTATTAGATCAAAAGGCAGCCGCTATTTCTGAAATGGAAGAAAGTGATGATGGAAATATTTCCCAGTTGCTCAATCAACTAAAACTGAATCTTGAAGATCTTACCCGAATTGAACCGGAATTTTCTACTTATCTGGAAGAAATAAATGCTGCCAGAGTTAGTATCAATGAGGCCATACAATTTGCCGAACGGTATCGAAGTACCATTGAATTCAATCCAAATAGGCTGGAAGAGCTCCGCAAAAGACAGAGCGAACTAAACCGAATTCAAAAAAAATATCAACGGGATATTCCTGAGTTGATCAACTATCTGAATGAAATTCAACGTGAGCTTTCTATTGCGGATAACTTTGATTTAGAGATTGAAAAAATTGATCAATCCATTTCCGGTCAACAGATAAAACTTACAGAAGCAGCCCAGAAATTACATCAAACGAGAGTTCAAATTGGAGATCGTTTAGCAAAACAGATTCAAATTGAACTTGCACAACTTGGCATTCAACATGCACAATTAGCGGTTTCCGTAGATTGGCTGTTTACAAAAAATGGCTGGATTGAAGTTGATGGCCAACCTGTAGATTGTACTGAACTCGGTTGCGATGATATAAGAATTTTTATTTCCACCAATAAAGGCGAAGAGCCAAAACCTTTAGCTAAGATTGCATCCGGTGGAGAGATAAGCCGTGTTATGTTGGCACTAAAATCTATAATGGCTAAAGAACAAAGTCTTCCCGTTATGATTTTCGATGAAATTGATACCGGAATAAGCGGCGAGATTTCTGAAAAAGTAGGGCGTGCAATGAGGAAATTATCTGATCATTGTCAAATCATTGCTATTACTCACCAACCTCAAATTGCCAGCCAAGCCCACCATCACTACAAAGTGGATAAGCAGGAAAATGAAGACAGAACTATAACTAAAATTCTGTCTCTATCTAACGAAGAGCATATACATGAAGTGGCTAGCTTAATGAGTGGTTCTGAAATCTCTGAAAATTCGTTAAAAAGTGCTGAAGAATTGATTAGAAAAACATTCCTCCAAAATTAAGGCGGAAATTTATTTGCTTTTTCTTTTTTTTTTTTTTTTTGTTAAATATGTTTAACCATTAATTAACTAAAAGTTATGTATAAAAAATTACTTACTTCTACTTTTTTCCTTTTAATTTTCTTAATAACCATTATTCCTTCAACGTTAGCTACTTCTAAAGCAATAGTAGATTGTAGAGTTGATGTACTTATATGGAAAGTCAATGGGGATTGTAAAGGCACAGTAACCTGTGGTGATGACCAATATTGGATAGACTGTTGCTCAGATTTTGGATCCGATGTAGGTTGGTGTGAAAACTGATCAAACAAATAGTATAGTGCAATTTATTATTAATTTAAATTTGGGGCCTCTGCGCCCTTTTTCTATGAAGATTACAATTATTTTTTTATCTTTAGTTCTACCCAGTACATTATTTTCGCAATCAAATCAGATTTATAATTTACAGGATTTCCATGCTTTAAGTGATTCTGTGTTTCTTTTATTACACAATGAAGATCATTCTAATTTGGCTTCTTTGTATGATAAATCTTCAAATACAATCACTAGAGAATTTGTAAGTAGAGGACGTGGACCAGGAGAAATTGAAAACTTAGGAGCATTTATAGTTGATAACAATAATGAGTCTATATTTTTGTCCGATTTTAATAGTTCTCGGCTTACTCAGTATGATATTAATGGATTGCTTATTAATGAAAAGGTAATGCCTACTCAATATATTACCAGCCTTTCTTACTATAATGAGACCTTAATATCTTCTAATTCTTTCTTCGCATTTCCTTCAGAAATTGACAACAAAAAAGTTCTAATTTCTTATTTAATTGATGTTACTGATTTTAGCATTACAGATAGTTTATTTTTCAATATTAAAGAACTTCCTTTAGAGCAAATAAAAGGAATAGAAAAACTTCAATTCCTTAAACTATCACCCAAAGTTGTACAGATAGCCAGTGACTTGTTCTTTTTAGTTTTTGAGCAGATTAATTATGTATTTTTGATTGATCGTGAATCTAACATTTTAGATAAGGTAGTTATTGATATTCCAAATTATGAAATGATTAAAACTGTTACCCATCCCGAATATGGCACTGGTACAAGAACCAGAGATATTTTTAATGATTTTTCTCAATTCAAGGATGGAGTTTTATTTACCTACGGTGATCAATCTTTGGGGGTGCCTTTTGGAGTACTGAACTTAACAGCGAATAAGGATAAAATAGTTAGTCAAATATATCCTTTAAAAAATCAGAAAGAATTAGGTACTGAAAAGTTTTCTATAACTCAATTCGATAATAAAATTTGGGGATTTGATGGCTCAAAATTTATTGAACTTACATTTTAGAAATAGGCAAATCTTTAAAAGCGCCGAAGAATTAATTCAAAAATCAATTCCTCGAAATTAAAAAGTCTTATTTAATAAGTGTCATTTTTCCTGAGCCTACCAAGTTTAATGAGCCATTTGAAAATGCTCGCACTCTGTAAAAATACACACCACTGGATTGATTTGTTAAATCAACAGACTGTTCTTTAGTCCCTGCAGAAGCCCTTCCATTTATCGATTGTACAAGTTGGCCGTTCGCATTGTAAATAGTGATCTGGAAATCAGAGCTTACCGGAAATTGAAACTGAACCGTTGTGGTTGGGTTAAAAGGATTTGGGTAGTTTCCTAACAATTCAAACTCTTTCGGTGAAGTTATTTCGTCTTCATTTGAAGTTTGAACCTGTTCATTCGCTCCTTCATTGATCCATTGTTTAATTTTGTTGATTTGTTCAGTGGTAAGTTGACCGCCTTGAGGCATTCGATCTCCAAACTGAGGATTAGCTTCAATCTTATCAACTAATGGGCTTCCCGCTGCATCATTAGGAATTATATGTTTTTTGTTATACCTGTTGGAAGGACTGGTACTTGCAATAAGATCGGCATATGGAGATGAATCAAAATTTCCATTTTGTCCTGACGAATGACAACTGTTACAATTGCCTGAAAAAATTGGTGCTATTTCGGTGCCGTAATCTACTTGTGCGGTTGCAGAAAAACTTATTAACCTGAGTTCGATTTTGAAAACACCTTTAGAGTATAATTTAGGTCATTCCACGGCGAATGCCTGTGCCAAAGGCATCACTTTGTGGGAATCTGGATCTCTTTAAACCATTCCAAATGAGTTTTAAACTACAATTTAGATTCCTCCGTGGGAGTGCCTTTGGCGCTGCCTTCGCAGGAATGACTTATAGCCGTTGTTTGTATCATATTTTAAAATCGAACTCAGGTTATTAGAGTAAGCGCAAATACTAGTAACAGAATTCTCATATCAATCAATTTATTTAGTTTAATGTCAATCTAATTAAATTTTAGCGAAAATCAACTGTGCTATGTGTAAAGTTTTTCTACCGGTTCCATCGTAAATCTGGTGTTTACATGAGAATCCTGAAGCACAGATATTGCTCTCGGCATCTAACGCAGAAATAGCAGGAAAAAGTCTTTGATTTCCAATTTCCATCGAAACTGACACTTTATTCTTTTCATACCCAAAACTCCCAGCCATACCGCAACAGCCCGAGTCCAGCACTTCTACTTTATATCCAACATGCTCTAACACTTTTCTTGATAACCCTTTTTTGCTTAGCGCCTTTGCATGGCAATGTTCATGAACAGTAACGGCTTCGGTGCTATCATACATAGGCAACAGTTCTACATGCAGAGCTAAAAACTCTTCGAATGTGTAGCAATGTTTTGCTATTTGATGGGCATCCTTCAAAAAATAATCATCACATAAATCCAGAAACTCATCCTTTGCTGTTAATATTTGTGAAGGCTCCAGGCCAACTATGGGTATTTCAGCATTTGCATAATCCTTTAACTCTGATATTGCTTCATGCGCAATAGCTTTAGCTTCTTTCAAAAAGCCTTTAGACAAATGTGGACGTCCTAGCTCTTGTATTTCTGGAATTATAACCTCAAAGCCCATTTTCTCTAATACAGATACCGCTGATTTAGCAATTTCAGGTTCATGATAATTAGTAAATAGATCTACAACTAACACTACTTTCTTCTCAGATTTTTTCTTCTGATAAGATTTCCACCATTTTTGGAATGTTTGATCAGCAAATTTTGGCAGTGTTCTTAACGAAGAAATTCCTGCCATTCTCTCCAATATTTTCTTACTTATATCAAGACTTGCAATCCAATTAGAAAAGCTCGGAAAGATAGAAGCCAATGGATATAATTTAGAAGAATTAACAAAGAATTTTTCCCCAAATGTAGGTCGGTGATTCTTGTGCCAACCATGCATAAACTCTGCTTTCATCTTCGCCATATCCACATTTGCCGGACATTCACTTTTGCACGCCTTACAGCTCAAACAAAGGTCGAGCGCTTCTTTTAACTCCTCTGATTTAAACTGATCCGGACTTTCTCCTTCAAAAACTTGTCTAAATACATTCGCTCTACCACGAGTACTATCCTTCTCATCTTTTGTAGCCATATATGAGGGACACATTGTACCTCCGCTCTGAGCTAATTTTCTACAAACTCCGGCCCCGTTACAAAGCTCCAGAGCGTCATTTAAACTCCCTTCTTTTCTCCAATGGAATTCGGTTTCAACCGGTTCAGAATAATAGTCAGGGGAAAAACGTAATCCTTCATCTATTGGTTTTGCATTTACAATTTTGCCCGGATTAAAAATATAGCTGGGATCCCAAATTTCTTTCACCTGCTTTAAAATCGGCATCATTTCTTTGCCAAGTACTTTTTCGATGTAAGGAGCTCTTGCCCGCCCATCGCCGTGTTCCCCTGAAAGCGACCCTCTGTACTTCCTGACCAAATCAGCTACATCTTCAGCCATAGCTTTCATCGTCTTAATACCTGATTCTTTTGTCGTATCAATCATTGGACGAAGATGTAACTCTCCCACCGAAGCATGAGCATAAAAAACACATCCTGTATTGTGTTTCTTCATAAGAGCTTCAAACTCTTTTATATAATCAGGCAGATCGATAACTCTTACAGCAGTATCCTCACAAAAAGTTGGGGATCGAGCATCTTTTCCTAATCCCATTAATAATCCGAGTCCTGCTTTTCTAAGTTCCCAAACACTTTTCATTTCTGAGGCATCACCAAGTTCAGGAAATGCATATCCAAGATTTTTTTCAGCAAGTATCTTTTTAAGGTCCTTAATTTTCATATCAATAAGAGATTCATCATCTCCTTCAAATTGGACTATCAAAATACATTTTGGTTCTCCATCTAAGAAAAACCTGTTTTGAGATTGTTCAGGATTAGCTTTTGTGGCATTTAGAATTATATCATCGACTAATTCAACGGCGCTGGGTTGTAGATTTACAGCCTCAACCGTAGCAAGCATCGCCTCGTTGATGGTTCTAAACTGAGGAATGATCAATTTTTGAATAGCATCTTTCTTTACCAGATTCAACGTTGCTGAACTTGTAAGCGCCAACGTACCTTCACTCCCACACAAAAGTTCACAAAGATTAAACAACCTTCCATTTGTGTCAAAGGGTTGCATTTCAAGGAGTCGGTCTAATGCATATCCGGTATTTCTTCTAATAATTTCTTTGTGAGGATAATTTTCCTGAATCAATGTTCTATTTTGTTCAAGAAGTGAAAGCATGGCTCTATATATACTACCTTCCAAAGTTGGAAGCTTTTTCTTTTCTTCCAATTCAGCCAAAAAAAGAGGTTCAAATGTAGCCAAGCTACCATCGCTTAAAACTACTTCCATTTCCAGAACATGCTCACGGGTAGTTTTATGCTTTATAGAAAACGAGCCTGAAGAATTATTACCGATCATTCCTCCAATCATACATCTATTAGTAGTAGAAGTATCCGGACCAAAAAGTAGTTCGTGACTTTCTACTGCTTTGTTTAGAGAATCACGAATAACTCCCGGGTGTACTTTTACCGATTTTTTCTGTGGGTCTATTTCCAGGATTTCAGTCATAAACCTTGAAACATCCATGATCACACCATCACCTGTTGCTTGTCCGGCAAGGCTGGTTCCCGCACTACGAGCAGTAATGGAAAAGCTATTTCTATTAGCTTCAATAACTAATTTCTTAATGTCTGCAATACTCTTAGGAAAAGAAACCCCAAGTGGTTCTTCCTGATACATGGATGCATCCTGAGCATATAATTTTCGGGTAAGTAAATCTTTATTGATCAAAAAAAAAGTCCTGTTTATTTCTTGAAAGAGTTTGGTGGTATTTCGGTCTCGTATAATCGTCAGACGTTACGGTTTTAAAATTAATTAATTTTCAGATTAAACTCTGACGTTAGTATTCCGAGTGGATTCGGACGTAGTCGAATCCACCATAATTGCGGTTATAAATTATTGATCCTCGTTTTTATTCGTTCTCTGAGTTCAAGTAATAAGTGCAACACGAAAATAATCCCTGAGGGGCGCGCCCCTCAGGGATTTCGACCAAGCGGCTTATATTCGTGGTACTATGCAAAAATACAAACAACTTGACCTTAATCGCCGTCATAAGATTAAAGCTTTACTGGATGCCGGCCACTCACAAACGAACATCGCTAAAATTATCGGAGTTCACAAATCAACCATCTCCAGAGAACTTTCCCGCAATGTCGGAACTCGTGGTCGTTATGCCAAGGAGTATCGCCCGGAGCTGGCCCAGCGAAAAACCAACCAGCGCCATAGTGATAAGCGCAAACATAGTCGATTTACCCAAGACTTAAAAGAGGACGCCACCCAGTGGCTGACCGAAGAAAAACTAAGTCCGGAACTTATTAGCGGTCGCTGGAGCGTGCAAGGAACCCGTGGGGTATCTCATGAGACGATGTACCAATGGATCTGGCGGGGAAAACGAACAAAAGACCCGGCTACAAAACAGCTCTACACACACCTTACCCATGGCCGTAGAAGGCGTAAAAGAGGCAATTACAATGACTCCAGGGGGATTCTTACCGAACGCGTGAGCATCGAACAGCGCCCGAAGGTTGTCGAGGAGCGAACCCGCCTTGGTGACCTCGAAGGTGACTTTATGGTAGGGAAAGCGCACAAATCCGCCTTACTTGTCATCACCGATCGGGCCACACTTCTCACCCGACTCAAAAAGGTAACCAGCCGTCAGGCAGACACCACCGAAGCTGCTTTTGAACAGATGCTGGCACGGGTGCCCAAAGCATTCATCAAAACCCTGACCCTTGATAATGACAAGGCCTTTGCCAACCACCGCTCGATAGGCAGGAAATTAGACGCTGATGTCTACTTTACCCGGCCCTATACATCCCAGGATAAAGGAACGGTTGAAAACAGAATTGGGGTGATCCGGCAGTTCTTTCCGAAGGGTACGGATCTTCGTGAAGTATCCGAGCAACGCATTAAAACCGTCGAAAGACACATCAATAATCGACCTATTCGAAAATTTGATTATCTTTCTCCCATACAACAAACTCTAAAACACCGCGCTGTTGCATTAATCACTTGAACACAGCAAAGTTAGAGATTCTATAACTCATGCACTTGGGAACTTACAAGCCACTAAAGATGAGGGCAAAAATATCAGAAGTTTTTTCTCAAAAGAATACTCCGATCTTATCGATATGGATGGCTTTATTCATCTTATTAACAAAGCGGTAATTTAACAATAAAATTTCGTATCTTTGTGGTATGGAAA